>JAEWGL010000242.1 GCA_023388335.1 Pseudomonadota bacterium | reverse complement strand
CCCAGGGTGTCTTCGTCGCTGGTGCAGTCGATGCGCACGCCATGGTGGCTGAAGCGGTACCAGTAGCACATGATCGCCGGGAACACGGCCAACAGACGGTCGGTCTTGTCGTGCTGCTGGTCGAAGCTGTGCTCCGGCTCCAAGGTGCCAAGCACCGAACAGCCGGTACGCATCACGTCCATCGGGTGGGCGGTGACCGGAATCCGCTCCAGCACTTCCTTCAGTGCCTGGGGCAGGTCACGCAAGGCCTTGAGTCTGGACTTGTATTCGATCAGCTGTGCCTGGTTTGGCAGCTCGCCGTACAGCAGCAGGTAGGCCACTTCCTCGAATTCGGCATACTCTGCCAGCTCGCGCACGTCGTAGCCCCGGTAGGTCAGGCCGGCACCGGCCTGGCCCACGGTCGACAGTGCCGTTTGACCCGCAACCTGACCTCGCAGGCCGGCACCACTGAGTACTTTTGCTTCGGCCATTACTCTTCTCCACTTGTTGAATTTGTTATGGAAACGACAGCTAAAAACGGTGTGTTGCCGTGTCAGCCCTTCTTCTGGGCGAACAACGCGTCGAGGCCCTGCTCGAACGCGTGGTAATTGATGGCATCGTACAGCTCCATGCGCGTTTGCATGGTATCGATGACATGCTTCTGCGTACCGTCGCGGCGCAGCGCGGCATAGACATTCTCGGCGGCCTTGTTCATGGCGCGGAACGCCGACAGCGGGTACAGCACCAGCGACACGTCGACCGAGGCCAGCTCTTGGGTGGTGTACAGCGGCGTGGCGCCGAACTCGGTGATGTTGGCGAGGATGGGCGCCTTGACCCGGTCGGCGAAGGTCTTGTACATCGAAAGCTCGGTGATGGCCTCCGGGAAGATCATGTCGGCACCGGCCTCGATGCAGGCGGCAGCGCGGTCCAGGGCGGCATTGAGGCCCTCGACGGCGAGGGCGTCGGTACGCGCCATGATCACGAAGCTGTCATCCTCGCGGGCATCGACGGCGGCCTTGATGCGGTCGACCATCTCCTGCTGCGAAACGATTTCCTTGTTGGGCCGGTGGCCGCAGCGCTTGGCGCCGACCTGGTCTTCGATGTGGATCGCCGCGGCGCCGAACTTGCTCATCGAGCGCACGGTACGCGCCACGTTGAACGCCGAGGCGCCGAAGCCGGTGTCGACATCCACCAGCAACGGCAGGTCGCAGACATCGGTGATGCGGCGCACGTCGGTGAGCACGTCATCCAGGCCGCTGATGCCCAGGTCCGGCAGGCCCAGGGAGCCGGCGGCGACCCCGCCACCGGACAGGTAGATGGCCTTGAAGCCGGCACGTTTGGCCAGCAGGGCATGGTTGGCATTGATCGCCCCGACCACCTGCAACGGATGTTCGGCGGCGACCGCATCGCGAAACCGCTGGCCGGGACTGCTTTTGTGGGTCATGACTCACCTCGTTGGCTATTGTTGTTGGCGTCCTGGTAATGACGCTCGATAGTGCGCTTGGAGGCGCCGATGTGTCGGCGCATCAGGAGTTCGGCCAGCTCGCCGTCACGCTCGGCGATGGCATCGAGGATCCGGTGGTGCTCGGCAAAGGCCTGGCGGGGACGGTTGGGCGTGGCGGAAAACTGGATGCGGTACATGCGCACCAATTGATACAGCTCGCCGCAGAGCATCTGTACCAGCGTGCGGTTGCCGCTGCCCTGGATGATCCGGTAGTGAAAGTCGAAGTCGCCTTCCTGCTGGTAGTAACCAAGGCCCGCCTGGAACGCCGCGTCGCGCTCATGGGTGTCCAGCACCCGGCGCAGTTCGTCGATCTCGGTCACGCTCATGCGCTCGGCCGCCAGGCGGCAAGCCATGCCCTCAAGGGATTCGCGGATTTCGTAGAGTTCGATCAGCTCGGCATGGCTGAGCGATACCACCCTCGCCCCCACGTGGGGAACGCGCACCAGCAGGCGCTGGCCTTCCAGGCGGTGAATAGCCTCGCGCAGTGGCCCACGACTGATGCCATAGGTGCGGGCGAGCTCAGGCTCGGAGATCTTGCTCCCCGGAGCGATCTCGCCCTTGACGATGGCCGCCTGAATGCGCCGGAAGACGTGCTCGGACAGCGTCTCCGTTTCGTCGTCTGCAACGAGTCGGGGCTGGGTTACGTCCCACATATTGTCGACACCTTGTTGATGACTACCGCCAAAAATAGCCAAAAGCTTTATTCAAGTCAAAGACAAGTTAAGCATTGTCGACAATCCTCCAGCAACGAACTAACCCCGTCCAGGTGGTGTCAGAGTGCGACGCGCTGGCGTCACGACCACAGCGTGATAGAATGCCGCGCCTCCTACGGAGTATGGATAGTGTGTTTGTCGGCAATTTCATGTTGTTGACAGATCAACGAGGATGCTTGCGCAGTAGTTGCCAGTCGCCTTGCCCGAACACCGCACAGCACCGCGCCAGGATTATGAGACTTACATCCCTTCCACTGTTGTTCTGCCTCTCCTTGCTGCCGGCCCTTGGCCAGGCGGCGGAAAAGACCGTGTACGGTCTCAACGAATACGCCCGCCTTGGCGACCTTGACCTCGAAGTCGCGGCCAAGCTCGACACCGGCGCCAAGACCGCCTCGCTCAGTGCCCGTGACATCAAGCGTTTCAAGCGCAACGGCGAGAGCTGGGTGCGCTTCTACCTGGCAATTGACGCCGCCCATTCGCATCCGATAGAACGGCCTTTGGCCCGCGTCAGCAAGATCAAGCGGCGCGCCGGTGACTACGACCCGGACGAGGGCAAGGCCTACACCGCCCGCCCGGTGATCGAACTGAACATCTGCATGGGCCGCAGCCTGCGCGCCATCGAAGTCAACCTCACCGACCGCAGCGCGTTCCAGTTTCCGCTGCTGATCGGTTCCGAGGCGCTCAAGCACTTCGATGCCCTGGTCGACCCAAGCCTTAAATACGCGGCCGGCAAACCTGCCTGTGCCACTGACGCTCACACCGCAGAGTAGAACCGATGCGCGCTCTTACCCTCCATCTGAAAGTCCTGATCACCGTACTGGTGTTGCTGGGCGTGCTGGTCACGGCCTATCAGATTTTCATCCTCGGCATCCCGGTGACCGAAGACGAGACCGACGACCTGTGGAACATCGACGCCAAGGTCGAGTTCATCGCCAATCCGAAGGACCCGGTCAAGGTGCAGATGTTCGTGCCGCCGTTGAACCGTGGCTACGTCAGCCTCAACGAGAGCTTCATCTCCAACAATTACGGCGTGAGCGTCAACCGTGCCGACGACAACCGCAAGGTAACCTGGTCGGCCCGGCGTGCCAGCGGCAACCAGACCCTCTATTACCGGCTGGTCCTGACCAAGCGCTACAGCAACGAGAAGACCGTCGTCAAAGGTCCGACCTTCCGTGACAGCCTGGCCGTCGAGGGCCCCGAGAAGATTGCCGCCGAAGCGCTGATGGCGCCGATCCGCCAGCATTCGGCGGATGTCGAGACCTTTGTCAGCGAGACCATCAAGCGCGTCAACAACCTCAACGACGACAACGTCAAGTTGTTGCTGGCTGGCGACACGTCGCCGCTGAACAAGGCCAAGGTCATCGACCTGCTGCTGTCCATCGCCCATGTGCCGATGGAAAAGGTGCACACCATCCGCCTGGTCGCCGATGTGCCGCAAAACCCCGAACTGTGGCTGCGCAGCTTCAATGGCAACGATTGGCTGTACTTCAACCCGGACACCGGTGAACAGGGCCTGCCCAACGACCGCCTGCTATGGTGGACCGGCGATGACAACCTGATCAGCGTCGATGGCGGCAAGAAAGCCAATGTCACCTTCAGCATGAACAACAGCGAGATGAATGCCATCCGCCTGGCCAAGCTGACCGACGAGAACACTGACGCGGACTTCCTCGAATACTCTCTGTACGGCCTGCCGCTGCAGACCCAGCAAACCTTCATGATCATGGTGATGATCCCGATCGGCGTGCTGGTGATCCTGGTGCTGCGCAACCTGATCGGCATCCAGACGCTGGGCACTTTCACCCCGGTGCTGATCGCCCTGGCCTTCCGCGAAACCCAGCTGGGCTTCGGCATCATCCTGTTCACGGTGATCACGGCCCTGGGCCTGTCGCTACGCTCGTACCTGGAGCATCTGAAGCTGCAGATGCTGCCGCGCCTGTCGGTGGTACTGACCTTCGTGGTGGTGCTGATTGCCGCCATCAGCCTGTTCAGCCACAAGCTAGGCCTGGAACGCGGCCTGTCCGTGGCGCTGTTCCCGATGGTGATCCTGACCATGACCATCGAACGCCTGTCGATCACCTGGGAAGAACGTGGCGGCGGCCATGCCATGAAGGTGGCCATCGGCACCTTGTTCGCCGCCTCGCTGGCGCACCTGCTGATGATGGTGCCGGAGCTGGTGTACTTCGTCTTCACCTTCCCGGCGGTACTGCTGATCCTGGTGGGCTTCATGCTGGCGATGGGTCGCTACCGCGGCTACCGCCTGACCGAGCTCGTTCGCTTCAAGGCTTTCTTGAAGGCTGACGCCTGATGTTTGGTCTGATCAAAACCTGGAAGGCCCTGGAAGCGCGGGGCATCATGGGTATCAACCGGCGCAATGCGGACTACGTCCTCAAGTACAACAAGCGCCATCTGTATCCGATCGTCGACGACAAGATCATCACCAAGGAGCGTGCGCTCCAGGCCGGCATCCATGTGCCGGAGATGTACGGAGTGATCTCCACCGAGAAGGAAATCGACAAGCTCGACGAGATCATCGGCGGACGCAGCGACTTCGTCATCAAGCCGGCGCAAGGCGCCGGCGGTGACGGCATCCTGGTGATCGCCGACCGCTTCGAGAGCCGCTACCGTACGGTTTCGGGCAAGATCATCAGCCACGAGGAGATCGAGCACCAGGTCTCCAGCATCCTCACCGGCCTGTACTCGCTGGGCGGACACCGCGACCGTGCACTGATCGAATACCGGGTGACCCCGGACCAGATCTTCAAGAGCATCAGCTACGAGGGCGTGCCGGACATCCGCATCATCGTGCTGATGGGCTACCCGGTGATGGCCATGCTGCGTCTGCCGACGCGCCAGTCCGGCGGCAAGGCCAACCTGCACCAGGGCGCCATCGGCGTCGGTGTGGACCTGGCCACCGGCGTGACCTTGCGGGGCACCTGGCTGAACAACATCATCAGCAAGCACCCGGACACCACCAACGCGGTGGACGGTGTGCAGCTGCCGAACTGGGACGGCTTCATGAAGCTCGCCGCGGGCTGCTATGAGCTGTGCGGGCTGGGCTACATCGGTGTCGACATGGTGCTGGACCAGGACAAGGGCCCGCTTATTCTCGAGCTCAACGCCCGGCCTGGCCTGAACATCCAGATCGCCAACGATTGTGGCCTGACCCAGCGCACCCACGCCATCGAGGCGCATGTCGAGGCCCTGGCCAAGGACGGCGTGCAGGAAGACGCCGAGCAGCGCGTGCGCGTTGCCCAGGGACTGTTCGGCCACGTTCCGGGTCACTGACAGCAGGCGTTGGCGCGGACAAGCCGGGCGCTCGACCGGCTTGCCCCGCCATGCTGGTCAGCTCGATCTCGCGCCCAGCGCTAGGCGCTTGTCCCACAGCCGTCTACAATCGCCTCCTCGCTTTCTTTGCCGCCCACTCGCATGCCGACTTGTACGCTCCATCCCCTGCCCTATCTGCCCGACCCTGCCGCGTACTTTGCCCGCGTGCGTCACGCGCCCGGCGCCGTACTGCTCGACAGCGCGCGCCCTCATGCCGAACGTGGCCGTTTCGACCTGATCAGCGCCTGGCCCCTGCAGCAGCTGCAAGCGGCCTCCGGTGAGCCTGGCCTGGCGTATCTTCAGCGCTTGCGCGAAAGCCTGGCGCAGCTGGGTCAAGCTCAGTTGCCCGATGCCGTGGAGCTGCCATTTGCCGGCGGCCTGATCGGTTACCTCAGCTATGATTTCGGCCGGCGGCTGGAGCACCTGCCTAGCCTTGCCACGGACGACCTGGGTCTAAGCGATGCGCAACTGGGGCTGTATGCCTGGGCCTTGGTCAGCGATCACCGGCTGGGCACCACGCAGCTGGTGTTCCATCCCGCCCTGGAGGCCGCTGAACGGCAGCGCCTGGTCGCGCTGTTCGAAGCACCCGCACCGCAGCTCGAGGGCGCTTTCACGCTGCTCACGCCCATGCGTGGGGATCTTCAAGCCGTCCAGTACCAACAGGCCTTCAATCGGGTGCAACAGTACATCCAGGCCGGCGATTGCTACCAGATCAACCTCACCCAGCGGTTCCGCGCGCCGTGCCAGGGCGACCCGTGGCAGGCCTACCAGGCCTTGCGCCAGGCCTGCCCGACGCCGTTCTCCGGCTTCCAGCAGTTGGCCGATGGCAGCGCCCTGCTGAGCTTTTCGCCGGAGCGCTTCATCCGCGTCAGCCGGGGACAGGTGGAAACCCGGCCGATCAAAGGCACCCGCCCGCGTGCCGCGGACCCCGCCGAAGATGCGCGCAATGCCGCCGAACTGTTGGACAGTCGCAAGGACCGTGCGGAAAACCTGATGATCGTCGACCTGCTGCGCAACGACCTGGGGCGCACCTGCGAGATCGGCTCGGTCAAGGTACCGGAGCTGTTCAGTCTGGAGAGCTACCCCAACGTGCATCACCTGGTCAGCAGCGTGACCGGCCGCCTGGCGGCCGACAAGGATGCCCTCGACCTCATCGGCGGCAGCTTCCCCGGCGGCTCGATCACCGGCGCCCCGAAAATCCGCGCCATGCAGATCATCGATGAACTGGAGCCCACCCGCCGCGCGCTGTATTGCGGGTCGCTGCTGTACATCGACGTGCGCGGCGAGATGGACAGCTCCATCGCCATCCGCAGCTTGCTGGTCAAGGACGGGCAAGTCAGCTGCTGGGGCGGCGGCGCCGTAGTGGCGGATTCGGAGTGGCAGGCGGAGTATGAAGAATCGATCGCCAAGGTGCGGGTGCTCATGGAGACGCTGCAAGATCTCTAGCACCTGTGGCGCCAGCCAGTCAGGCGCCGGCCTCACATGACGGGCCGGCCACACCGCAAACGTCTGCCCCGGCATTTTTTGTTAAGATCGGACCATTACGAGCGCCCAGCGCCATACAAATGTACGGAAACCGCCTGATGAGCCAACCCTTCGATGTCGCCGCCCTGGCCGCGACCTATGCCAGCAAGTCCCCTCAGGACATCCTCAAGCTCGCCTTCGAGCATTTCGGTGATGACCTGTGGATCTCCTTCAGCGGTGCCGAGGACGTGGCACTGGTGGACATGGCCTGGAAACTGAACAAGCAGGTCAAGGTGTTCAGCCTCGATACCGGTCGCCTTCACCCGGAGACCTACCGCTTCATCGATCAGGTCCGCGAGCACTACAACCTGCCGATCGAGATCCTCAGCCCCGACCGCAGCAAGCTGGACCCCTTCGTCAAGGAAAAGGGCCTGTTCAGCTTCTACAGGGATGGTCACGGCGAGTGTTGCGGCATCCGCAAGATCGAGCCCCTGCGCCGCAAGTTGAGCACCGTCAGCGCCTGGGCCACTGGCCAGCGCCGCGACCAGAGCCCAGGCACCCGCAGTCAGGTACCGGCGCTGGAAATCGACAGTGCCTTCTCCACCCCTGAGCGCACGCTGTACAAGTTCAACCCCTTGGCACAGATGACCAGCGAGGAAGTCTGGGGTTACATCCGCATGCTCGAGCTGCCCTACAACAGCCTGCACGAACGCGGCTTCATCAGCATCGGCTGCGAACCCTGCACCCGCCCGGTCCTGCCTAACCAGCACGAGCGCGAAGGACGCTGGTGGTGGGAAGAGTCCACGCAAAAGGAATGCGGCCTGCACGCCGGCAACCTGATCAGCAAGGCCTGAGGGGTCCCAGCTTCAAGCTTCAAACTTCAAGCTTCAAGCTTCAAGAAAGAGCGGTCAGTGTGCGGACTGCTCTTTTCTTACGCCTTGAAGCTTGCAGCTGCCTCAAGCCTTAAAGAGCAGTCTGGACGCGGACTGCTCTTCGCTTGGAGCTTGGAGCTTGGAGCTTGCGGCTGCTTTTAGTGGACGGGCAGCTCGACGCCAGCGAAGAGCGCTTCGAGTTCCTGCTTGTTGTGGCACTGGATGGCCTTGGCCATCACTTCGCGGGTCAGGTGCGGCGCGAACTTCTCGATGAAGTCGCACATGAAACCCCGCAGGAAGGTGCCACGGCGGAAGCCGATCTTAGTGATGCTGGGTTCGAACAGCTCGCTGGCGTCCAGGGCCACCAAGTCATTGTCGAGCTTGGCGTCGACCGCCATGCCGGCCACGATGCCCACGCCCAGGCCGAGGCGCACGTACGTCTTGATCACGTCGGCGTCAGCGGCGGTGAACACCACCTTGGGCGTCAGGCCACGATGATTGAAGGCTTCGTCGAGCTTGGAGCGGCCGGTGAAGCCAAATACGTAGGTGACGATCGGGTATTCGGCCACCGCCTCGAGGGTCAGCTTCGGCAGCTTGGCCAGGGGATGTCCCTGGGGAACCACCACGCAGCGGTTCCATTTGTAGCACGGCATCATGACCAGGTCGCCGAACAGTTCCAGGGCCTCGGTGGCGATGGCGAAGTCGACGGTGCCGTCGGCGGCCATTTCAGCGATCTGCATGGGTGAACCCTGATGCATGTGCAACGCCACCTCAGGGTACTGCTTGATGAAGCCGCTGATCACCGGCGGCAAGGCATAGCGGGCCTGGGTGTGGGTGGTGGCGATCGACAGGGTACCCTTCTTCTCATTGGAGAATTCCTGGGCAATCTGCTTGATGCTCTCGACCTTGCGCAAGATCTCGCCAGCAGTGTTGATGATCCGCTCACCGGCCGGGGTCACGCGGGTCAGGTGCTTGCCACTGCGGGCGAAGACTTCGACCCCCAGTTCGTCCTCGAGCAAGCGGATCTGTTTGCTGATCCCGGGCTGCGAGGTATAGAGGCTCTGCGCTGTCGCGGAGACATTGAGGTCATGGTGCGCCACCTCCCAGATGTAGCGCAGTTGTTGAAGCTTCATAGGTATCCCTCAAATCAGCTGGGTGTCACCGGCAGCAGCGACGATATATAACTATATTAGTGGTTTGAAGAATAAATCTAGAACTATTTTGTTACTCCGTAGCCCACGGCTATTGTCAGAGTTTCCTACGCCCCAGGTGCTGACACAGGGGGACCATGTACACCGGCACTGGTGATAGCTGCAGCAAGCGTACGGCCGTGCGCCCCAGCGGCACATCGGCACCAGCGCCCTGGCTATGGCTGCCAAAGATCAACAGGTCGACGTTCAGGCGCTGCGCCTGCTCGAGGATCACCAGCGAGGGATCGCCCTGGCGCACCCTCACCGCCTTGATCAACGCAAGGTCCGCTTCCTCACCCAGTTCGTCGCGGAAGTTTTCCAGCACCCGTTGTTCGATGTTCGCCAGCACTGTGTTCACGCCTTGGCTGTGCAACTGATCCAAGGTCCGCTCATCCAGGTAGCTTTGCAGAAGCGACTCGGCGAATTGCCCCATGGGTTCCACCGCGTGGATCACGTACAGCTCCGCACCAAAGGTCCGCGCCATCGCCAGAGCGTGCTGCATGACAAACGGCGCATACACACCAAGGTCGGTGGCGTACAGCATGGAACCGATCATTCGACCTCCTTGACTGCCGCTGCGGCAGGGCATGCTTCAGCTTAGCAGCGCCGCGCAGGGTCGCCTTGCCGTCCGGCGTGCTGACGCGGTGGGGGTCGCGAGGTTGTCAGGCCTCCCGGTCGCGCCGTTCGATGAAGGCCAGGGCTTGGTGCAGCGACTCCATGCGCGGCAGGCTGCAGCCGGCCTGACGAGCCCGCTCCAGCGGTTCTGCGTAGATCGCCTGCAATTCGAGGGGGCGCTGCAAGGCATGGTCGTGGTACATGCTCGGCCAGTAGTCAGGCATCTGCTCAGTCACCCGGAACAGGTGCTCGGCATAGCCCTGCGCCAGGTCATGGCCGCAGGCACGCGCGCCCTGCACCACTTCGGCCATCAGCGCCTGGATCAGGCTGCGGCTGTGCGGGTCGGCCATCAGCGGCGTGGTGCTGGCCTGCAGCAGCACCGACAGGCCATTGTAGGGCACGTTCCAGACCAGCTTCTGCCAGCGGGCCTTATCCAGGTTATCCATGCCCTGGGAATCAATACCGGCTGCGCGCAGCAGGTCGGCGCCCTGCTCGACGATGGCCGCCCCGCCATCTTCGGCTGGGCCACTGTGATAGCCCAGGTTGACCGCCCCCAGTGCCTGGTGACGAATCACCCCCGGCGTCTGGCGATTGACGCAGATGAAGCACAATCCGCCCAGCAGGTGCAGGTCGGCGCGTAGCAGAGGACGCAACTGCTCTTCAACGCCCAAGCCATTCTGCAACAGCACCACCTTGGCCCCCGGTGCGGCCGCCTCGGCAATCACTGGCGCGAGCTGCGCATTGCTGGTGGTCTTTGCACCAACCAGCAGCCAGTCGCAGGGCGGCATGTCGGCGGCCGCGGCATAGGCCTGTACCCTCATGTGCACCTGGCCATGAACCGCGCTTTCCACGGTCAGGCCGTGCTCGCGCACGACGGCAAACTCGCTGCGCAGGAGAAAATGCACGTCATAACCGGCGCGGGCCAGCATCAGTCCGTAGAAACCGCCGATGGCACCGCTACCGATGATGCCGATGCGTGGCGTGCGTGATTCCATGCTGCTCTCCTTTTCATTGGGTCTTTTTTCTAGCTTTCTTGCAATACTTGGCCACCAGGCGCAGGTCTTTGGCGGGCTATCACTCAAGACATGCACCCACCTCGTGCAGCATGACGCGGGCGAATGCTCCAAGGCCAGTGCAATCGCAATTGTGCCGAAACGCTGCTTTACCGGCAAAAAACCCCACACCCGCGGGATTCAGCCCATTGTCGCGCCCCTGTGAACGCGCTAAGGTTCGGCTCCCCGCTGCGTACATTCTTGCTGCTGGGCCGCACGGGGAACGCTGGCGGCCGGCACCCGTGACCTGACGAGTAACACGATGGCTGATTTACCGATCGATGACCTTAACGTTGCCTCCAACGAGACCTTGATCACCCCTGATCAGCTCAAGAAGGAAATCCCCCTCAGCGCCAAGGCCCTGCAGACCGTGACTGCCGGCCGCGAAGTGGTGCGCAATATCCTCGACGGCAAGGACCATCGCCTGTTCGTGGTGGTTGGCCCCTGCTCGATCCATGACATCAAGGCCGCCCACGAATACGCCGACCGCCTCAAAGTGCTAGCTGCTGAATTGTCCGACACCCTCTACCTGGTGATGCGCGTGTACTTCGAGAAGCCGCGCACCACCGTGGGCTGGAAGGGCCTGATCAACGATCCTTACCTGGATGACTCGTTCAAGATCCAGGATGGCCTGCACATCGGTCGCCAGCTGTTGCTGGACCTGGCCGAAAAAGGCCTGCCGACCGCGACCGAAGCGCTCGACCCGATTTCACCACAGTATCTGCAGGACCTGATCAGCTGGTCGGCGATCGGAGCCCGTACCACCGAATCCCAGACCCACCGCGAGATGGCCTCGGGCCTGTCCTCGGCGGTCGGCTTCAAGAACGGCACCGATGGCGGCCTGACCGTGGCGATCAACGCCTTGCAGTCGGTGTCCAGTGCGCACCGGTTCCTGGGCATCAACCAGGAAGGCGGCGTCTCCATCGTCACCACCAAGGGCAACGCCTATGGCCATGTGGTGCTGCGCGGCGGCAACGGCAAGCCCAACTATGACTCGGTCAGCGTTGCCCTGTGCGAACAGGCGCTGAACAAGGCCAGGATCAAGCCGAACATCATGGTCGACTGCAGCCACGCCAACTCCAACAAGGATCCGGCCCTGCAGCCACTGGTGATGGAAAACGTTGCCAACCAGATCCTCGAAGGCAATCAGTCGATCATCGGCCTGATGGTCGAGAGTCACTTGAACTGGGGCTGCCAGGCCATTCCAAAGAACCTCGACGAACTGCAGTACGGTGTGTCCGTCACCGACGCCTGCATCGACTGGAGCGCCACCGAGAAGACCCTGCGCAGCATGCACGCCAAGCTCAAGGATGTACTGCCCAAGCGCGACCGCGCCTGAGGGCCATACACGAAAACGCCGGGCAGATGCCCGGCGTTTTCGTTTATGTTTTCGTTTATAGCGCGGGAAGGCAATGACGATCCACTGCCTGCCCTGATCAGGCCTTGTTCGAGTGGCGCTGCTGACGCTCCATGTAGCGCTCGACGTACGAACAGGATGGGATGACGGTATAGCCCATCTGCTCGGCATACTCCAGGGCCTTCTGGGTCAGCGCAGCGGCAATACCGCGGCCACGCAACGCGTTGGGCACAAAAGTGCGGTAGATATCCAGCGTCTGCTTGCCCAGGTCCATGTATGTCAGGTAGGCACGATGACCGTCCACGCTGGTCTCGAATTGATGACCGGCCTGGTCATGGTGGATGGTCAACACTTCGCTCATCACTACTCCTCGCAGGTCTGGTCTGCAGACCTTTACCTTACCGATGTTTATCCGGCGGAGGAACCTCGACGCCACGTGATGCCCATTGGACAATGCGACGCAGCGAATCGTTCTCCGTGTGCGGACACCCTGGAATAGTAGGCGCCTCAAGCGCAATTGCTCAAGGTGGAAACAGGCAAAAAACGCCTGAACCTTCCTAGTGCATACACAAGCGAGACACTGTACAGTCGCCGGATGTTGTTGCACTAAGACGTGCATCGACCATTTAAGTCACCATTAGTTCAACAAAAAGTGCTCTTTCTACAATCGTCTACGACGGATATGTCGTCTTGTTCACAGTTTTGCTACAAACCCCTTCACACGCCTGCTCCAGCAACAATTTTTTTACAGTTCTTGCGCTCTGTCAGTTTACTTACTACAAGTAATGGGTACTATGTACGCCGGCCAGTTTCTCTTTTCCGAGAGATGGCTATTTAATAGAAAGTCCTTGAAGGGGAACACGATGAACAACGTTCTGAAATTCTCTGCTCTGGCTCTGGCCGCCGTTCTGGCTACCGGTTGCAGCAGCGTATCCAAAGAAACCGAAGCTCGCCTGACTGCTACCGAAGACGCAGCAGCCCGCGCACAAGCTCGTGCTGATGAAGCCTACCGCAAGGCTGACGATGCACTGGCTGCCGCTCAGAAAGCTCAGCAAACCGCTGACGAAGCCAATGAGCGCGCTCTGCGTATGCTGGACAAAGCCAGCCGCAAGTAATAATCCTTCGGGATTGTCAAGGAGCCGATCCACAAGTGGATCGGCTTTTTTATTCCCGCGGAAAATAAACGGATAAACGAATGAGGCCCGCACTAAGGCAGGCCCCCGGTTGCAACTTGAAGATTCACTGCAGTTCAGGCGGGATGCTCGAGACCATCGGCGCGGCACCCTCTGCTTCACCTGGTACGGCAATCTCGACCGGCAGACCATCCTCGGCCGCCACTACGTCACGCACCATATCCCAGTCCATGCGCACGTTATTAGCCAGGTCTTCACGTTTGAGCAATGCGTTGATGACCGCCGTGTGCTTGTCGACCACCGAGGGATCGCCCTGGTCGTCCAGCGGCGTGTGCGCCTCGAGGTAGACCTTGCCGCCACTAAGACCAAACTTGTAGGGCTCATTGATGATGCGCACCGGCGTACCGACCGGAACCATCTTCGACAGCTCCAGCACATTGTTGTTGAACATGCGGAAGCAGCCGTGGCTGGTACGCATGCCGATGCCGAACTTCTTGTTCGAGCCGTGGATCAGGTAGCCCGGCACGCCCAGGGTAAACTTGAACGGTCCCAGAGGGTTGTCCGGGCCCGCTGGCACGACGGCGGGCAGGATATCGCCATCGGCGGCATGCTCGGCACGAATCGAAGCTGGCGGCGTCCAGGTCGGGTTTGGCGTTTTGGCGATGATTTTGGTGTTGGCGATAGGCGAGCCCCAGCCCTCACGGCCGATTCCCAGCGGGAAGGTGTGCACAACGCTCTCCCCTTTCGGGAAGTAGTACATGCGGTATTCAGCCAGGTTGATGACGATGCCCTCACGCGGGCCCTGCGGCAGGATGAAACGGGTCGGCAGGATGATTTCGGTATCGGCACCGGGCAACCAGGGGTCGACACCCGGGTTGGCGGCGATCATCTCGAGGTAGCCCAGGTCGTTGGCGGTACCGATGTCAGCGAAGGTGTCTTCGTATTTGGCCTTGATCACCTGGACCTGGCCGACGATGTCTTCGCCGGGGGGCGGCAGGGGCAGCTCCAGCGCAGCGGCAGGACCTGCTACTAGCAGGGCGGCCAGGGACAGGCAGCGGGTGACGGCGGGAAAGCGCGGCAACATCCGGGAAATCCTTCGCAAGTTCAGGTAAGTCAAGACGGCGATTGTACACCCGCCCCCTTCCCAGCGGGAGAGAACGGGCCTGTACAAGCATTACAGATGATGAAAGGCGCTCAGAGTTCCGGCCAGACCGGACGCGTGCCACGCCGCTGGGCGTCAAGAATCGCTCGACAGAGGGTACACAGGCGACGATCGCGGTAGACCGTGGGCGCCACCGTCGACCAGCGAGGCTGGGCCGGCAGCAGGCCACCGCACAGGGTACGGTCGGCGGCGCCGCCCAGTTCGAGTTGACGGGCCACAAGGTGAACGCGGCTTTCCTGGCAGGCGAACAAGTCGAGCTGTTCATCAGGCTCGATCAGTTGATAGGCATACAGGGACCAGGCGGGACGCGGCATTGGGGGCTCCAAATCGGGGGCGCAACATTAGCCCAAAGCCCGTCCCGATAAAAGCGTCAGAGCAAGGGTTTTATCGCCGGCCAGGCATTTTCCAGCAAACGTTCCTGGGCCCCCTGCGCCGGATGGATACCATCGGCCTGCATCAAGGCTGGCACGCCACCCACCCCTTCAAGGAAGAACGGTACCAGCGGCACGTTTTTTTCATTGGCCAGGATTTCATAGACCTGGGCGAAAGCCGTGGTGTAGCGCACCCCATAATTGGGTGGTAGACGCATGCCCAACAGGACCACCTTGGCACCGGCGTCGCGGGCGCGGTCGATCATCGACGCAAGATTTTGTTGCAATTGCTGCGGCGGCTGTCCGCGCAGGCCGTCGTTGCCGCCAAGCTCCAGCACCACCAGTGTCGGCTTGTGCTCTGCAAGCAGCGCCGACAGCCGCGCCTGGCCACCGGCGCTGGTGTCGCCACTGATCGAGGCGTTGACTACCTTGTCGTCGAAACCTTCATTACGCAGGCGCTGTTCCAGCAAGGTAACCCAGCCCTGACGGGTATCCAGGCCAAAACCGGCGCTGATACTATCGCCGACAACCAGCAAGGTACCCGCTGCCGCGCTCTGGGCCAGGCAATACAGCACCAGACCGGCACTCAACCACATCATTCGCATTGGATTCTCCATGGGCACCAGCATTCTCGTTGCGCAGAACCTTAGCAAAGTGGTCCCCAGCGCGGAAGGCGACCTCACCATTCTCCACGCACTCGACCTGTCCCTGAATCAGGGTGACAGCCTGGCCATCGTCGGCGCTTCGGGTTCGGGCAAGTCGACCCTCCTTGGCCTGCTCGCTGGCCTCGACCGCCCCAGCGCCGGCAGCGTCATCCTCGCCGGACACGATCTCGGCCCGCTGGATGAAGACCAGCGCGCACGCGTGCGCGCCGAGCACGTCGGCTTCGTGTTCCAGTCGTTCCAGCTACTCGACAGCCTTAACGCGCTGGAAAACGTCATGCTGCCGCTGGAGCTGGACGGTCGGCGCGACGCCCGCGAGCATGCCCGCAGCCTGCTCGAGCGGGTCGGCCTGGGCAAGCGCCTGAGCCACTCGCCGCGCCAGCTGTCCGGCGGCGAGCAACAGCGCGTGGCCATTGCCCGGGCCTTTGCCGCGCAGCCAGCGGTGCTCTTCGCCGACGAGCCGACCGGCAACCTGGACAGCCACACCGGTGAACGCATCAGCGATCTCTTGTTCGAACTGAACAAGGAGCGCGGCACCACCCTGGTACTGGTCACCCATGACGAACGCCTGGCCCACCGCTGTCACCGTCTGATCCGCCTGGACGCCGGCCACCTGGTCACCCCCCTGGAGTCCTGATGACGCGATTGCCCTTTATCCGCTTGTGCAGCCTGGCGATGCGCCAGCTGCTGCGCGATCTGCGCGCCAGCGAAGTACGCGTACTGTTCTTCGCCCTGTTGGTGGCCGTGGCCGCCAGCACCGCCATCGGTTACTTCGGTGCCCGGCTCAACGGCGCCATGCAGTTGCGCGCCAGCGAGTTCCTGGGCGCCGACCTGGTGCTGCAAGGCAGCTCGCCGGCCCGCGAGCAGCAGGTCAGCGCAGGCACCGCGCTGGGCCTGCGGCATGCGCAGGTCGTGGAGTTCTCCAGCGTGGTGGCCAGCGACTCGGGCATCCAGCTGTCGAGCATCAAGGCCACCGACGGCGCCTATCCCTTGCGCGGCCAGGTGCGCAGCGCCGCGGCGCCCTACGCGCAGGAGACACCGGGCGGCGGGCCGGCGCCGGGCGAGGCCTGGGTCGAACCACGCTTGTTGGCGGCCCTGGGCCTTCAGGTTGGCGACAGCATCGACGTCGGCAGCAAGAGCCTGCGCATGAGCCGGGTGCTGACCTACGAGCCGGACCGCGCCGACAACTTCTATAGCCTGACGCCAAGGGTGCTGATCAACCTTGCCGACCTTGAGGCCACCGGGGTGATACAGCCCGGCAGTCGGGTCACCTACCGCGACCTCTGGCGCGGCGACATCGCGGCGCTGACCCAGTATCGCCAGGCCGTCGAAGCAGAACTGGCCGCCAACCAGCGCCTGCGCGACACCCGCGATGGCAACCGGCAGATCGGCGGTGCCCTGGGCAAGGCCGAGCGTTACCTGAACATGGCAAGCCTGGTGGCGGTGCTGCTGGCCGGCGTGGCCGTGGCCCTGTCGGCCAGCCGCTATGCCGCCCGGCGCCTGGACGCCAGCGCTCTGCTGCGTTGCCTGGGTCTGTCGCGGCACCAAGCCCTGGGTTTGTTCAGCCTGCAGCTGGCGATGCTCGGCGGCATGGCGGCGCTCGCCGGCGCGCTGCTGGGATGGCTGGCGCAAATGGGCCTGTTCCAGTTGCTCCACGGGCTGATACCGAGCGTGGTTCCACCGGGCGGCATAGCGCCGGCGCTCGCCGGCATCGGCACTGGTTTGGTGGCCCTGGCGGGCTTCGCCCTGCCACCGCTGGCCGCGCTGGGCCGGGTCCCGCCGCTGCGGGTGTTGCGCCGCGACCTGCTGCCTGTCCCGCCCAGTAGTTGGCTGGTGTACGGCGCCGCCCTGCTCGCCTTGGGCCTGATCATGTGGCGCCTGAGCCTGGACTTGTTGCTGACCTTCGCCCTGCTCGGCGGCGGCCTGATCGCCGCGCTGGTGCTCGGTGGCCTGCTCCTGCTGGTGTTGCGCAGCCTGCGCCGCTTGCTGGCTGGCGCGCCGCTGGCCTGGCGTCTGGGCCTGGGCCAGCTGCTGCGCCATCCGTTGGCCGCCGCTGGCCAGGCCCTGGCCTTCGGCCTGATCCTGTTGGCCATGGCCCTGGTCGCCCTGTTGCGCGGCGAACTGCTGGACAACTGGCAAGACCAGTTGCCCGAAGACGCGCCCAACCATTTCGCACTGAACATCCTGCCCGACGACCGCGAGCCCTTTGCCCAGCGCCTGGAGCAGCTCCACGCCAACGCCGCGCCGCTGTACCCGGTAATCCCCGGTCGCCTGACAAAGATCAATGGTGAAGCGGTGCGCCAACTGGTCAGCAAGGAGTCCACGGGCGAGCGCGCGGTCCAACGCGACCTGAGCCTGACCTGGGCCGCCGAGCTGCCTCAAGGCAACGACCTGGTGGCTGGAGACTGGTGGCAGTCGACGCCAACCGAAGACCAGCTGCCCGGCGTTTCCGTGGAGAGCGAACTGGCTGAAAGCCTCAAGCTTGCCCTGGGCGACACCCTGACCTTCGACATCGGCGGCCAGGCCCGCGAGGCCCGAGTCAGCAGCCTGCGCACGGTGCATTGGGACAGTTTCCAGCCCAACTTCTACATGATCTTCCAGCCCGGCACGCTGCAAGGCCTGCCCACCACCTACCTGACCAGCTTCTACCTGGCGCCAGGTCACGATACGGAAATCGTGGCGCTGTCACGCGCATTCCCCGCCGCGACCATCTTGCAGGTCGATGCCCTGCTCGCGCAGCTGCGCAGCATTCTCGCCCAAGTCACCCTGGCGGTGGAGTACGTGCTGTTGTTCGTACTGGCAGCAGGCTTGGCGGTGCTGTTCGCCGGGCTGCAGGCGACCCTGGACGAACGCATTCGCCAAGGTGCATTGCTGCGGGCTCTGGGCGCCGGGCGCGCCTTGCTGGTCAAGGCGCGGCGCATCGAGTTCGGCTTGCTGGGCGCCGCCAGCGGGCTGCTGGCCGCCCTGGGGTGCGAGCTGATCACGCTGGTGCTGTACCGCTACGCCTTTGCCTTGCAGTGGAGCCCGCACCCCTGGTTGCTGGTGCTGCCCCTGGTCGGCGCATTGCTGGTGGGCGGTGCCGGGGTGTATGGCACCCGCCGGGCCCTCAATGCCAGCCCGCTGAGCGTATTGCGCGAGGGTTGAAGGCCTTGATGAACCGATCACCTGGTGTCCTGCCTGCGACATAAGCTGTTTCGAAGACAGGACACTAGGCCTTGGCGTAGGTGATCCGGTTGATCCACCAGAGGTTTTCGCCGCTGGGGGTCTGCACCACGGCTTCATCGCCCTCTTGCTTCTTCAACAAGGCACGGGCCATGGGCGAGTCGATGGAAATGTAGTCATTGCGCCCGTAGATCTCGTCATAGCCGACGATCCTGAAGGTCTTCAGTTCGCCGTTCTCGTTCTCGATCTCGACCCAGGCGCCGAAGAACACCTTGCCCTCCTGCTCCGGCGAATAGCTCACCACCTTCACATCTTCCAGGCGCTTGCGCAGGTAGCGCACCCGGCGGTCGATCTCGCGCAGCAATTTCTTGTTGTACTGGTAGTCGGCGTTTTCGCTGCGGTCACCCAGGGAGGCCGCCCAAGCGACCTTCTGGGTAATCTCGGGACGATAGACACGCCACAGGTGGTCAAGCTCCTGCTTCAGGGCTTCGTGACCTTCCGTGGTGATGATATTGGTGCTCAACCGGCTGTCTCCTTACGGGGTGCATGACACGCGGACGCGTTCGACGCCTTGCGCCCTTCGCGCGGTGCAGGCAGGCGGCGCATCTCAGCGCAGGGTAATCAGGCCCTGGCGCGCGACCCGGGTCAACTGGCCGATGACTTCGGCGGCCTCGGCGGCACCGGGCGACTGGACCACCGCGAGGTCAAAGCGATCGCTGGCATACTGCCCAAGGCTGGCCGCAGGGTCGACGAATTGGATAAGGAAGGCCCTGGCCTGGCCCTTGCGCCGGGACCAGCCATCGAGATGGCGCAACAAGGTAGGCTGGTGCTGGCCGCCAAGCAGGATGCGCGGCGTGCGGGAGGCTTGGCAGGCAGGCAGGGGACTCAAGCAGACACTGGTACGTGGACAACTCATGGGGTGCAATCTCCGCCTCGCAAATCCTGCTGGGCAGCGGTGGGAGGCGTCACCGAACCAGCGCTTTAGCGGTATTTCGGATAGGCCCCGAGGCGAATCCCGCGCCCCGCAAGTAGCTGTTTAAATCGGCGCAAGCAGCATCCTAGAGAAGCCGCGGGCGGACTGTCAACTGATCGGCTACAAAAGGTTGAGCGGGAATGCGGGTGAGCAGCCGGGGAATGGCTCAGGGCGCCATGTCACGCAAATCCCTAGCGATATACAGGTCTACCGACGCTTCCCTCGAGGCTCCAGAGCGCCCCGCTCCCGATTGAATGCCAAGAAATACTTGTTGACGCTGTTGACGAAGTTGACGGGCCCCATCCCCACCTGCTCCATGGCGATACGCTCGGTCTGGAAGAACCACTGGTTGCCGTTGAGGCCGCGCCGCCGGGCCTCGGCGCGCATGGCCTGGACCCGCTCGGGCCCCAAGTTGTAGGCGGCGAGAATGAAGGCCATGCGCTCGCGCTCATTAAGCTTTGGGCTGGCGAAGAACTTGCGGCGGATCAGTGCCAGGTAACGGGCGCTGGCCTGCACGTTGCCGTCGACCGTGGCGGTGTTGCCCACGCCGACCCGCTTCGCCGCTGCCGGCGTGATCTGCATCAAGCCATGGGCGCCGCCCATGCCCCGCGCCTTGGGATTGAGCGTCGACTCCTTGAACGCCAGTGCGGCCAGGTTCAGCCAGTCCATCTGCTGGGCCGCGGCGTGTTTCTGCAGGACCGGCCGCAGCGACTCCAGGCGTTGCCGGTTATCTCGCGCCAGCGGATTGTGGACGCGGTATTGGCGCCGATAGATACGCTCGAACGCGGCGTCCTGGTTATCCGGCGCGCGGTAGCCCTGAAGAAAGCGGTCGACCGCGGCCAGCAGCACGGTCGCATCACGCCGAACGTACCAATGCGTGGCTTGCGGAGCAGTCAATTGCAGACGGCCCTCCAGGTGCAGGCGTGGCATCACCCGCGCCCAACGCTGGGCGATGGGTCGCTCAACCACCGTCAGGTGATAGATACCGGCCTGGACCATCTCCAGCACATCCTCGACGGCCAGGCTCGGGTCGACCCATTCGACCTTGATCGGTGCCAGCTTGCGCAGGGCGAGCTTCTGATTGATTTCGTGGATCGTGGATCCTGCCGCGCTGGCGGTGGTCAGGGCGATGGTCCGCCCGGACAACTGCTCGACGCGGCGAACACCGCGCTCGCCCTTACGCCCGACCAGCATCAGCGACACCTGGGCAAGCACCGGCGCACTGGCGTTGAGCCCACGTAGCGAGGACGGGTCGAGCAGCTCTCCAGGCGCGGCGAGATCACCCTCCCCCCGCTGCAGGGCCGCGAGCAGTTGCTCCTTGGCCCGGGGAATGATCTTCAGGCGAATCCGGTGGCCGTCCCCGGCGCGCGCGTTGAGGTGATGCTCCAATGCCCGCAAGCGATGGTACTCGATGCCCACCGGCTCGCCCTTGACCTCGCCGGAGCTGTTGCGACTCTGGTTGACCAGGACCCGCAGCACCTTGCTGCTACGGATCTGGGCCAGGTCGCGGGCCTGGCTGAGCGGCACGCTTTGCTGCGGACCTGCCAGCCGCGCATCGGCCGGTCGCGCTGCCAGCACCCCCAGCACCAGCACGAACGCCAGCAGCAGCTGCAGCGCGCGAGTGTACGGCTGGGTAGGCAGGGATGACAGCATGCAAGATCGGCTCGTGGCAGTTGATCGCAAAAGACCGCCACAACCGCTCGAAGTTCTTGGTTTTTCCGATAATTCCTGTGTTTTGCTATGCTGGCCGACCCGCGGTACGAGACAGCACCATGCAACTCATCGACATCGGCGTTAACCTCACCAACTCCGCCTTCAACGGCAAGCACCCGGAAATCGTCGAGCGCGCCGCCGCCGCTGGCGTGGTGCAGATGCTCCTGACCGGCACCAGCCTCGAGGGCAGTGAACAAGCACTGGAGCGCTGCCAGCACTTGGATGAGCCCGGCCTGCACCTGTTCAGCACGGCTGGCGTGCATCCCCACGATGCCAGCAGCTGGAGCAGCGATAGCAGCCGCCAGTTGTGCCACCTGCTGGAGCAGCCACGGGTCAAAGCGGTGGGCGAATGCGGCCTGGACTTTAACCGCGACTTCTCGCCACGCCCGCAGCAGGAAAAAGCCCTGCACGAACAACTGGCGCTGGCCGTGCAGCTGCAGATGCCGGTATTTCTCCACGAACGCGACGCCAGCGCGCGTCTGCTGGCAATCCTCAAGGACTACCGTGATCACCTGCCCGCCGCCGTGGTGCACTGCTTCACCGGCGAGCGCGAGGCCTTGTTCGACTACCTGGACCTGGACTTGCACATCGGCATCACCGGCTGGATCTGCGACGAGCGCCGCGGCAGCCATCTGCATCCATTGGTGGCGAGCATTCCCGCCGGACGCCTGATGCTCGAAAGCGACGCGCCCTACCTGCTGCCCCGCAGCTTGCGGCCCAAACCCAAGAGCGGTCGTAACGAACCTGCGTTCCTGCCAGAGGTGCTGCGTGAAGTCGCCAGGCACCGCGGCGAAAGCATGGAACGCACTGCAGCCCACACCACTGCCTGTGCCCGCGCATTCTTTGACTTGCCCGAGGTGTGTTGACCCATATCAACATCACCAGCGGCCAGGTTGGGCACACTGATGGCACCTTGCCAATATCGTTCCCCGCTCAACTCAGAGAAGACCTGCCATGGGTGCCTGGCTCAGCACTATCTCCCTCAAGTACAAGTTCTGGGCCGTCAATGCGGTGGCCTTCGTCACGACCTTGGTGCTAGTGCTCTACGCCGTGCACCTGGAGCAACAGGCGCGCGCCGAGGGCGCACGCGCCAAGGCCCAGGCCCAAGCCGCTCTCCTGGCCGCCTGGCCTGCTGGGCAAGCGCTGCCCGCGGTCGCCGACCTGGTCCTGTGGCAACCGGGGCAGACCCCAAGCCATGCCGGCCAGCCCCTCGCTGCGCTGGACAGCCGCCTGGGATGGGTCCCGCTTGCGGATGCTCAGGTGTTCGGCGACAACCTGTTGCTTGGTGCGCAGGTGATCGATCTGGACGGCCAGCGCCTGGCAGTGCTGGCCCAGGCGCCCAGCCTGCGCCAGGTGCTTGCCGATCGATTCAGCCAGTACGCCGTCTGCGTGCTGGTCCTCATGCTTGCCATGCTGGGTGCCTCGCAGCTGCTGATCCGTTTTCTGCTGAGCCAGCTCAATACCCTCAAGGACGTCATGCTCCACGTCGAGAAGACCGGCGACCTGGCCGCGCGCGTCCCGCTGGCCTGCGGTGATGAAGTCGGCCAGATGGCCAGCGCCTTCAACGCCATGCAGGCCACCTACCATCGCGTGGTCAACACCGTTGCGCGCACCGCCGCGCAACTGGACAGCGGCGCCGCGCGACTGGCCTTGAGCATGAATGACGTGCGCCAGGGCATGCTCGGCCAGCAGAGCGA
>JAEWGL010000081.1 GCA_023388335.1 Pseudomonadota bacterium | reverse complement strand
GGTAGCCCTTGGGCAGGTCGGGGTAGAAGTAGTTCTTGCGCGCGAACACGTTGTGCTGGCCGATTTGGGCATCGACCGCCAGACCGAACATGCAGGCCATGCGCACGGCTTCCTGGTTGAGCACCGGCAATACGCCGGGCATGCCCAGGTCGATCAGGCTGGCCTGGGTGTTCGGTTCGGAGCCGAAGGTCGTGGCGCTGCCGGAGAAAATCTTCGACTGGGTGGCGAGCTGGGTATGAATCTCCAGCCCGATCACAACTTCCCATTGCATGTGTGAATTCCTCAGAAGCCGTTGGGTGTGCGAGTGTGCCAGTCAGTCACTTGCTGATAGCGGTGCGCGACGTTGAGCAGGCGGCCTTCGTGGAAATACGGGGCGAGCAGTTGCACGCCCACCGGCAGGCCCTCGACGAAACCAGCCGGCATCGACAGGCCCGGCAGGCCCGCCAGGTTGGCGGTGATGGTGTAGACGTCTTCCAGGTAAGCGGCGACCGGGTCGCTGTTCTTGGCGCCGAGTTTCCAGGCCGGGTTGGGCGTGGTCGGGCCAAGGATCAGGTCGACATCGTTGAACGCGGTCATGAAGTCGTTCTTGATCAGGCGGCGGATCTTCTGGGCCTGCAGGTAGTAGGCATCGTAGTAGCCAGCCGACAGGGCATAGGTGCCGACCATGATCCGGCGCTGCACCTCGGTGCCGAAGCCTTCGCCACGCGAGCGCTTGTACAGGTCGGTGAGATCCTTGGGATGATCGCAGCGGTGGCCGAAACGCACACCGTCGAAACGCGACAGGTTGGAAGACGCTTCCGCCGGGGCAATGACGTAGTAGGCCGGGATCCCGTGCTGCATGTTCGGCAGGCTGATTTCCTTGACCACGGCGCCGAGCTTTTCAAGCGCCTTGACGCTGGCCTGGACCAGGTCGGCGATGCGCGGGTCCAGGCCTGGGCCGAAGTACTCTTTCGGCAGGCCGATGCGCAGCCCCTCGAGGGAGGCGTTCAGGTTGGCGCTGTAGTCGGCGACCGGTTCGTCGATGCAGGTCGAGTCCTTGGCATCGAAACCGGCCATGCCTTGCAGCAGCAGGGCGCAGTCTTCGGCGGTGCGGGCCATTGGGCCACCCTGGTCGAGGCTGGAGGCGTAGGCGATCATGCCCCAGCGCGAAACACGACCGTACGTCGGCTTGAGGCCGGTGAGGTTGGTCAGCGCCGCCGGCTGGCGGATCGAGCCGCCGGTGTCGGTGCCGGTGGCAGCCGGCAGCAGGCGCGCGGCCACGGCGGCGGCCGAGCCACCGGATGAGCCGCCAGGCACGTGCTCAAGGTTCCAGGGGTTCTTCACCGGCCCGTAGTGGCTGGATTCGTTGGCCGAGCCCATGGCGAACTCGTCCATGTTGGTCTTGCCCAGGGTGACCATGCCGGCTTCGGCCAGGCGCGTGACCACGGTGGCGTCATACGGGGCCTTGAAGTTGTCGAGCATCTTCGAGCCGCAGCTGGTGCGGATGCCCTGGGTGCAGAACAGGTCCTTGTGGGCGATCGGCGCGCCCAGCAGGGCACCGGTCTCGCCGCTGGCGCGACGGGCGTCGGCGGCACGGGCCTGACCAAGGGCCAGGTCCTCGGTGACGCTGATGAAGCTGTTGAGCTGCGGGTCGAATTGCTGGATGCGCGCGAGCAGGTCGCGGGTCAGCTCCTCGGAGGAAAACGATTTGTCGGCGAGTCCGCGGGCGATCTCGGCCAGGGTCAGTTGATGCATGGCAGGCTCTATCCCTTACTCGATGACTTTCGGAACCAGGTACAGACCGTTTTCGGTCGCGGGTGCGATGGCCTGGTAGGCTTCGCGCTGATTGTGTTCGGTGACCAGGTCGGCGCGCAGGCGCTGGCTGGCCTCCAGGGGGTGGGCAAGCGGTTCGATACCATGGGTGTCGACAGCCTGCATCTGGTCGACCAGCCCGAGAATACTGTTCAAGGCATCGGTAATGCGTGGCAAATCGCCTTCATCCAGGCCCAGGCGGGCCAGGTGGGCAATCTTTTCCACGTCGCAGCGTTGAAGCGCCATGGGGATCTCCAGGGGAAACAAAACGGAAAAGGTCCGCGATGAGGAACATGCCGGCGTTCTAGCGGTCATACGGCCGCGATCGTCTGCTGGCGTGCTCGGAAAAACTGCCAATTTAACATATTGGCGCCTTGCCCAAAATCCCCGCCATTGTTAGAGTTTGCCGCACTTTTTTACCCACGCGTTGCCTAGGGTCACTTTCCCATGTTCAAGAAACTGCGTGGCATGTTTTCCAGCGATCTTTCCATCGACCTGGGCACTGCCAACACCCTTATTTACGTGCGTGAGCGCGGTATCGTCCTGAATGAGCCGTCGGTTGTTGCCATCCGCACCCACGGCAACCAGAAAAGCGTCGTTGCAGTCGGTACCGAAGCCAAGCGCATGCTGGGCCGTACGCCCGGTAACATTGCTGCCATTCGTCCGATGAAAGATGGCGTGATCGCCGACTTCAGCGTTTGTGAAAAAATGTTGCAGTACTTCATCAACAAAGTACACGAAAACAGCTTCCTGCAGCCGAGCCCTCGCGTGCTGATTTGCGTGCCGTGCAAGTCGACCCAGGTCGAGCGTCGCGCCATCCGCGAGTCGGCTCTCGGCGCCGGTGCCCGCGAAGTGTTCCTCATCGAGGAACCCATGGCTGCGGCCATTGGTGCAGGCCTGCCGGTCGAGGAAGCCCGTGGCTCGATGGTCGTCGATATCGGTGGCGGCACCACCGAGATCGCGCTGATCTCGCTGAACGGTGTGGTCTATGCCGAATCCGTACGCGTCGGTGGCGACCGTTTCGACGAGGCCATTGTCACCTACGTGCGTCGCAACTACGGCAGCCTGATCGGCGAATCCACCGCCGAGCGAATCAAGCAGGAAATCGGTACCGCCTATCCGGGCGGCGAGGCGCGCGAAGTCGATGTGCGCGGCCGCAATCTGGCCGAAGGCGTGCCGCGTGCCTTCACCCTTAACTCCAACGAAGTGCTCGAGGCCCTGCAGGAATCCCTGGCGACCATCGTCCAGGCGGTCAAGAGCGCCCTGGAGCAGTCGCCGCCGGAGTTGGCCTCGGACATTGCCGAGCGTGGCCTGGTGCTGACCGGTGGTGGCGCGTTGCTGCGCGACCTGGACAAGTTGCTGGCCCAGGAAACCGGCCTGCCGGTCATCGTCGCCGAAGACCCGCTGACCTGCGTCGCCCGTGGCGGCGGTCGCGCCCTGGAGATGATGGACAAGCACGCCATGGACCTGCTTTCCAGCGAATAAGCTGGCACGCTGTCCGTTGGTCGCCCGGTTTACAGGTAGCACACACAGTGCTACCTGTATGCGCTGGGCTGGCGTCCTTCCGGGCGTCGTTTCCGTCAATCCGCAAACAGGCTGGTACGTTGCCCATGCTCAATGACCTCCTGAGTCGTCGTCCACGAGGAACGGCCCATTAAACCGCTTTTCACCAAGGGCCCTTCGCTGGGCGTCCGCCTGCTCGTCCTGGTAGTGCTGTCGATCGCCCTGATGGTGGTCGATGCGCGCTTTGCCGTGCTTAAACCGGTGCGCAGCCAGATGGGGCTGGTGCTGATGGAATCCTACCTGGTGACCGATCTGCCGCAGCGTCTGTGGCAGGGCGTGGCCAGCCAGTTCGGCAGCCGCACCGAGCTTGCCGCCGAGAACGAGAAGCTCAAGACCGAGGCCCTGCTGTTGCAGGGACGCCTGCAGAAGCTGGCGGCCCTGACCGAGCAGAACGTACGCCTGCGCGAGTTGCTCAACTCCTCGGCGCTGGTCAACGAAAAGGTCGAGGTGGCCGAGCTGATCGGCGTCGATCCCAACCCCTTCACCCATCGCATCCTCATCAACAAGGGCGAGCGTGATGGCGTGGTGCTTGGCCAGCCGGTGCTCGACGCCCGTGGCCTGATGGGGCAGGTGGTCGAGCTGATGCCCTACACCTCGCGCGTGTTGCTGCTTACCGATACCACCCATAGCATCCCGGTGCAGGTCAACCGCAACGGCCTGCGGGCGATTGCCAGCGGTACCGGCAACCCGGAAAGCCTTGAATTGCGCCACGTGGCCGACACTGCCGACATCAAGGAAGGCGACCTGTTGGTCAGTTCCGGCCTTGGCCAGCGCTTCCCGGCCGGCTACCCGGTGGCCACGGTCAACGAAGTGATCCACGATTCCGGCCAACCCTTTGCCATTGTCCGAGCCATCCCCACTGCCGCGCTCAACCGTAGCCGCTACCTGTTGCTGGTGTTCAGCGACAGCCGCACGCCCGAGCAGCGCGCCACCGATGCGGCGCTGGCCCAGGAAGAGGCCGACCGCCATGGCGTGACCGGCCAGGTCGCACCTGTCGGCGGGCAGGCCCCGGTGGCGGGTGAACAGGCT
>JAEWGL010000078.1 GCA_023388335.1 Pseudomonadota bacterium | reverse complement strand
GTAGTGAAACGATGCATCGCCGATGGTAGTGTGGGGTTTCCCCATGTGAGAGTAGGTCATCGTCAAGATTCATTTCGCAAAACCCCTATCTGCGCGAGCAGGTAGGGGTTTTGTCTTTAAGTAGAAGTATCAAGATTTCGCTGGCACGTCTTAAGGACGGTCTGGCACACAGCATTTCTTGACGACCACAGAGCATTGGAACCACCTGATCCCATCCCGAACTCAGCAGTGAAACGATGCATCGCCGATGGTAGTGTGGGGTTTCCCCATGTGAGAGTAGGTCATCGTCAAGATTCATTCCGAAACCCCTGTCTGCGCTGCAGACAGGGGTTTTGTCTTTCTGGGGGGCTGTAAATCCTGAGCAATCGTGCCCCACGATGCGGTGGCGGACTCGCTTACCGAAACTGCTGACCAAGAGCTAAGTCCACGGGCACAAGCTCCTCGCTTCTATGGCCCACCGTCAGGGCCCGGCCCTACGCAAACGTGCGATCCGACGAGCCAGCAGCTTGCGCCACCAGATATACACGCCTGTGATAGACAGCACTGCAATCATCACCCCCAACACGGCAATCAGGATCTGCCCGGTCATGCCGATGATTCTGCCGCCATGTATGGGTAACTGCAGGCGGTAGAACTGTTCACCCAAGGTGCCTTGCCCCGCGATTTCCTGTCCCAGCAGACGCCCGTCTGTGCCGTGGAAGAACAACCATGACTTCCCATGGGCCTCGGTATCATGCTTGCCGAAACCGGCTCCATAGAAGTTGTACTCAAAGCTGTAATACAGCTCGCCAATGGGTGCGCTCAGGCCTAGCCGTGCACCTTCTTCCCGCGCGCGCTGATAGGCCTGCTCATAACTGAGCTGGGTCACCCCCAGCGCTTCCCTCGGCATCGCTCCGCGGGCCTCGTAGACGCTGGGCTCGACAGGAGAAAACAGGGACACGGCGGGTTTGAATACTTGGGCGGGCAGGTTCATGGCAACACTGCTGATGGCGATGGGTAGCAATAGCAGCCATAGCCATAAGCCGCTGGCCCTATGGATGTCCATGTTCAGGCGATAGGCATGGCCGCCCTTGATTTTCCACGCAGTGGCCCATTTGCGCCAGAAAGGACGCCCGCGCGGCAAGGTCAGAAGCATGGCGATGAAGCAGTCCAACACCCAGAGAATCGCCACCGCGCCCATCAGCAGGACACCCCAGTTGCCAGGCAGGGTAAGGCTGTAGTGCAGCTCCAGAATGAACGGCATGAAGTTTTCTCGGGAGAAGCAGCACTCGCCCCAGTAACGCTGGCCCAGGCTCTCACCGCTGACCGGATCGAGGTAGAACACCGTGTTTTTTTCCGCGTACGGCTCGCCGCTGCTCGGATCATTACGTGGCACCATGGCCAGCAGCGCTGAATGCCCGGCCTCCTGTGGGTATTCCATGTACCAGACCTGCAGGCGCGGGTGAGCGTCTTGCAGCTTGTCCACAAGCGCGCCCGGCTGCTGGCGCTCGCCTGTCGACGGTGCGTCATAGAACGAAGGGTTAAGCCACTCGTCCAGTTCATGATGAAAGGCCAGCAGACTGCCGGTCAGGCCTGCCAGCGCCAGAAATGCAGCAGTTACCAGCCCAAGGTAACGGTGCAGCAGGACATAGAGTTGACGCATCTTTGAGCGCTCCTCGAAAAATCGCCAAAAAACAAAAAGCCAGCTCCTGGGATCAGGCGCTGGCCTTGGACGTGCGGGAAGCAGGCTTAGAACTGATAACTGACCGTAGCGCTGACATTGCGCTCTTCGCCCATGTAGCAGTAGTTCAAGCTGGCACACGAGGCGATATAGGTTTCGTTGGTCAGGTTATTTGCATTCAGGCGCAGGTCCACCCCTTTTAGCCCGACTTGGCCCAGGTCATAGCCAATCGAGGCATCGAACAGGGTATAGGACGGTACCTTCATGCTGTTCTCGGCATCGACCCAGCTGTACCCCACATATCGCACGCCGCCACCCAGACGCAGACCCTCCAGCGCGCCCTGGTTGAAGTTGTAGTCGGCCCATAGCGAGAGCATCTGCTTGGGCGCCTGGGTCGGCGAGTTGCCTTTGTTATCGCCGGTGGAGACCAGGCTCGGCATCGTCTTGGAATATTCGATGTCGGTGAAGGTATAGCCACCCAGCAGCTTCAGGTTGTCGTTGACCTGGACATGGGCTTCGAGCTCCAGGCCCTGGGAGCGCACCTGGCCAACCGGGCGATAGAAGTCTTCGTCAGGCTGCTTGGACGCCAGGTTCTCCTGCTCAATGCGGAACACCGAGGCGGTGAAGAGATTCTCGGTACCGGAGGGCTGGTACTTGATACCGGCTTCCCACTGGGTGCCCTCGGTCGGCGCCAGCGGACGGCCGCTCTGGTCGGACACGGTGTTGGGGTTGAACGACTCGGAGTAGCTGACATAAGGGGCGATACCGTTCTCGAACAAGTAGAGCACGCCAGCCCGCCCGGTGAGCTTGGTGCGGTCGTCGCTGACACGGGTATCGGTGTCACGGTTTTCTTCCGAGACCTTCACCCAATCCTGACGAATACCCAGCGAGAAGCGCCACTGGTCCAGCTCGACCAAGTCCTGCAAGTAGATACCGGTCTGTTGCAGACGACGCAGGTAGTTGCTCTCACCCAGCACCTGCAGGTTGCCGTTGCCATACTGCGGGTTACCGGCATCCAGCGGGTCGACGGTGCCATAGCGCCAGGTGACGTCGGTCTTGCGCCGCTGGTAGTCGGCGCCCAGCAGCAAGGTGTGCTTGGCGACGCCGGTGAAGAATTCAGCCTGCAGCATGTTGTCGATGATGAACGAATGCAGGCGCTCGTCACCCCCGGTATAGGCGCGGTTCAGGATGTTGCTGTCGGCATCCGCCCAACCGGCCGAGTAGACCTGGTCCATCGACACGTCCGAATCCTGGTAGCGGAAGTTCTGACGTGCAGTGAAGACATCGTTGAAGCGGTGTTCGAACTGATAGCTGAATGATTGTTGGGTGCGCTCATAGTTATCGACCCCAGGCTCGCCCTCGAAGAAATGATCGGACAGGCGCAGGCCATTGCGCTTGTGCAGGGCACCGTCGGCGGGATTGCCGCCATGGTAGCCGCCATTGGGGTCATGCTGCAGGTAGGCCTGCAGGGTGAGCGAGGTGTCTTCGTCGAAGTCGATGCTGATCGCCGGCGCGATGTCGTAGCGCTCTTCCTTGTTGTGATCGAACTGGGTGTCGGAGGCGTCTGCCAGTCCGGTCAGGCGATAGGCAATGCGTTTGTCGTCATCCAGCGGGCCACTGAAGTCGAAACCCATGCCACGCTGGCCCTGGGTGCCGACAGTCGCCTGGACTTGATGGAAGGGGTCGAACAGTGGCTTCTTGCTGGTCAGGGCCACCAGGCCGCCTGGCGAGCTACGGCCGTACAGAACCGAGGATGGGCCTTTGAGCACATCGATGCGCTCGAGGAAGTAGGGATCGACCTGCATGGTGCTGTAGGTGCCGTTGTCGCCCATGGACTTGAGGCCATCCAGGTAGATGTTATCCACCGAGCCGTCGTTGAAACCGCGCATGGCCACGTAGTCATAACGGTGGGTGGCACCATACGGGTTGGTCAGCACCCCTGGGGTATAGCGCATGGCCTGGGCAACGGTCTGCGAGCCCTGGTCGTCCATCTGCTGGCGAGTGACCACCGACACCGATTGCGAAGTCTCCACCAATGGCGTACTGGTCTTGGTCGCGATCTGGCTGTGGGTGGCGTTGTAGCCTTCCATGCTGCCCAGCGCATTGCCGAGGGTGAAGCCGCGTACATCGGTGCTCGGCAGCGTTAGCGCGGCGTCTTGCGGCTCTGGGCGCAGGACGTAGCTGCTGCCGTCCTGGCTGACCGCTTCCAGGCCCGTGCCATTGAGTAGCTGGCGCAGGGCCTGGTCAGGCGCGTAATTGCCCTGCAAGCCGGGAGAGTGAAGGGTGCCGGTGAGCTGCGGGGTGCTCGACAAGGTGATGCCGGCCTGGCGGGCAAACTGGTTGAGGACCTCGTTCAGGTTCCCTGCCGGGATCGCATAATGCCGGCTTGTGACGACAGGCTCGGCGGCCTGAGCCAGCGTCGACATCGATCCCAGGCCCAGTGCCGCGCCGAGCATGGCCGCGCGTATGGCCTTGCCCAGATGAGAGGCATCAAATACACGTCGAACATCGTTATTTTTGTTGCGCTGCAGCAGAGGCAAGGCGGTAGACATGGAGGGGATCCGTCAGGTCGGTATAGGGGCAGAGGTGTTGCTTACTGTCCTAGCCGGACGGGCGGCCGAGAGCCGCCAAAAAATCATTTGCCGCAAAACCTCAGGCCAGCCGTTCCAGGCGGATCCACCAGCGAGTATGGTAAGTCACCCTGACTGGCAAGGTCTGCGGCAGCAGCTGCAGCAATTTGTCGGTGTCTTCCAGGCGGAAGACTCCGGACAGGCGAAGCTCGGCGATATCTGCATCGCATCCCAGCAAACCCTGGCGATAGCGCCCAACTTCCGTGAGAAAATCCGCCAGGCGCATATCGCGGGTCACGATCAGGCCGTCGGTCCAGGCGCTGGGGTCCATGTTGGCATGCTCCAGCAGACGTGCGCCGCTGGCGGCCAGGCGATAGGTTTGTCCTGCAGCGATCCATTGCAGCTGGGCGGTACCTGGGCGATGCAGGGCGACCTGGCCCTGGTTGACGCTAACCTGTGTGCAGTCACCGTTCTGACGAACCCCGAAGCGCCCGCTGGAGCCCTCGAGCAGCCCATCACGGGTCTGCACCCGCAAGGGAGGTGCAGTATCTGCGCCCTCAGCGCAGGTGAGCATTATTTCGCCTTGCTTGAGGCGGATCAGGCGTTGCCGGTCGTCGAAGACCAGGTCCACGGCGCTGTGGGTGTTGAGTTGCAGCAATGAGCCGTCGGGCAGATGAACACGGCGGCGCTCGCCAGTGGCGCTGGCATAGTCCGAGGTCCAGGCGCTGACGGCATCTGTGTCCTTGCCCAGCCAAGCGGCACCGCCGAGCAGGGCAGCGGTGCCGAGCAGCTTCAAGGCCTGCCGCCGGTGCAAGCGTTGCTGGCTGGTTTCCAGGGTCTGCAGAGCGACGCCGGCACCTGGGATGGCGCGCAGGTTGAGCTCCTGGTGCAGGCTCAGCACCCTTTGCCAGGCCAGCTCATGTTCATGATGGTCACTGCGCCACTGCTCGCACTGTTGCTGTAGCTTGGGGCTGTTGCCGCTCTCACGCAGCTTGAGCATCCAGTGAATCGCCTGCTTGACCACCCGCGGCGCGGGATTGCTGGTGCTCATCGGTTCAGGACTCGGTTTCGTAGCGCAGCAGGTAGCAATGGTAGAGGGCATCGGCGATGTAACGTTCGACCGAACGCAGTGAAACGCCCATCTGCTCGGCGATCTCCTTGTGGGGCAGGCCTTCGCACTGGGCCAAGAGGAAGGCGCGGCGCACCTTGGGCTTGAGACCCTCGAGCATCTGCGCGATGCGTTCAAGCAGTTCGAACAGCAGCTCGCGGGTTTCGGCCGAGGGAGCCTGGGCCTCTGGCAGATGAGAGAGGGCTTCAAGGTAGGCGCGGTGCAGCTCCTCGCGACGCCAGTGATCGATCACCAGCCCCCGCGCGACGGTGCGCAGAAAGGCGCGTGGCGCCGTGAGCTCAAGCTGCTCACGCCGTTGCAGCAGACGCACGAATGTGTCCTGAGCAAGATCCGCGGCATCCGCGGCGTTGCCCAGCTTGCAGCGCAGCCAGGTATGCAGCCACCCGTGGTGGTGGGTATAGAGCGTTTGCACGAAGTCTTGGGAGGGCATGACGGTGCGCTGTGATCAATGGGTATGAATGATAATTAGTCTCATTGTTTGCGGGCCGTGAATATTTTGCAACAGTTCGCTGGAATTTCGTGGCAAGCCGTTACAGGCAGCAGCCCCCATTGCGACCGCGCAGCCCTCAAGGCTGCGCGGTCTTTTGCATGATTGAGGCGAGTGTCCGCAATCAGCTCAGCAGATTGCGCACATTGCCCATGGCCTCATCGGCGAAGCCCTGGAGAAATGCCTGGAACGCTGGCATCGCGTCCTCACCGCCCTCCCATGGCTCGGCCTGGATGGTCCAGGTCGCGCGACTGTGGCCTTCATCCAGGACTTCGACCTGCATGGCCGCCCACAGGTTGCCGATGTTCAGGCTGGTGTAGATCAAGCTCCAGGTCATGTGCATGGCCTGCTCGTTGCGGCTGTTCAGCTGCTCGATGACTACGTTGCCGTCCTTGAACAGCTTCTTGCGTACCGAGCGAATACCGCTGCCGGTCATGTCGATGTGGGCAAGCGCCGGGATGAACACCGGGAAGCCGGCGAAGTTGCCGACGATGTTCCATACGTTGGCGGCCGCGGCGGCAACTTCGACGCTGGCGACTACCTGGCAGCCTTGTGGATTGCGGATCAGGGTATCGGGTTTGAGTGCTTGCATGGTTTGACGCTCCTTGTGGTTGAAAAATGATCAGATGAAGCCGATGTCGCTCAGGTATTGGCAGCCGCGTCGCAACAGTGCCGGGGTCTTGGCGGGGTATTCGGCACCCATGCGCTGCACGCCGGCCCGAGCGTTACCGTGCTCGATGGCGCCGATGTCGCCGATGTCCTCCTCGAAGCCATCGAGGTAGAAGCCCAGGACATCGAACAACGCGTTGTCAGGGTCGACCCTGCCCAGCTGGTCCTGCCACTGCTCGACGCTGACCACCTCGAACGCGCGGCCCTGCTCGCGAAAGGCCGCCAGGTAGTCACACCAGCGCAGGGGTTGGGGGTTATGCAGGTTGAACACGCCCTGCCCGGGGTGGTGTCGGCTGCTGTGAAACGCGATGAACCGAGCGAGAAAGTCGACCGGCATCAGGTCGAAATCCATCTCCAGCCCGGGCACCTGGCCCAGTTGCAGCGAGCCCTTGAGCATCAGCATCAGGCGATTGCGCTGGGGCTGGCAGACGCCATTGCGGCTGTCGAAGGTGATATTGCCGGGACGGAACAGGTTGACCCACACGCCTTGCTCGCGGGCGCGCTGGAGAATCCGTTCACCGACCCACTTGCTCAGGTTGTAGCCATTGCGGATGTAGATGGGCGGGGTCGGCGCCGGGCCTTGCTCGAGCACGCGACCCTCACCGTCCACCGCGCTGCAGGCCGACAGGGTCGAGACGAAGTTGAAAATCTTCTTGCGCCGGCCTTCACACAGGCGCAGGCATTCGAACAAGGGTTCGATGTTGTCGGCGGCCAGGGCCTGGTAGTCCAGCACATGGTTGACCTGCGCGGCGTTGTGCAGCAATGCGCCGTACTCGCCGTCCAGATAGTCGTAGTCGGCAGCGCACAGGCCCAGGCGCGGTTGGCGCAGGTCGGCTTCGAACACCTTGACCCGGCGCAGGTCAAGTTCGAGCCGGTTGTCCGCCAAGGCCTTGGTGAAGCGCTCGACGCCGCTGTGGTCGGCACTGCGCCGAACCAGGCAGGCCACCTCGGTGGCGCCCCACTCCAACAGCGCTTCGACCAGGTGCACGCCGAGAAAGCTATTGGCCCCGGTGACGATCACCTTGTGCACATCGCCCAGCCTATCGAGCGGCTGCACCGTCAGGTTGAGTTCACGCTGCGCATCCTGCTCCAGCCGCGCCATCGAGGTATCCAGGACGTGATCCTCGCCTGCGAGCAGGGCAGCCAGGCGCTGCACGGTCGGTTGCTCGATGAAGCGATTGATGGGCACGCCGCGCCCGAACGCCTCGCGCACCTCCAGCAACAGGCGCGACAGCAGGATCGAATGCCCGCCAAGGTTGAAGAAGCTGTCATCGGTAGAAATGTCGTCTGTCGACAGCTCCAGCAAGGCGCCCCATAGCGCGCACAGGCGCGCTTCGCTGGTGTTTGCCGGCAGCACGCGCCGGGTCGCGGGCAGCCGGTCCAATGGCTGCGCGAGCAGGGCCTGGCGGTCGATCTTGCCATTGGCGGTGTAGGGCATTTGTGCCAGTACCTGGTAGAAAACCGGGCGCATGTAGTCGGGCAACCGCTGCTCGGCATGCAGGCGCAATCCGCCGCTGGCGTCGTCCTGCAATGGCTGGGCGGCGAAGGCCAGGATCCGGCGTTGTGCGTCGACGACCACGGCAACCTGGGCAAACTGCTGGCTGTCGCGCAAGCAGTGCTCGATCTCTTCAGGCTCCACCCGAAAGCCGCGGATCTTCACTTGGTTATCACGACGGCCACAGAGCTCCAGGCCATCCGGCGTCCACTTGCCGATATCGCCCGTGCGGTAGGCGCACAATCGCTGGCGGTCGGGCAGGAACAGTTCGACAAAGCGTTCGGCGCTCAATGCAGAATTGTTCAAGTAGCCGATGCCGACGCCGGGGCCTGTGATGTACAACTCCCCCGGCGTCTGTTCGAGCACTGGTTGCAGGTCGTCATCCAGGATCAGCACCTGGCTGTTGGCGATCGGCAGGCCCAGGTTGCGGTTGTTGTCGCCGGCCGCGAAGACTCGGGTCGTGGCAAGCACCGTGGTTTCGGTCGGGCCGTAGATGTTGTGCATGCGGCACTGGCCCGCCAGGCGGGCGATGACCTGCGGTTCGCACACGTCGCCCCCAGTGACCAGATGGCGCAGGCCCAGGTGTGCATCACGCGGCAGGATGCTCAGCAGCGCCGGTGGCAGGAAGGCGTGGCTGACCTCCTGACGCTGAATCAGCGCCACCAGCTGTTGCGGATCCCGCCGCTGGTCTTCGCTGGGGATCACCAGCTCCGCGCCACAGGCGAAGGTCGGCAAGATGTCGAGCAGCGAAGCGTCGAAGCCGATCGTGGAAAACTGCAAGATCCGGCTATTGCTCTCCAGCGCCACGTGTTCGGCGTACCACCCCATGAAGTGTGTGAGGTTGTGCTGGCTCAGCAGCACACCCTTGGGTGCGCCGGTGGTTCCCGAGGTGTAGATGGCCACGCAGGGCGAGGCGGGCAGGGCGGGGCGCTGCCGCAGCGAGGGCAAGGTCGGGACAGGGGGCTCGGCCAGGGTGCTCAGGTCCAGAGCTGGCAGTCGTGTCGTGTCGATCTGGCCGTCGTGCAGCAGGACACAGGCCCCGGCATCTTCGAGAATGCGTAGGCGCCGCTCGACCGGGGTGGCTGGGTCCAGCGGCAGGTAGACCGCCGCGCAGCCCAGTACCGCCAGCAGGCTGGCATACAGCGCAGGGGATTTGTCCAGGCAGACGGCGACCACCACGGGCCCGTCGCCTGCTGCCGGCAGCAAGGGCAGCAGCGCGCGCTGGATGCTGGCGGCCTTGGCGTGCAGCTCCCGGTAAGTCACCCGCTGCCCATCCAGGTTCAGCGCCGGGCGGTCGGCGAAGGCGAGCAGGCTGTGTTCCAAGCGCGCCGTCAGGGCGATTTCGGCCTGTTGCAGCAGGTCGGGCCGGGTGCTCTGGTTGAGCGGATGCCGCCAGGCCAGCGGCTCAAGCCAGTCCAGGCCATGTTCGTGCGCCTCGGCGCCGTGACTGACGGCCGGGAGCTGGTCCAGGTACAGCGGGTTGCGGGACAAACGGCTGACCAGCAAGGCCAACCTATCGCGCAGGGCTTGCAGCGCGGTGTGGCGCAGCTGCTGACCGTTGCCGGAGGCTGGCCGTTCGACCGGCAGCCGGTCGATCAGCCGCTGGGCACTGGCGTTGCCGCACCAGCACAGCACTTCCAGCGAGGGCAGGGCGCTGTCATTACCGACGCTGGCGCCCAGGCGCAGGCTGAGCAGCGGACGGTTTTCCAGGGCCTGCCAGTCCAGGGCTGCCACGTCCAGGCTGCCGTCTTCGACCATCAAGTCCGGCACGTGCAGCAATGCGGCGCGCAACGTGTCGCGGCAGCGGGCCCGGCGGGTACCGTGGCCATGCTCGTCGAGCATCTGGTCGAGCAGCGCCAGCGCAGGGCTGGTCCCCACCAGTAGAATATCGAGGCGTCTCATCAGGTTTCCTCAGGACAGGTAGTCGTGCAGGGCGATCTGCACGCACGGCGATTCGAGCATCGAGCTGCTGCGGAAAAACCGCAGGATGTTGCCCAGCAGCGGATGCTGTCGGTTGATCGGATAGGCCAGCCCCCGCGCTTCCTCGCGCAGCGCCTGGCGCACCGGTTCGGCCACTGGCAGGGCCTGGATCAGACGGAAGTCGAAGCCCTGCTGAATGTCGCTGGTCAGGTATTGGCCAAGGAACACCGGCAGGACCTGGGCGATGGCCTCGCGCTCAGCCTGTGGCGCCGCCTGCCAGTAGATGCGTGTCAGGCGCGCCCAGAAGCTGGAATGGCGACCCTCATCGAGCAAATGATCGGCCATCAGGCCCTTCACTGACGGCTTGACCGAATCGTCGCGGGCAAAGGCCGCCACATCGTCCGTCAGGGTGTTTTCGGCAACGCCGACGCAGATCAGCTCCAAGGCATCGCGCAAGGTGTCTGGCACCTGCGCCAATGCAGCCGGAATGGCTCGGCTCAACTCGATCTCGTCCGGCAGCTCGATCGGTTCGATACCGGTGAGGGCCACGGTTTGCTGAAGGAAGTCCATGGCCACCAGCGCGTGATAATCCTCGTCCACCACCACCGTCATCGCGTCGTAGCGGCACGCGAACGGGAAGCGCACACCGAAGCGGTCCTTGGCGATGCGTCGGGCCGTGTGGTCGACGATCTCGGTCTCGAAGATCACCACGTCGTTGATGAACTTGTACAAGCTCTGCACCAACACGAAGTCGCGCAGCTGCGGGCACTCGCGCTGGAACGTCGCCGAGAGGACCAGCGGTTGGCGGCTGAGCGGATAGATCAGGCGCTGATCGTCCTCCACCAGGCGCCGGGGCCGGGTGCGAATCGTCGCACGCTCTTCCCAGACATCGGCGAAGGAGCGGTAGTCACTGGCCTTCATGGGGTGACCTCGGCGATGTGGGCGTGAAGCTCGGCACGCAGGCGATCCCACAGCGCCACGCGGCTGTCCACCGCAGCGATGGCTGCGTGATAGACCTCCTGCTCGCGCTGCGGGTCTTGATTGACCAACCGCGCCAGCAGCTGCTCCGCCGCCGGGCCGTGGTCTTCGGAGTCGACCTCGATGTGTCGCTGCAGGTAGTAGCGGAAGGTCGGCGCCTGCTCGGCACCGATGCCCCAGGCATCGAGGATCTGCTGGAACATCAGCGGGATGACACTTTCGCGGCCATGCAGGAAGGCCGCAGCAACACGGTGTGCCGGCGCGTTGAGCGCGACCTCCAGGGTGTCACGGACGAAGTGCCGCGCCGCTTCGCTGGCCCCTGCCCCTTGCAGCGCAGTGGCATAGTCGACGCCCTCCTGCTGCAAGCGTACGAAGTGCTCGATGGCCGCCGTGCTGGCGCCGACCTCCCGCATGGCATCCAGGTACAGCTCGAAATGGCTGTAATGACCGTGATCGAGGCGGTCATCGGATTCTTCGCCCAGAACGATCTCGTTGATAAGACGCGCAGCGGCCGGGTCGACAGGCGGCAGCCAGGGCAGCCGTACGCAGGTCAGCTCCTGTTGCAGGCGCTTGGTCAGCGACATGAAATCCCAGACCGCAAACACATGGGTTTCCATGAACCTGCGAAGTACCGGCAGCGAGTCGATTTCACAAAATACCGGGTGACGGGACAGTTCGGATTTCTTCTCGGAAAGAGTGCGCTTCAATATGCTCATGTGTAGGTCCATAACTGGCTAAGTTCAGGGTTAGTTGTTCGCACAGTACGCGGCAAACTTAGTTGGCGCCGAGCGAAGGCCTCGAACAAAGTTCGATAGCAAGCAGTGTGCGGGCTCCGGGCCGCCCGGCAGGTCTTGCGGAATCTAGCGCAAGATCCGTTGCGGCTGGCCATTTAAAAGTTAGAGCAACTTGCAAGTTGTGCGCAATGGTTTTTTAAATGTTTTTATTCGGCACTTTATTTGGGTGTGAAGTGGCCTTGTAAAACTTATTTCAAAGTTTTATTTGGCAAAAAGTGCTCCCTTCCGATAATAAGCATCAGAAAAATACAATGGAGTGAATGCCTCACTCGGAACACCAGCGCAGGGGATGGGAAGTTGTAGGGTTCAGGGGCAGCTGATCGTCGGTCGGTCCTTGCCCGGTGGCAGACTCCTTCTGCGGGTTCATGACTGGCAGCCGACCAGGCCCGCCTGAAGGCGATCAGCGGTCGGTGCGCGACTAAGAGTGTGCTCAAAATGCTGGCGCTGCCATGGTTTGCGACAAGGCGGCTAGTGGAAATGA
>JAEWGL010000241.1 GCA_023388335.1 Pseudomonadota bacterium | reverse complement strand
CCAACTGGACGATCTGCAGCTCTGTCTCGCTGATCTGCAGCTTGGTCTTGGCGATATTCGACTTGTGGTCGGCCACTTCGGTGCGCAGCATGTCGAATTTGCGCTGTGACTCGAGCAGGCGCTGGTTATCGACGAAGCCTTGGACCAGAAGATCCTTAAGCTGGACGATCTCGCCGCTGTAGGATTTCTCCAGCCCTTGCTTGGTCTGAATCATATCTTCCAGGCCGCGGATCTGCTCCTTGAGCTGGCTGATGCGCTCGCGTTGCACGGAGATCTCGCCCATACGGGAATCATGCCGAGACTTGAAGACCTGTTGCTCGCCTGCCAAGGCCTCCTGGGCGCGTTCGGAGTCAGTGCCTTTCAATGCCACCGGCGGAATGACATCAAGCTGATCACGCTCGGCACGCAGACGCGCTTCCTTGTATCGGGCCACGATCAGCTGGTTACGGGTCGACTCGTACTCTGCACTCAGTTGCGATTCGTCCAGCACGATCAGTGGGTCGCCTTTTTTCACCGAGTCGCCATCACGGGCCAGCAGTTCCTTGACGATCCCGCCCTCAAGGTGCTGCACAGTCTTGCGGTAGCTCTGCACGGTGACGAAGCCGTTACCGTGCACCGCATTGCTCAAGGGAGCAATAGCCGCCCAGGTACCGAAGATTCCGAAGGTTACCAGCACGATGGTCATGCCGATGCGGCGGATGCCGCGATCGGAGACGGGCATGTCATCAAAATTATGGTCGAACGTGGTAATCGTTTTGCTGCTCATCTACGAGATCCTTTCACGCGCCAGTGCTGGTCGTAATGACGGGCGCAGCGGCAGCTGCCGCAGGTGGTGCTGAATTGGGGTTGGCAGGCGGGGCCGCTGGCGGCTGCGCCGGCGTTGGCTGGGCAACGCGCTGCTGGCCTTTAGCCTGTTGGGCAGCCAGCTCGGCGATGACCCGGTCGCGCTCGCCGTAGAGCGAAACGGTACCAGCCGACATCACCATGACACGATCCAGGCGGCTCAGGATATTCGGACGGTGCGAAACGATAAACACCGTAGCGCCGGTTTCCTTGATCTTCTGCAGGGCCACGCCCAAGGCACGCTCGCCTACATCGTCGAGGTTGGAGTTCGGCTCGTCGAGTACGATCAAGCGTGGGTTGCCATAGATCGCGCGTGCCAGACCAATACGTTGGCGCTGGCCGCCGGAAAGGTTGACACCCTCGCTGCCGATCACGGTGTCGTAGCCGTCAGGCAGCATCAGGATCATTTCGTGCACGCCGGCCATCTGGGCTGCTTGCACGACCTTTTCAGGGTCCACCTTATCGAAGCGGGCGATGTTTTCGCTGACGCTGCCTTCGAACAATTCTATGTCTTGTGGCAGGTACCCTACGTAAGGGCCCAAGGCATGCTTGTCCCAGCTGGCTATGTCGGCGCCATCCAGGCGGACCACGCCATGCTGCGGCGGCCAGATACCCATGAGCGCCCGTACGAGCGTGGATTTGCCCGCTGCGCTTGGGCCGACGATACCCACGATGGAGCCTGCCGGCACGACGAAGCTGATATTGCGCAGAACCGGGGTTTTACCGCCTGGCGGGGTAACGATAAGGTTCTCGACCTGGATCTGACCTTCTGGCGCAGGCAATGGCATGCGCTCGGGCTCTTTGTTCAGGTCGTCCATGACTTTGCTTAACCGGTCATACTGGACCTTGGCGCCGACGAAGCCTTTCCAACTGCTGATCATCTGGTCAATTGGCGCCAATGCACGACCGAGCAGCAACGAGCCTGCCATCAACAGCCCCGGGTTGATCTCGTGAGTGATCACCAGGTAGGCACCGATGGCAAGCATGATCGACTGCGACCAAATGCGAAAAGTCTTTGACGCAGAGCTGACCACACCGCCTTTATCACTAGCCTCCGATTGCAGGAGCAAGATGCGACGCTGGCGAGTGGCCCAGCGATTCATCAGAGTTTCCAGCATGCCCATCGACTCGATGACTTCAGCATTGCGCAGGGTCTTGGTGGTGACCACATTGGAGGCGACATTTTCCTTGTTGGCGTCCGCCAGTGCGCTACCAGTGACCTTGTGGTTGACCACCGCCAGAGCGCTGAGCACCACGCCACACGCCAGGGTCATCCAACCGAACCATGGATGGAACATGAACATCACAGCGGTATAGATCGGGAACCAAGGAGCATCAAAAAATGCGAACAGCCCAGACCCCGTGAAGAATTGACGTAGCGAAGTCAGGTCGTTGAGCGATTGTGCCGTAGCATCCGCCCCGCCGCTATTTAGTGCACGCTTGAAGCTTGCACGGTACACATCACGGCTGAGCATTACATCCAGTCGGTTGCTGATGCGCACCATGATGCGTGATCGCACCCACTCCAGCGCTCCCATTGTTGCGACAAGCACCGTCAAGATCAGCGTCAGCATGAGCAAGGTCGAAGTACTGCTGGAAGGCACTACACGCCCTGACACCTGGATCATGTAGAAGGTAGGCACCAGCATGAGTGCGTTGACGAAGAAGCTGAAGAAGCCGACCGAAAGAAAGCTGCTCTTGCAGGCTTTGAGTGCGGCTTGCAGATTGTTTTCGGATAGAGAACTCATGGTATCCATACTGAAGAGGCGAAAGCGGCGGGCAGTGTACCATCCACATGTTGCCGTAGCGTGCACGATTACCGCTTTTGAACCATCGCGGTCGTGAACTGACGATCAGACATGTCTTGGATGAAAAAAGTCCATGATGGATATAATCATCTGCCTTTAACGCCAAGCATACCGCGCTCATAGGATGAAAATCATTTCCAGGGCTTGAGCGCGCGGCATTGGCGACAGGCGGAGCAAGGAGGCCTCACCTGACGGTAAAGCTCTTGGGAACTAGCCGATTTATTGGCGAAATTGCATATTTGTATCGTATATGCTTGAAATTTAAGGATTTTCATTATAGACGACAACCATGAATGTATCGCCGCGGACAAGCAGCGGCCTCGTATACAGCAGTAAAAGCCGTTTGGTTCAGTCAAAAAATGAAATTTATTTTAGCTTTCTCAGTTGACAAGTTTTTCACATCGTTGCATCTTCGCAGCTCGCATGGAGCCATGAATGGCCGTTTTTGTGTATGCACGGGTCTGAGCAAGTTAGCTACCAGTGACACGATTAAAAGGAGCTTAACAACGCCATGTCTTTGCCTTCGCAGACCCTTGATGGCCTGAAGATCAGTTCCCGGGTTACCCTGCTTGAACCGGGTATGTACATTTTCCGATATGCCTCTCAGCCACCCGCAGACAAGCCAGTCTGTATCGCCTTGCAGCAGGCGCCACTGGGAAAAGGCTCGATCGACTTCTTCCCCGCCGAAGGCGTCAGCAAGAACATGCTGACCAAGTTGGGGGATACCATCGTCGCACGCGTCAAGGGCGGCGTTACCACCGTCCTCATCACCGAGTACCACATGTTCGATGACGTCATCGACCCTGTGGACTTGCGCATCGACCGTATCGATACATCTCCCGCAATCATGCGCACTTATGCAATGGTTGCGACCACCGAGCCTGCTCCTGCCATTGCCGCAAGCGCGGCCCCCCTATCGTTGGAGCTGACCGCGCATTTGCAACAAGCCGGCGAAGTCATTTCTCCTGCAGGCTGCGTTGGCGCCCCCGGTAGCACTGACTTCATCGAAGCCTTTTCAATCAATTGGTCCGATAAGCCAGCCGGAATCGATCTGCTCTATACCTGCATGGTGGCCGGCTCTGGCCCCACCCGCAACGTTTCTACCGGCACCTTCGTCGGTGCGCGCGGCCAGGGCCTGCCCCTGATTTGCGCAGGTTTCAGCCTGGTGGGTCCGCACCGCCAGCATTACGAATTGACAGGCCATATCGTGTTCGGCAACGCCGAGCCGCAGCGCCTGATCGCCAATCAGATGATGCATGGCCCCACTGGCAACGAGCCGTTGGTGGCGCTGCATATCGCCATAACCCCCGCAACGAAGATGAACGCTGCCCGCCTTAAGTCTCCGTGGGAAAACTCTGCGTCCGAGCAGAATATTATTGCAGCAAGCCAAATGGCTTGAAGTAACAGGAATACATCATGCAATACGATAGCCCTCAATCGAGCAGCGCTCTGCAAGCTAATCTGACCGCCGAAAGCGCCAACCTCTCCGACTTTACCATCGCAGCTATCAGCAGCCTGCTGAACCTGGATACCGTAGACACCGTTAACATCGCTGGCATCACCGGCACCACCGTTCAACTGCCAACCTCCGGCACCGCCAGCATCGTTCAGGGTGTGGTTGACGGCGCCAAAGGCGACCAAGTCGTGGTTGACCTGGCTGCTGCCGAAGCTGCTGGCGTCAGCGCTTACGTGCTGCAGAGCGATGCCAACCTGGTTGTTGACCTGCAAGGTCAAGCGGCTGCAGGCGACGTTCAGACCTTCGCTGCCGCAGTCGCTCCAGCCGCTGTCGACACCTCGGCAATCGAACTGGTAGTTGCAACCGGCAACGGTGACGACGTAATCAACGTCAGAGGCGACCAAAACACCCTGATCGACGCTGGCGACGGCAACGACACCATCGTCACCGGCAACGGCAACAACACCGTTATCGCTGGCGTGGGCAACAACAACGTAACCACCGGTTCGGGCAATGACACCATCATCCTGAGCGGCAGCAACCACGCTGACGTAGTCAACACGGGTGCAGGCTACGACGTTGTGCAGCTGGACGGCTCGCGTGACGACTACAACCTGACCGTTGGCAACAACTTCAACGTTAACCTGACCGGCAACCAAACTGCCGCGATCAGCAACGCTGAGTTCCTGACCTTCGTTGACGGTGAGAACGAAGAAACCATCGCCCTGGCCCACAACGACGCAGAAGCTGCTGCCCTGCGCCTGTACCAAGGCATCCTGGACCGCGATGTGGACGTTGAAGGCGCCCAGTTCTTCACCGGCTTCGTCAACAACGGTGGTTCGCTGACCGACGTCGCCAACGCCCTCCTGAGCTCCTCCGAGTTCGCTGGTGCCAACAACGCCGCTGACGTCGAGGACCTGTACCAAGCCCTGCTGGGCCGTGAGGCAGACGACACCGGTGCAAGCACCTGGACTTCGCTGCTGGCCAACGGCGGCACCCTGGCTGACGTAGCTGCTGCCATCTCGGTTTCGGCCGAAGCACAGGTGCTGGACGCCTCGAACGGCACCTTCGTTGAAAGCCTGTACGAAGCTGCCCTGGGTCGCGAAGCCGACGAAGCTGGCCTGCAGAACTGGGTATCCCAGCTGTTCAACGGCGCAAGCCGTGCCGAGATCGCTCAGTCGATCGTAGGCTCCGCTGAAGCCGCTTCGAAAGCCAACTCCGACTTCATCGACTCGCTGTATCAGTCCGCTCTGGACCGTACCGCTGATGACGCTGGTAAGGCTCATTGGGCTGCTCAGCTGGAAGCTGGTGCTTCGCAAGCAGACGTTGCCCTGGGCATCGTCGGTTCGCCAGAAGCCGTTGACAACAACGACAACGTCGTTGTTCTGCACGGCCAGGTGTAACTAGCCCTGTCGTAGCGAAGGATACGCCCAGCCGCAAGGCTGGGTAGTATGCGAAAAGGGGCGACTTTCGGGTCGCCCCTCTTTTATTTTTTTGTGATCAAGCCAGCTTATGTCCAGACAACTCGACCATGGGCGAGAAACGCTCATGGACATTTTCCACCGTCATCGCCAGTCCGATGAGCCTGGTGTTGCCGCTGCCGCACTCGAGCGTGCGCTGCAGACCGCCGAGTACCGCCCAGAAGCGCTGATCTGGAAAGGTATCGAGGCCCTGCCGCGGGATCCTGAGCTTGCCTTTATTTTTTTTGCTAATGCCATCCATGCGCTACCTCAGCGCGCCGACCTCCACGCACTGATTGGCCGCAGCCTGCTCGCCCAGGGCCATCCCACGCTTGCCACCCGCTACCTGACGGGCGCCTGGCGGCAACAGCCTAACGACCCTGCCCTGCGCATGGTGCTATGGCAGGCACGCAGCCAATCGGAACCCCCCGCTGCCCTGCGCCGGCTTATTCTCGCGCACCTGCCTGATATCACCGCCGCCAGCGAACTGACCTTGGTGCTTAAACTGCTGGCCGCGCAAGCAGAATCGCCCGGCACGCTGGGTGTGGTGCGGTACCTGCCAGACCTGCAAGAAATCCATGGCTGGGCCATCGACCTGCGCAACCTGCAGGCGCCGGTCCCGGTGCACCTGGAAGCGAACGGGGTGCGCGTCGCCACGCTTGCCAGCGCCGCGCATCCACTGCTGGGGGCTGCAGGGTTGCCGGCCGCCCATGGCGGGATCCGCATCAAGGTGCCAAACCCTACCCCGGCGGTTCATGTGCGCTTCGAGACAGGCCTGGCGCTGCTGGGCAGCCCTGTATTTGCCATGCCAGCCTTCGTGCCCCCGCCAGCGGTAGGCGGCGGCGGCATTGAACAGCCGGTCGATGTGCTGATTCCGGTGTATGACGGGCTCAACGAAACCCTCGAGTGCATCAACAGTGCCTTGGCGGCCCGCAAACTCAACCGTACCCCCCACCGCCTGGTGGTGATCGACGACGCAACGCCCCTCCCCGCCCTGAGCAAGGCGCTCAAGCTACTGGCCAACAAGGGCAAGATCACCCTGCTGCACAATGCGGTCAATCTGGGCTTTATCCGCAGCATGAACCGCGCCATGGGGCTAAGCCCAGGCAAGGATGTCGTGTGGCTTAACGCCGACACCCGCGTTCATGGCAACTGGCTGGACCGTCTGCGCAAGGTCGCCTACAGCGACCCGGCCATCGCCTCGGTCACCCCCTTTACCAACAACGGCGAATTGATGAGCTTTCCGCAAAGCCAGATCAGTCAGCCGATGCCCACGGCCCAGGAGCAGGCTGAGCTGGATGACCTGGCACGGTTGACCGACAGCCCGCCGATGGAAATCGAGACGGGTTGCGGCTTCTGCCTTTATATCAAGCGCGAGGCCATCGACCAGGTGGGTTACCTGGACGACGTGCACCTGTCCCGCGGCTACGGTGAAGAAACCGACTGGTGCCTGCGCGCCCGCGCCTTGGGCTGGCGGCACATGGGCGCACCGGGCGTGTTCGTAGCGCACCAGGGTGGGATCTCCTTCGGCGAGGAAAAGATCCTCCGCGTGGCTCAGAACAACGCCATTCTCAGGCGGCGTTACGCCGATGCCTCCTCGCGCTACCAGGCGTTTGTCCTGGCCGACCCGATCAGGCCGGCTCGGCAAGCCTTGCAGCGCGCGCGCCTGGCCCGCATGGCCGAGCAACCGGCACGTACCCACAATAACCGCTGGCCAGCACTGGAGGTGAAAGCGCTGCACATCCACGACGGCTCACGGGTCGACACCCCGTTCAGTCTCACCTGGCACCGTGAAGGCCAGCGGACCTGGGTCACCCTTCAGGCCCCGCTGCAGCCGCTGGCCATCAGCCTGGACTATGAGCTGCCGGCGGACTTGGCAAGCCTGTCCCGGGACCTGCGGATCTTGCCTGTGGATGAGCTGGTCTTCGAGCAACTGGACCGCTGCCCGGTCGAACTCTGCGACCTGCCCACACTGCTGGACAAACCCTATCGCATTGTCTGCCGCGACGATCGGCTGCTGAGCCAGGACGCAGCCCGTGACTGGCCGCACTTTGCCCACCAGGCATCGAGCGTCCAATTGCCCTTGAATGCCCTGCGCCAACGCTATGCCGCTGCCCTTCCTGATGCCAACCTCGTTATTCAGGTAATGCCCAAGCGGCTCGCCTCCGCTGGCGACACACCGCGCACGCTGTTGATTGGCGACGACCTTCGCGACGCTGGCATTGCCCGACAGTGGCTGGCCCTGGCCCGGCGCATCACTCGCCAGCACATGCCACTCGTGTTGCTCGCCAAGCACACCGGCCCATGGTTCGAAACGTTGCTCGCCACCGGCGCGGTACAGGCATTACCCAAGGTGCCCGATTTCACGCTGGCCGACTGCGCGCTGGCCACCGGCTGCGCGGGCGTGCTCAGCCTGGATCCCAACCCAGGTGCCGGATGGCTGGCGCCCGCCCTCGCGACAGCGTTGGATGTGCCGCTGTACGCGATGCCTTGCCCGGTTGCCGATGAAGCCGAAGCGATGCCCCTCACCCATTTACCCTTTTCACTGAGCCCGGCCTGATGTCAGAACAAGTCTTGGATAAGCCCAAGGCGGGCCAACCGCCCGTCACTCGCTCATGCCTTAGCGGCGCTATCACTGGCCTCTATGGTGACGTCCTGCTGGGCTGGGCCATGGACACCGCGCAACCGGACCAGCGTCTGGTAATCGAGATCTGCGTCGATGGCGCCTGTGTCGCGCTGGTGCGTGCCGACCGATACGAAGCCAACGCCAAGGTCGGCGACCAGTTTCACGGTTTTTCCGTGCAGCTGAAAAAAAACTGGCTGGACGAGGCGTGTCATATCACCGCCCGCGTCGCCAACCAGGATTATCAGCTGGAGGGTGGCGTCAAGCTGCCCGCCTTGCCCAGCCAAGACACGGCAGCCATCGCCTCCCAGGTCTGGCATACCGGAGGACTGCGCGTCAGTGGCTGGTCATGGGACCCGCAAGCCCCACGGCGCCATGTACAGGTGACGGTCCGAGAAGGCAGCCGAGTAGTCGCCCAAGTCACCTGCGACACTCACCATCAGGCGCTGGCCTACCGCGCCACCAGCAATCACGGCTTCACCCTGGACCTGCCTTGGGAACTGGCCGACGGCAAGCTGCACATCCTGGATGTGGTAAACGATCTGGAGCAGCCTCTCTCGGGCAGCCCCATTCGACTCTGCTGCTGGCCCGAAGGCCTTGAAGGCCTGCTGAAACAGCATGACTATGCCCCCGATGAACAGAGCCTGGCGCTCCTGTGCGAAGTGGCGAAGGAACAGACCTTGCGGTTACCGAAAAGCGCAGGGTGGCAACATTATCCGCAGTGGTTCGAAGCCTTCCAGCGCCTAGACGCAAAGGGCACACCCCCACTACAAGGCCAGCCTGGCCTGCTGCTGATCACCGAGGGAGATGAAGCCCGCGAGCGCATCAGCTTCGAGAGCTTTGGCACCTACTGGTCGACCTTGCACCACGTTGCCACGGCTTCGCCTGAAGACCTCCTGCCAGCCTTGCAACAACTGCTGGCGGCCGGTTGCGACCGCATTGTCCCAATGACCGCAGGCGATCGCCTCGCGCCTAATGCTTTGCCGCACCTGAGCGCGCTGCTGAGTGATGGGAATGCCTGGGGCTATGCCGATTGCGACCGTGATGGCCCGCACGGCGAACGCAGCTTGCCGTGGTTCAAGCCCGTATGGGACCTCGACCTGTTCATCGGTGCCGATGTGTTTACACCTGGCGCGATCTTCGGCGCGGCCATCGTCGCTCAAGCGCTGGAATTGCTGAAGACTGCCGAAGGCCAGCAGCCCCTGAACTGGCACGCCCTGTGCGCGGGTATCGCACTGGCCACCGAACAGCATCACGCCAGTGTCGTGCACCTGCCACGCGTGCTCTATCACCGTGGCAGCCATGGCGTTGCCAGCCCCGAGCAGGCCGCGCCATCGCCTGCGCGTCAGACAGCTATCGCCTGGCTCTGCCAAGGCCTTGCAGCCGGTGCGGGCGTCACCACCGTGCCTGATTACCCGGCCCTGCTACGTGCCCACTGGCCGTTGCCGGAACGCCTGCCTCGCGTCAGCTTGATCGTGCCCACCCGGGACCAATACAAGCTGCTGCGCACCTGCCTCGAAGGGCTGCTCAACGACACCGATTATCCAGACCTGCAAATCATCGTCGTCGACAACCAGTCCAGCGACCCCGACACCTTGGCCTATTTCGCCGAGCTGACGGCGCGCGGCGTGACCGTACTCCCCCACCCCTACCCGTTCAATTACTCGGCGATCAACAACCGAGCAGCCAGCTATGCGACCGGCGAATTGATCGGCCTAGTGAACAACGATATCGAGATCATCGAAAGCGGTTGGCTTAAAGAAATGGTCACCCAGTTGCTGCGCCCAGGCGTAGCCGCCGTCGGGGCCAAGCTGCTTTGGCCCAACCGCATGGTGCAGCACGGTGGCGTCGTGGTCGGCGTCAACGGGCTTGCCGCGCACACTGGCAATAACCTGGAACAACGCGACCCAGGCTATCTGGGCATGAACCAGGTCACCCGCCGTCAGAGCGCGGTCACGGCAGCGTGTCTGCTGCTGCGCAAGTCGGTGTTCGATGAGGTGGGCGGTCTCGACGAAGATGCGTTTCCAGTGGCGTTCAACGATGTTGATCTCTGCCTGCGCATTCGGGAGTTGGGGTTGAATTTGATCTGGAGTGCGTTCGCGCAGTTGATTCACGCGGAATCGGCGAGTCGTGGCAAGGATCAGACCCCAGAGAAGCGGGCACGCGCTTTGAGGGAGCAGCAAGGCTTTATTGAGCGCTGGTGCTTGGGAGGACAGATCGATCCGCACTATCATCCGGCGCTGAGTCTGGATTATTTAAGTGGGCCTTATGGGGGGTTGGCAATCCCTCTAAGAATGTGCTACGCACGGCGCAGCCGATTGGGCTTGCTCAAGCTATCCCATCACTAGAAACCCCACGCCAAAATTAATTAACAGGAATAAAGAATGATAAATATTTTAGTAGTAGGCGGCGCAGGATATATAGGCTCTCATATGGTGTGGCTGCTTGGTCAAAAAAACGTGAACATTATTGTTTTGGATAATCTTTCCTCGGGGCATCGTGATGCAATTACGTATGGAACCTTCATATACGGGGACCTTTCCGATGTGGATTTACTGAGAAAAATATTTCTCGACCACCGCATTGATGTCGTAATCCATTTTGCTTCCTATATACAAGTAGGCGAATCCAATAGGCATCCTGCGAAATACTACGCGAATAATGTGGTTAACACACTCAACCTCCTGAATGCCATGAACGAACAGGGTGTTGATAAATTGATTTTTTCTTCGACCGCAGCCATTTTTGGCAATCCGATTTATCTACCAATAGACGAATTACACCCCAAGCAGCCGATCAACACATACGGAAGAACAAAATTAATTATTGAACAAGCATTAGAAGACTACGACAGAGCCTATGGTTTGAGGTCGGTTTGCTTACGCTACTTCAATGCTGCTGGTGCCCATCCAGATGGGATACTTTGCGAACGACATGACCCTGAAACCCATCTAATCCCACTGGTCCTAGCAGCCACTGAATCTGAGGGCAAGCCAATCGCTGTGTTTGGCAACGACTATAATACCGCTGATGGCACCTGCGTGAGGGATTACATTCATGTAATGGACTTAGCCGAAGCACATTGGCTAGCTCTAGAGCACTTGTTAAAAGAAGGTAAAAGTACCGCATTCAATCTCGGTAACGGCGCTGGCAGCTCAGTCAATGAAATCATCGCATCCGCAACGAATGTTACAAAAAGTGAAGTAAAACATAGCTTCGAAAACCGAAGAGAAGGCGATCCGGCAGTATTAATTTCAGATTCTAATAAAATTAGAACAGAGTTAGGCTGGAAAGCTCACTACAGCAACATTGAGCAAATCATAGAACATGCATGGTTTGCTAAAAACCTCCAACACTCTCATTAACAAAATATTGCCATGAATACACTAAACGATCTACCGAATACCGAAGCCCTAGATATTGAAAAACTAACACAGGATATACGCAACTATTTCAATATAGAATTCTACTCACAGATAACAGGTGTAAGCGAAAAAAAAGCGATCAACCATTATCTTACCGAAGGATGGCGGAAAGGCTACGATCCGAGCCCAGAATTCAGTACCATGAAATACCTCAAGGAACATCAAGACGTTAGAGAATCGAATACAAACCCTTTGATCCATTATCTAATGTTTGGCATAGAAGAAAAGCGCACTATCTATCCGAGCGCCTCTAAGCTTGACTATAAGCCGAAAAGAGATGATCGGCGATCTCTTGACAAGCCAGTAATACTTTCACCGGAACTCAAAGGCAGATTCACTCAGGAACAGATTGATCTCATCAACAGGAAAAAACTTTTTTCCTATTCTTTTTATTACAAAAGTTATCCAGACGTTTATCTCTCTGGACAAGATGGATTTCTTCATTATATCAATCATGGTTGGAGGGAAAACAGAAATCCTTCCGAAAATTTTGATACGATTTTTTACACAAAGGAATATCCCGATGTCGCAACTTGTCCCTTTACTCACTATGTCATTTCCGGTATAGCAGAAAAACGATTACCCTATTCTCGACATACAATTTCTTACTCAGCCTCTTTAGCGGCAATTGAGACACCATTAGATAAGAAATCTAAGGTCGCGGTCCACGCTCACATTTTCTATCCAGAATTGGGTAAGGAGATGATTGAGGCGTGCAACAACATCCCCACGGACTATGCGCTTTTCATTACAACCACTACCCAAGCCAATGCTGACTATCTTTATAATCAGGCTAAACTATTAAGCACTGCAAGTCACATAGAGTCTATTGTCGTAGAGAACAGGGGGCGCGATATCGCGCCGATGCTCATCGGCGCCCGAAGCATGTGGGAAAATTATGATTATGTTTGCCATATACATAGCAAAAAAAGTTTACATACGAACTTCGGCAACCGTTGGAGAGCATACACTCTAGATCAGTTACTGGGCAGCGCAGAACTAATAAAATTCATACTTAACGAATTCGACAGCAACCCACTAGCTGGCGTCATATTCCCAGATAACTTCTTGGAAATCAAAAACTTTGTTTCTTGGGGCAACAATCTGATACCAGCCAAACGTCTCTTTGATAAGATGAGACTGCCGTCGTATTCCCTGCAAGATTCTTGGGAATTCCCGGCAGGCTCGATGTGCTGGATCAGAACAGAATCCCTTCGCCCCTTATTAAAACTAAACCTGACTTTGGAGGACTTTGAAACTGAAAGCGGTCAAGTTGAAGGAACTTTGGCGCACGTGATTGAGCGCAGTCTCATTCACATATCGTCATCTAAAGGTTATGAATACATCAAATACCTAGCAGCGCCTCAAAATTTCAGAAGCATCACTCCCGCTGCAAACATCGCTAGCCCTCCACAAGAAAAGCCTGTAATACATTGGAAGCCGCAGGACACAGCCATTTCCCTTAGCCCTCGACGTCCTCTTGCTCCGTTGAGCCAAACATTTAACCCCGGGCATTTGAACATTCACTGGATCATTCCGGAGTATATTGAAGGCTTGGGCGGGCATACCACAATTTTCAGATTTGTCCGGTATCTAGAGCTGTTTGGCCATCATCAGACCGTCTGGATCCTTAACCCGCATGTTCATGCCAATGAAGATGAAGCTAAGGCTCGAATTAAAGAATGGTTCCAGCCAATAGGCGATAATGTAAATGTGCGATTCCTGCCAAAAGATGTAGGAGGAATTTCTGGTGATGTCGTCATTTCCACTGATGCCTGGACCGTTTATCCTGCACTGGCGATGCCATTATTCAAAGAGCGCTTTTATTTCGTTCAGGATTATGAACCCAGCTTCTACGCCAAGGGCACCACTTATCACCTTATCGAAAACACCTATAAATTTGGTCTTAAAGCCCTATGTGCTGGCTCTTGGCTAGAAGGGCTAATGAAAAAATATAACAACTGGACCAAGAAATGGTCGCTTGCATACGATAGTAAATTTTATTTCCCTTCAGGCGCCAAGCCAAAACATGAGGGAAAAATCAAGATCGCCTTCTATTCTCGTATTTCGACGCCGCGCCGAGTGGTGGAAATCGGGCTATTGGCGCTAGACCTGCTCAATCGCCAAGCCGGGAACTTCGAAGTTCACTTGTTTGGTAATGATTCCCCTCTGAACGTCGAATTTCCACATATCAATCATGGCATTCTTAAACCTGCGGCGCTTGGCGAACTCTATCGCGCATGCGATATAGGAATGGTATTCTCTGCGACGAATTATTCACTGATTCCAATTGAGATGATGGCTTGTGATTTACCCGTAATCGAAACCGACACGGAAAGTACGCGCGCCGTTTTCAATGAGCAGTCCGTTTGCTTCTCCCAGCCTGATCCAGTTGCCTTGGCCAAAACAATTAAAGAACTGATCAACGACCAAGACCGTCGAACGGCATTGATTGCGGGAGGTCGAGAGTTCATCAAAGATATCTCTTGGGAAGGCAGTGCGCGCATCGTTGAGAACGGAATAATTGAAGCACTAAGCGAAAAATACTCACCTATTACGGTCGCCGAATTGACCCGGCCGTGCCGGAATTATAATGTTAAGGCTTCGGTTATTGTACCGACCTACAATGCCGGTCCTGAGTTTGAATCAGTGTTAAAAATGTTGGTATCACAAAAGACCGACTGGCCGTACGAGGTGGTCGTGGTAGACAGTGGCTCCACAGATGAAACCGTTTCAATTATTAAAAAATTTAACAAAGTCAAACTGCATACGATTTCAAACAGTGAGTTCCAGCATGGACGCACACGAAATCTGGCCATTAGCCTGACGAATGGCGAGTTCATTGCAGTTATTACGCAAGATGCATTACCAGTCGATAGATTCTGGCTTAAAAACCTCATAGCTGCTTTTGATAAATCAAATGAGATTGCCGGAGTATTTGGCCGACACCTCCCGTACCCAGACGCGACTGAATTTGTAAAAAACGATATCAATTGCCACTTTGATTTCTATAACTCCTTACCCCACGTTGTAAGTTTCAAGCGAGGGCTGCCAACATTCATTTCTAAAAACAGCGAACAATGGCAACAATTTATTCACTTCTTCTCTGACAATAATGCATGCCTGAGAAGAAGTGTGTGGGAGAAAATACCCTACCCTGAGATCTCTTGGGGTGAAGATCAGACCTGGGCGTGGGAAATTCTCAAGCATGGTTTTGAAAAAGCTTATGCTCATGAGGCGGCTGTTTATCACTCGCACACTTTGACATATCAACAACAGCTAAAAGTATCTATCGAAGAGGGGAATTTCTTCGCAAAGTACTTTAACTATTATCCAATTAAAGACCGTGACAACATGCATGCGGCGCTGGATGAAAGAAACCTCAGAGATACCCAGTTCGCTGCTCAACATGCCCTATCCACCACCCTGCTTGACGACCGTAAAAACTTGAACAAAGCTTCTGTATCCGGCATATTAATCGGAAGCCAAGCACAAAAATTCTCAAGCGAAGGAATTTAATATGAAGGTCCACTTCTTTAGCCCATATATTCAGCTAGCGCCTAACAGGACTGTTAAGGAGTTATTTAGCGATTGTGGAAATAATGTGGGCAATCTTCTATTCATCAATGCTGCCTATAAGCAAATCAAGTTCACGGAGGCAACGTTCGGCTACATCCTCGATGCTGCGAAAATTAATGCAGAATATGATCTAGTCGTCATACCGGCCGCCAACTGGGTAAACTCCGGCCTTGACCTCGGCGGCTTCTATGAACAGCTGAAAAATATTAAAATTAAGGTCATTGTCCTTGGCATAGGAGCTCAATCAGGCGACAAATCGGCAATTCCTAGCCTACCAAGAGGTAGCCGGCTTTTTTTGGATTTCGTTTCCGAAAATTCAAGCTTTATAAGCACACGCGGGAAATTTACAACCGAAGTACTAAATTACTACGGATACAACAACTGCGTCACCACCGGCTGCCCATCTATTTTCCTAAATTGCTCGCCTGAGCCTCAAAGGATGGATAACACTTTCACGTACGACAATGATCGCGTTGTACTACAGGGCACCCGTCACAACATCCCTAATCATGACTTCTATCAATCTGGGCAGCATGCGCGTCATCGTCAGTTCATTAGATATGCGCTTACAGGAAATTACGAATATATCATCCAATCCGAGCTGGAAGAAATTTATTACTCACTGGGCAGACTAAACAATCAAGAGATCCTTAAGAAGGTAAATGAATCTCTTGAAAAATATTACGAGAAGCCCATTAACAGCGGCCTAGGTGATTACCTTTCTCGCAAACACCATTTCTTTTATTCAATTGAAGAATGGAAAAGCTTCTTGCAAACACAATCACTGGTTGTGACTACTCGAATTCACGGGGCCATCATGGCGCTGCACTCTTCAACGCCAGGAATTTTGCTTTGGCATGACTCTCGAACGCAAGAGATTGCCGATCATGCGGCACTTCCAAACATGTCATTTGAGGAATATGATTTATTGAAAGGGCCTGACCAAGTGATTGAAAAAATCAACTACGACGCCTACTCTGCTCGCTACCCCATCATTTACGAGATTTATAAAAGATTTTTGGAGTCCAATCGTATCCCACATAATCTCAATTGACAGCGAACGGCTTTTTAGGCACTGACATTACATAGTTTCGTCCCTCGGAGATGCTTAATCTAAAGGCGTTACGTTTTGGCATTTTCGAGGGCCGTTTCAACTGATGTTTTTTCACGTTTTTATTGAAGAGAATTCCATGATCTTAGTCACAGGCGGAGCCGGCTTCATCGGTTCGAATTTTGTTCTGCAATGGTGTGCTCGCAACGACGAGCCGGTCCTGAACCTCGACGCACTGACCTACGCCGGCAACCTGGCCAACCTCCAGAAGCTGGAAGGCAATGAGCAGCACCGTTTCGTGCAAGGCAACATCACCGATGCAGCCTTGCTGGCCCAACTGTTCGCAGAGCATCGCCCCCGTGCAGTGGTGCACTTTGCCGCGGAGTCACACGTAGACCGCTCCATCACCGGTCCCGAGGCCTTCGTTGAGACCAATGTCATGGGCACCTTCCGTCTGCTGGAAGCGGCGCGGGCGCATTGGAACAGCCTGGAAGGCGCCGGAAAGGCGGCGTTCCGCTTCCTCCATGTCTCCACCGACGAGGTGTACGGCACCTTGGGCCCAAATGATCCAGCCTTCACCGAAGCCACGCCCTACGCGCCGAACAGCCCCTATTCGGCGAGCAAGGCGGCGAGCGATCATCTGGTGCGCTCCTACCATCACACCTACGGCATGCCGGTACTGACCACCAATTGCTCGAACAACTACGGTCCGTTCCACTTCCCTGAGAAGCTGATCCCGTTGATGATCGTCAATGCGCTGGCCGGCAAGCCGCTGCCGGTGTATGGCGATGGCCAGCAGATCCGCGACTGGCTCTATGTCGAAGACCATTGCTCTGGTATCCGCCGCGTGCTGGAAGCTGGCGCGTTGGGCGAGACCTACAACATCGGTGGCTGGAACGAAAAAGCCAATATCGAGATCGTGCAGACCTTGTGCGCCCTGCTCGATGAGCTGGCCCCGGCGGCTGCCCGTCAGGTGGTCAACCAGAAGACTGGCGAACCTGTTACAACCTATGCCGAGCTGATCACCTATGTAACCGACCGACCTGGGCATGATCGCCGCTATGCGATCGATGCGCGCAAGATTGAGCGCGAGCTGGGCTGGAAGCCCGCCGAGACCTTCGATACGGGCATTCGCAAGACTGTGGAGTGGTATCTGGCCAACCAGGAGTGGGTCAATGGCGTCATGGACGGCAGCTACCGTGACTGGGTAATGCAACAGTACGAGGCGGCACGTGCATGAAGATTCTGCTGCTGGGCAAGAATGGGCAGGTAGGCTGGGAACTGCAGCGCTCGCTTGCGCCCTTGGGTGAAGTGATTGCCTTGGACCGTAAGGGCGCCGAGGGGCTGTGCGGCGATCTGGCGGACCTCGATGGCCTGGCGGCTACGGTGCGTACCGTGGCCCCGGACATCATCGTCAACGCGGCGGCGTACACGGCCGTGGACAAGGCCGAGTCAGAGCCCGCCCTGGCCGACCTGATCAATGCAGAGGCTCCCGGTGTGCTGGCACGCGAAGCCGCTGCCTTGGGTGCGTGGCTGGTCCACTACTCTACTGACTATGTGTTCGATGGCAGTGGCGAGCAACGCTGGCAAGAAGACGCCCCCACCGGGCCGCTGTCGGTATATGGCCGCAGCAAGTTGGCCGGCGAGCAGGCGATCAACGCCAGCGGAGCCAAGGCACTGGTGCTGCGTACCAGCTGGGTCTACGCCGCGCGCGGACACAACTTCGCCAAGACCATGCTGCGCCTGGCCACCGAGCGAGATGCACTCAATGTGGTCGCCGATCAGCTGGGCGCGCCAACGGGCGCGGAGCTGATCGCTGATGTCACCGCACACATGCTGCGTCAGATTGCCAGCAATCGGGTATCCGCCGAGCTTGGCGGGGTCTATCACTTGGCCGCTGCGGGTGAGACCTCCTGGCACGGTTTTGCGCGCTTCGTGCTGGAGCATGCCCAACGCAGCGGCGTAGCATTGAAGGTAGCGCCCGATCAGGTGGGTGCGATCACCACCGAGGCCTATCCCTTGCCGGCGCCACGGCCGCACAATTCTCGCCTGGCTTTGGGTAAACTAGAAGCCGCTTTCCAACTCAAGATGCCGTCTTGGCAGCAAGGCGTACAACGTATGCTGGATGAGATCCAGCGATAGGGACTTTTATGGCTCGTAAAGGAATTATTTTGGCTGGCGGTTCGGGTACCCGTCTGCATCCAGCCACACTGTCGGTTTCCAAGCAATTGCTGCCGGTATACGACAAACCAATGATCTATTACCCGCTCAGCACATTGCTGCTGGCGGGCATCCGCGACATTCTGATCATTTCGACGCCGCAGGACACCCCGCGCTTCGAGCAATTGCTGGGCGACGGGAGCCAATGGGGACTCAATCTGTCCTATGCCGTTCAACCGAGCCCGGACGGGCTCGCCCAAGCGTTCACCATCGGCGCGGATTTCATCGGCAACGATCCGTCGGCGCTGGTGCTGGGCGACAACATTTTCTACGGGCATGACTTCCAGTCGCTGCTGCTCAATGCCGACAACCGGGAATCCGGCGCGTCAGTGTTCGCTTATCACGTGCATGATCCTGAGCGTTACGGCGTGGCAGAGTTCGACGATACCGGCCGGGTACTATCGCTGGAAGAAAAGCCACGTACGCCCAAGTCGCACTATGCAGTCACCGGTCTGTATTTCTACGACAACCAGGTGGTTAGCCTCGCCCGTGATTTAAAACCTTCGGCGCGTGGCGAACTCGAGATTACCGATCTCAACATTCTGTACCTTGAGCAACAGCGTCTGCATGTCGAAATCATGGGCCGCGGTTATGCCTGGCTCGATACAGGCACCCATGACAGCCTGCTGGAGGCCGGCCAGTACATCGCAACGCTCGAGCGCCGTCAGGGCCTTAAGGTCGCCTGCCCCGAAGAAATCTGCTACCGCGCTGGCTGGATCGACGCCGAGCAACTCGAGCGCCTGGCCCAGCCCATGCTCAAGAATGGCTATGGCCTCTACCTGCAAAACCTCCTCAAAGAAAAGGTGTTCTGATGCAAGCCACTCCCTTGGCCATTGCTGACGTCGTATTGTTTACCCCCAAGGTGTTCGGCGATGCCCGCGGCTTTTTCTTCGAAAGCTTCAATGCCCGGGTCTTCAAAGAAGCTACTGGCCTTGAGGTCGACTTCGTCCAGGACAATCACTCGCGCTCCTCAAAAAACGTGCTGCGCGGGCTGCACTACCAGCTAGCGCCCCATGCCCAGGGCAAGCTGGTGAGGGTCGTGCAAGGCGAAGTGTTCGACGTGGCGGTGGATATCCGCCGCTCTTCGCCCACCTTCGGCCAGTGGGTCGGTGCCGTGCTGTCAGCGGAAAACCACAATCAACTGTGGATTCCGCCAGGCTTTGCCCATGGGTTCATCACCTTGAGCGATACGGCGGAGTTCCTGTACAAGACCACCGACTTCTACTCCACGCAAAGCGAACGGTGCATTGCCTGGAATGATCCGCAGATTGGTATTGAATGGCCCGCAGGTGCTACGCCGCTGCTGTCGGAAAAAGACCAGAAAGGTGTTTTGCTGGCTGAGGCAGACCTGTTCGATTGAGCAGCGTTGCATGCAGGGGAGCTCTGTAGGCTCCTCTGCATGTGCCTGAATACTTGGGCAAGATTTCAGGCACTGCTCCTGTCACCGACCTTTCGATTGGCACGTATAGGCGTGCAAACTAGAATAGCCACCCTCCTCTCTCGTTGTTGGTTTGCGTCCGCGCGTACGCCTTCACCCTATCCAGTGATTATCGATGACTGCTGCCCCTGTCCGTCTGTACACGCTTGACGCACTACGTGGCATCGCCGCGCTATGCGTTGTCTTCTGGCACTGGCAGCACTTTTTTTATGTGGGGGATACGCCGGCGGACTTCGTCGTCTCCCAGCAACCGTTGTATGCCTGGTTTACGCCGCTCTACCACCAGGGCGGGTTGGCGGTGCAGCTGTTCTTCACCCTTTCGGGGTTCGTGTTCTTCTGGTTGTTTTCGCGTGGCGTTGCTGATCGCTCAGTACGGCCGCTCTCCTTTGCATGGGACCGCTTCAGCCGGTTGTACCCCCTGCATATCGCGACCTTCGCGCTGGTGGCCGCCCTGCAGATGATGTACTCAAGGGACCATTCCAGTTACTTCGTCTATCAGTTCAATGACAGCTACCATGCTCTGCTCAATCTTTTTCTGGCACCGGCATGGGGCCTGGAAAAAGGCTGGTCTTTCAATGCGCCCATCTGGTCAGTTTCAGTTGAAGTGCTGTTATATGGATCGTTCTTCCTGATTTGCCTGGCGGGTAAAGGAAGGTGGCTATTGGCCGCGGGCGCCGCGGGATTGGGTGCGTTTTTGTATCCTGATTACTATAAAGTGGGCAGCGGAATCCTGTGCTTCTATCTCGGTGGTGTTACGTACGGACTGCTTGAGCGACTGCGCCGCTACGCTGGGGATAAAGCCACCGTGGCTATCACGTCAGTGTCATGCTTGGGTGCCTGGATATATGTAGCTTATGGAACCGAAACGATCAGCGGGGGCCTTGTCATTTCTCTGTGCTTTCCACTGACCGTGGCGACGCTCGCGGCGATAGGCTACCGTTGGCCTGGACTGCTACGCTCCTGCGCCTGGCTGGGAGACATCAGCTTCTCATCCTACCTAATCCATTTTCCCTTGCAGATCATCTTTGCGATGGCGTTGGATGGAATGGGACTGCCCCGCTCCGTTTTTTACCAAAGCTGGGTGCTGTTACTCTTTTTCGCTGCACTGATGCCGCTGAGTTTCCTTAGCCATCGCTTGCTGGAGAGACCAGCGCAACGCTATCTGCGCGAGCAAGGATTGGGATCAAGGTTGAACTGGCGTTCTCGATCGCATTAACACATCCCTAGTTTACGATTCTCGGACAGCGCAATGACGCAACGTGACCAGCCTGCGCCGCGCATGCAGGGTAGCTGAATCAGCCTACCCTGCTGCTCGCGCTTAGGATCGGATCACTCATGCACACTGGCGGTTATTTCCGCTTTCACGGACGTACCCACTGCAGGCGAACCCAGTACCAAACGCTTCAACGTCGCCGCGCTTTCACTCCAGCGCAGCCAAGGCAGATCATCCGAAAGCGGATGAATACCCTTCTCGAACAGTTCCAACCACTGCTCGATGGCATGGGCCAGATCCTCGGGTGCCACGCCTTGGAAGTAATAAGCGTGCTCACCCGCAACTTCCCTGAACACCGGGATATCGCGGGCCACGAGCGGCAATTTATGCTGGGCAGCTTCGATCAGCGGCAGGCCGAAACCTTCCGCCTCGGAAGCTGCAATCAGCGCGCAACTGGCGCTGTAGAGATGATTGAGATCGCCATCGCTCAACCCCTCCAGCCAGAACAAGCGCTTGCCTAGTTCGGGGTGCACGCGCAAGTGGCCCACCAGCCCGTCGACCGCCCAGCCTTCCTTGCCGACCAGCACCAGGTTCGCTTCGATACCGTTGGCCCACAGTAGCTCGAAAGCAGCCAATGTCTGATGGTGCCCTTTACGGGGCTCCAATGTACCCACCATCAGGAACGACGGTGCCGCCGTCAGCCTTTCGGTGAGCGAAGGCTCAAGGGCAGATGGCGTCGGCTCTTGACCAGCCTCTTCGATGTCGGCTCCCAGATGGAAATGGTTTACCGATGGCAACACACGCAAGCCTTCACGCTCGTGCAACCAGGTCTTCACATCCATTGCAACGGCGTTGGAGATGGCGACGACACCATCGGCGTATCTGCCGATCGAGCGAATCCAGTTGCTGAATGCACTGTCGATGCCTGGATAGGCGAACTGCGGATAAAGTAGCGGGATGAGGTCGTACACGACGAAATGGATGCTGACCCCGGCGCGCCGCATTTGCTCTAGCTCACGGTTGAACTCGGGGAACAAGTGCGCGCTGAGGTCGAGGCCGAGGAAGACATCGCCAGCGGCATATTCCACCGATCGCTCATGGGCGTTGGCGACATAGGTATTCGAATCAGGGTATTTGCTGGCGATTCGATAACCCTGCCCGGTTACCCCGAAGACGGGGACCACCTGATAATGCACGCCTTCGCCAGCCTGCAATTCACTGATCACGCGCTTGACCACGCGCTGAATACCCGTTTTCGCATCACGGAAATACAGCTCGGACACATCGACCAGCAGCTTTTTCGGCGCCAGTGTACCGCCATCGGGCGGCAGGGTCCGATGAACGCCAACTACCGGGGCCAGGCGTTTTCTTTCAAACAACAACGCCTGAACGGTCGCATCTAACCGAGCGGAGATACGCGCCCAACTGCGATCCTGAATCCACTGCTCTTGACGTGCCACCAGCTCACCGATTTTGACTGGGCTGTGCTCGAGCTCGGTAATCGACGCGACGATATCGTCGACCTGGCTGCCGGACATGCGCCACGTGGCCTCGCTCAGGTCAGAGAAAATGTGGATCGGGCTGATCAGTACCGGTTTCAGGGTAGCGAGGCCGATAGTCACAGCAGCACTCGCGCTTTCCTGGGTTTCCTTGTAGGGGAAGATCACATAGTCAGCAGCCGAGAGAATGCGCAGGCATTCTTCAATCGGCAGGTAATCGGTAATCCAGGTGATATTGCCCTGGACACCCAGTTCGGTTGCCCGGGCGCGATAGGCATTCAGGGTCTGCTCGCTGCGCGCATCAAGGATGGAGTGCAGACCGATCATGCGCACGTTGCGCCCAGTGGCACTGGCCAGTGGGCGAATGGTTTCGATAAGCGTGTCGATGCCTTTGTGGGCCAGAATGAAGCCAAAGCAGGCGATCACCAGGTCCTTCTCGTCGATATCGAGCTCGGCGCGCACATCTGCTGACCTGGCCGCAGGCAATGGCGACATCACCCCCAGACCGATCATCATGACATTGGCAGTGAGCCCCAGCACCAACAGGTTGTTCAGGTCTTCAGGCTTGTGGACGATGATGCGATCAAGCTTGCGCAGGGCATGCAGGGCGGATTCCGAAATACGGTGGCCGGCAATCAATGGCTGCGTGGAATGCAATTCGAGGATGACGACCCTGCCCTGTTCATGCAGCGAGGCCAGGCGTTCGCAGATTTCATCCGTGAGCGCGAACAGGCTCGGTTGATGCTGCACCAGCAGCACGTCGGCATTGGCGCAGGCGTCGTTATCCAGCACCTTGTAGACAGCCTTGGCGTCATCAAGCTTCCACGTGGGATGGTACTCAGCGGCGGCGATGGCCGTGGTGCGCTCATCGCAATAGACACTGATATCGTAATCGGCACGATCGAAGCCACTCAGTAGCGACTGGGTATATTCAGCCACGCCGCATTTGGTTGCCCAGGGGCCCACCACGACCAGCCTGGTCTTGCTGCCCAACGCGACGGGCTGGTTTTTCTTCAGCCAAGTGGCGCACGCCATCACTGCCTGTGCGCTGTTCTCCCAGGTATAGGCGCTGCGGATCAGCTCGATACCTTCACGCCTGCGTTGCTCCAGCGCAGCGTCGTTGTCGAGGACCTTGCGGTGGATCTCGCGCATCTTCAGGGCCAGCGCATGTTTGTCCGGCTCGACCCAGCATGAATTGGCGCTGCCCAGGTGGCTGCCAGACTTGGCGAACAGATATGGCAACAGCTCGGCGGTTTTGAGGGTGCAGAAGTCGATGTGTGCACCGAAGCCCGTCACGATCACCGGCAGACCCAATGCAAGGGCCTCGGCCGCTGGCAGATTGAAGCCTTCGCCACGGGTGGGCAGAACCAAGGTATGGGCCGAGCGATACAGCTCGATCATGCCTTGATCGTCCATGGGACTTTCATCGACCACGATTGCCGGCATGTCCTGACGCCCAGCGGCAAGGCTGGCGATCAACTCATGTACCCGGTTGTGCGGATTAGGGAACGTCTTGATGTAGAGTTCGACGTCGTCCTGGCTGGAAAACGCTTCGACGAAAGCGTCGAGCAGCACATCCGGCCCTTTGCGCTCGAACATCGAGGAGATATGCAGGAACCGGAACGGCTGACCGGCGGCTGGCCGGATGACTTCGATCGGCGGTTCGGCCTTGGTGATGATGTGATCGACACCTATCGGGCAAACGAACACCGGCAACCGACAACCCGAATCCTGCAACACCTTCTTGACGAACGAAGCCGCCACGATGACGCCGTCGAAGTTGTCGTTCAGGAACGTGATCTTATCGAACGGAACCGCGGTTTCTTCCCAGAAGAAGATCACCAGGCGCAGGCCAGAGGCCTGCATGTCCTTGATCATCGGGTAGTGATGCACGATGGAAAGCACTTCGCTTTCCAGGCAGTCGTCCAGGCGGTTGCCCACGGCCGAAGTCAGGCGTTGCTGGAATTGAGGAATATCGATGGGATTGTCGTAGGCTTCGCCGTGGTATGGCTGGAACGCCAGCTTGCCTTCAAGCAGGTCGAACATGGCCGTTCCCAAGCCCCGGTTGACGATCGCCAGGCTGTAATGCCCCTCGATGTGCCCCGTCAGTCTTACGCCGCTGAACGCTTCGTTCGATGCCTCGTCGCGAAGGAACAGCGCTTCGGGCAACAAAGGCGCCTTAGGGTACACGGCAAAACTCACGCGGGAATAATCGACACCGGTGAAATTGGCGTGGGGCATGCCCGGCGCCGCGTGCGGGGCAACGCCTAACAGTCCGCGATGCTGGGCGAAGAGTTTCAGGTGGTGGTGGACCTTGGGGAATTTACGCAGTACGTGGTTGGCTTTATGACGAAGCGACTGATTGGCCAGGAATGATCGCAGTACCTTGAGCGCAACGGGCCTGATGGTGCCCTTGACGACGTTGGACAACGACCTCGCCTCTTGCTGGCGCAGCAGCGCCTCGATCGACGACACGCGCTGTTCATGCTCGGCCAGGCGCTGATCAACCTTGGCCAGGCTGCTGCTCAAATCCAGGACGTCGCTCTGCAACTTGTGCAGTTCACTGGAGTGGTGACCAGAGCCTTCGCCCAGGCTGTCGACCTGTGTCTTCAGTGCAAAGAACTCGGCCTGGAACCGGTCCATGCTCTGCGCAAACTCGTTATTGACGTCACGCACTTGTTGCAGGGCCGAATCGTGGACTTCAGTCTTTTCATTGATCGACTGAAACTTGTCGAACAGCTTTTCTTCGTAGCGTTCGGCCAGGCTATTGAGTGTGACGCCGTAGTCGAGGTCAAAGACAGGGTCGAATGCCGCCAGGGTCTGCGCGGGTGCTGCCTTTTGCGCAACCACGGCATAGTCAAGGCTTACGCCTTCGAATACGTTCAGCAGCCGTATGTCATCCTGGGCAGGTAGCGGCGATGGTTCCTGCAGGCGCAGCAGTTTGCTGCGACCAAAGCCTTCGTACTCGGTGAGGAAGCTAAGCAGCAAGTTCGGAATCGGTCTTTCGTGGGTAGGATCGAGGTAGAAATTGTTCGTCCCGACCACGATATTTTCAGCATTCGGCGTTTCGAGGATCAGGATCCCACCCGGCATCAGAACCCTAAGCGCCTGAGCGACCAGCTCCTGCAGAAGCGGGAACGGGATATGCTCTGCCAGATGAAAGCCTGATACCAGAACGTGACTGGCATCGGGCAGTGATTGCAGTTTGGTGATGGCATCGACGTTTTCCACGGTATAGCCGTCGATCCGGCACTGCTCGAGCATGCCATCGTCCAGGTCGACGCCGAGCACCTCGAAACCCTGCCCGCTCAGCACGCTCAGCCATTCACCACGGCCACAGCCCAGGTCGATTGCACGGTGTTTGTCGTCCAGCGTCAGCAGGGGATCGATGAACGGGAGGTAGACCTGCAACCGTTCAATGATCAGCTCTCTGGTACCGCGGTAGCGGTCCTCAAATGCGCGATAGAAAGGTATTTTCACCGAATGCACTCCACAGCTGTAGGTACCCACGCCATGCCGACGAATTGTGGTTTCGAGGTGTTCACGACGTTGAACACCAAGGCGAGATCTCGCCACTCATAGTTGCTGCCGATATGAATGTCATTGGCATGCAGCGCAACGGCCACCGAATAGGAGCCAGGGCCGAGGTTCATCTCGAAATCGAAGCGATACTCCAGCTTCTCACCCGCAGCCAGCGCCTTGAGCGCTTTACCCAGGTGGTGCGTATTGGTACCGAAGACATGCTGGCCCAAGCGGTCCTTGATGACGTAACCCACGACCAGTTCTGGGATGGGTTCGTGCACATCCACCTGCACGCTCAGCGAGACCTTGTCGCCGACCGCCACGAATTCGACCGGCTGCGCGGATTCGTCGTACAGGGCTACAGCGCCGATGGTCGCTTCGCCGCTGCCGGACTGGGTCTGCACCGTGCCGTCGGCCAGCTGCTTGACCTGCACCGTGCTGTTTTCCTTTTCGGCGATCAGCGCGTTGTAGTAATCCATCACCTGCTCTGGCGGACCATCCTTGATGATGGAACCGTTCTCCAGCAGCAAGGCGCGGCTGCACAGCGACTGAATGGCCCCGCGATCATGGGAAACGATCAGAAGGGAGGTCCCCAAGCGCTGGAAATCGCGAATGCGCTCGAAGCTTTTATGCTGGAAATAGCTGTCGCCCACAGAAAGGGCTTCGTCGACGATCAGGATTTCCGGGCGAAACGCCGTCGCCACCGAAAATGCGACACGCATTTGCATGCCACTGGAATAGGTACGTACAGCCTCGTCGAAGTATTCGCCGATCTCGGCAAATGCCTCGATGTCATCCATCGCACCGGCGATTTGTTGCGCGTCAAAGCCCATCAGGCCCGCGGCATGGTACACATTCTGCCGCCCGGTAAGTTCAGGGTTGAAGCCCATGCCCAGCTCGAGAATCGCGGCAATACGGCCATTGACCTGTACTTGGCCCTGGGTGGGCTGCAGCGTACCGGTGATCATTTTGAGCAGCGTGGATTTACCCGCGCCGTTTTGCCCGATGATGCCGATGGCTTCTCCGGGCTCGATGGCGAAGTTTATATGCTTGAGCACCCAGTGCTCAGTGGTGGCCTTAACCGGCAAGTAAAACCAGTTGGCAATGCGCTGCCACTCCGAGCGGTAGGTCTTATAGGCCTTTCCTACATCCGATACAGTCAAGAGACTCATAGCACATCCACCATCTCAGGTACCGAACGACGAAACAGGAACAGGCCCAACAGCAACAGCCCGAAGGAAATACCGACCATGACGACTGCCTGACTCAGGTCCGGAGCTTTTCCGTAGACCAGCACATCGTGATAGGCAGTAACGATCGGATACATCGGGTTGTAAGTCAGCGTTCCGCGCAGGTAATCAGGGATCACGTTAACCATGTAGACGATGGGCGTGAACCAGAACAGGACCTGCAGCACGATAGGCACGACCTGTCCGACATCGCGCAGGAAGACGTTCAAGATCCCCAGAACCAAGCCGATGCCGACGGCCAGCGCAACGACGATCATGATCAGCGGCAGCAGCCACAACACGTCGAGCGTCGGGTAGTGCCCAAGCAAGGCGAACACCACCATCACTGCCACGAAAAGCAACGCGTTGTTCAGCAGGCACGAGCCCACCACGATCACCGGTAGCGTAATGCGCGGGAAGCGCATTTTCTTCATGATATTGCCCTGCTCTATGAACAGCGTGAGGCAACGGCTGACGATTTCGGCAAACAGGTTCCAGGCCAGGATGCCCGCCATCAGGTAAAGCGCGTAGGCATACTTGTTGTCGATACCTGGCAGTTTCGCTGCTAGAACGTTGGACAGAATCAGCGCGTAGATCGCAACCTGCGCCAGTGGATGAATGATCATCCACAGCCCGCCCAGCTTGCTCCTGGCAAACCGCGAAACGAATTCGTTTTTTATCGAGGAGACTATGAAGCCACGGTAGCTCCATATTCCTTTGATCATTCCAAACATATATCAGCCTCTGATTAAACCAGAGATCTCCTCGACGCGACGGTCGACCAGATCTTTGTCGCACCGACTCTCGACGTTCAGCCGCAGCAGCGGCTCGGTATTGGATCCTCGCAAGCTGAAGCGCCAATCGTCGAACTCGACACTAATACCATCGGTGCGATCCACCGTCGGCTGTTGTGGCCCGTAGAACGCCATGACGTTTTCAATGGCCGCCTTGACGTCGGCAACCTGATAGTTGATCTCGCCACTGCACGGGAACGCCGCGATGCGTTCATCCACCAGCTGGGCCAAGGTCTTGCCGGTGACGCTCATCAGCTGGGCGACCAGCAGCCACGGAATGTTGCCGCTGTCGCAGTAGGCGAAATCACGGAAATAGTGATGCGCACTCATCTCGCCGCCATAAACGGCGTCTTCGGCACGCATGCGCTCCTTGATGAACGCATGGCCAGTCTTGCTCTGCACCGCGACGCCACCCGCAGCCTCGACCTGCTCGATGGTGTTCCAGGTCAAGCGTGGGTCGTGGATGATCTTGCTGCCAGGGTGCTTGATGAGCAGCATTTCGGCCAGCAGGCCAACCAGGTAATAGCCTTCGATGAAACGGCCCTGATTGTCGAAGAAGAAGCAGCGGTCGAAATCGCCATCCCAGGCGATGCCCATGTCGGCGCCGCTGTCGAGCAGGGCCTTGCGGGTCAACTCGCGGTTTTCGGGCAGCAGCGGGTTGGGCACGCCATTGGGGAAGTTGCCGTCGGGCTCACCGTTGATCACCACCAGTTCCAGCGGCAAGCGTGCCTTGAGCAGCTCGATGACCGGACCGACGGCGCCGTTGCCAGGGTCGGCCAGCACCTTCAGCGGTTTGAGCGCGTCGACGTCGATGTAGGTCAGCAGGTGATCGATGTATGCCGTCTTGTCCAAGTGCTCGCGAACCTGCCCGGCGGTGCTGGCCTTGTCAGCCAGGTTGCCCGCCTCAACGCGCTGGCGAATGGCCTCGAGCCCGGTGTCGCCGCTGATCGGCTTGGACTTCTCGCGCACCAGTTTCATGCCGTTGTAACCCTTGGGGTTATGGCTGGCGGTGATCATGATGCCACCATCGGCATTCAGGTGACTGGTGGCGAAATACACCTCCTCGGTGCCGCACAGGCCAATGTCGATCACATCGGCACCGGCCTCGGTCAGGCCCTGGATCAGGGCCTTGGCCAACGAGGGGCTTTCCAGGCGCATGTCGCGACCGACCACGTAGGCGTTGCCGCCCAGCTCGGCCACCAGGGCGCGGCCGATGCGATAGGCGATGTCGTCGTTGAGGTCGGCCGGCACTTGGCCACGAATGTCATAGGCTTTGAAACAGCGGGTCTTTATAGCTGGATACATACATCTCACTTGATACGTTGCCGCACACGCATACATCGAATGGAAGGCGACTGTGGTCGGGAGGCCGCTGACAACAATCCGCCCGCAGCCGCCCTGTTCTGGGCGATTGCGGGCGGACGTCGAGCGGCTCGAAGTCAGGCGTCGACGCGGCCGTAGTTATCCTCGAAACGTACAATGTCGTCTTCGCCGAGGTAATCGCCGCTTTGCACTTCAATCAACACCAGGTCTATGACACCTGGATTGCGCAAACGATGCCTATGGCCGGCACGAATAAAGGTCGATTCGTTGGTATTGAGCATCAGCTCCTTGTCATCGTTGATCACCACGGCCATGCCGCTGACCACGATCCAGTGCTCACTGCGGTGGTGATGCATCTGCAGCGACAGGGAGGCCTGGGGTTTGACCACGATACGCTTGATCTTGAAGCGCTCGCCGTTCTCGAGGGTGGTGTAGGTGCCCCACGGGCGATGAACGGTGCGGTGCAGCAAATGCAGGGTGTGCCCTTTCTCTTTGAGCTGCCCGACGATGTGCTTGACGTCTTGCGCATGGTCCTTGTGGGCGATCATGACCGCATCAGGCGTATCGATGACCAGCAGGTCCTGCACCCCAACCAACGCGGTCAAGCGGTCTTCGCTATTGACGTAGTTGTTGCGCGAGGCATGGGAGAGCACTTCGCCTTCGAAGCGGTTGCCGTTCGCGTCCGCCTGTGACAGCTCACTGACCGCGTTCCACGATCCGATATCGCTCCAGCCGATATCACAAGGCACGGTAGCGACTTTTTCAGAGCGCTCCATCAGCGCGTAATCGATGGAGATATCCGGCACGCGCGCAAAGCTGTCCGCGTCGATCGCCAGGCAGCTGTAGGCCTTGGCCGTGGTCAGGCGCGAACACTCCTTGGCCTCGAGCGCCGCTTGCAATACATCAGGCGAGTGTTTCTTGAATTCTTCGATTACCGTACTGACCTGGAAGCAGAACATGCCCGAATTCCAGAAATAATTGCCAGCGGCTATATAGGACTCGGCAGTGGCCAGGTCAGGCTTTTCAACGAAGCGCGCAACCTTCAGACCGTTTTCCAGCTCCCCGACGTTGCCGGCCTCGATATAGCCAAAACCCGTCTCGGGGTATTGCGGCTGGATACCGAAGGTGACCAGCCAGCCTTTTTCGGACAAGGTGATGGCCTTGGCCACGGCCTCGGCAAAGGCCGCTTCATTCTGGATCAGGTGATCGGCGGCAAGCACCAGCATGTGCGCGTCGCCGCCGTGGCTGTCCTGCAACTGCAGGGCTGCCAGGGCAACGGCGGCAGCCGTGTTACGGCCAAACGGCTCGAGGATGAACGATTGCGCATGACCCGCTTTATTGATGGTGCGGTACTCGTCTTCGGTCTTGAACAGCAGCTCGCGATTGGTGACGGTCAGGATCTCGGAAACGCCCGCCAGACCTGACGCGCGTAGGAAGGTTTTCTGAATGAGATTTTGACCATCTGGCAAGGTCATGAAGGGCTTGGGATGGGCCTCGCGGGAAACGGGCCACAACCGGCTGCCAACTCCGCCTGATAAAATTACGGGTATTAATTCCATAGTAAATAATCCTGCCGGCCAGATCATGGCGCATAAATGTCACGCAAAATACTTCGGCAACAACCTGCCGCCTCGCACCTTGAACGTCCAAAATCCCTGCTTTTACTCAGCTGATAAGCGCGAATGCCATCCAAGTTACCGCGCACGCAGTGCTCAAGAAGCCCCTAGAATATCAGACAACAAACCAAGAGGCTGCCCCTGTGCCGCTACTGCGGCCCACATGCGCCGGCATGTCGGACGCGGGTCACGCTCAGTCGATCAGCAGCGCCCGGCCGTTTAGCTGGTACATGCGCTTAAGCTTCTCGGCGAGGGCCTGCTTGGCCGCTGTCTCACCGTGTACCAGCTTGATCCGCTCAGGCCATAGCGCCATGCCTGACACAAACCTGAGTAACCCTTCTTGATCCGCGTGGCCTGAATAGCCGCTTAGTGTTATCACTTTAGCGTGTATTTCATACGTCTGCGCGTCCAGATCAATGATCACGAAGCCTTGCGCTCCTTCACTCGCCTGAATGACCGCTCCTGGGGTACCCCTGACTTGGTGACCCACAAAAACGACCTCATGGCGCGGATCGCCGAGCATGGCCTTGAGGTAATTCACTATCCGCCCACCCGAGCACATGCCGTTGCCAGCAATGACAATGGCCGGCCGCCCGGTGCTTTTGAGGTAGTTGACCACCTGCTGATGCTGGCCGTGCTTCTCGACAGTGATGAGCTGACGAAAGCCCAGTGGCGCGCGCCCTTCGCTCAACCGCTGTTGGGCTTCGGCATTCCAGTACTGATGCAGGTCCCGGTAGGCCTGGGTGATACGCTGGGCCAGGGGTGAATCGAGGATGACCGGCAGTTGCGACCAGTCGATGAGCTGCAGCGGATCACCGGTAGCGCTGCCCTCCCCCGCCTCAAGCATGGACTTACGGTGAAGAATGTCTTCGATCTCGTAGAGCAGCTCTTGGGTACGACCAAGGCTGAAGGCGGGGATGAGGATGGTGCCCTTGTCTGCCAGGGCACGGTCGATGACGGCCTCGAGGCGTTGCTGACGGTCTGCACGATCACCATGCAGACGGTCGCCATAGGTGCTCTCCAGTACCAGGATGTCGGCGCGCTCGGGCGGTTGCACGGCGCGCAACAGGACATTGTCGGATGCGCCTAGGTCACCGGAGAAGACGATCCGAGCGGTGTCGGATCGGCCGGAGTAATGAATATCGCACTCGACATAGGCCGAGCCCAGGAGATGACCGGCGCGTTGCAGGCGTATGCGGCAGGTGAGGTTTTCGCGCTCGATGAGGGGATGCCATGTGTCGAATGGCACGGCGACGATGTGCTGTTTCAAGTAGTCGATGAAGCGGTTGACCTGGGCGGGCTCGCTACTGACGCTCAAGCGGTAGGCATCTTCGAGGACCAGCGGAAGCAGCCTGGCGGAGGGCTCGCTGCACAGGATGGGGCCGCGGTAGCCTGCGCCGAGCAGTGCGGGAATGCGACCGACATGGTCCAGGTGGACGTGGGTGACGATCAGCGCCGCAATGCCTTGGATGTCGAAGCCAATGTGCGCGGTGCCTGCGCCTTGCGGCGCGTCCGCGCCCTGCTCCAGGCCACAATCCACGAGCACGCTGCAGTGTTCGTCCAGGTGGAGCTGGTGGCAGGAACCGGTGACACCGTGGGTGGCCCCGTGGTGCGTGAGGTTTGGGTAGTCGGACATGCGTGGCGCTCCGGGCCGGCAAAGGAGCGCTATTTAGTACACACGTGGCTGAATCCCCCTATCAGAAGGAGCCGTGCTAACTGTAGGAAAATCCACCCAGAGATCAAGCGCTGCGTGGCAACGCGACTCCGCTGCAGCGTGGGGATTCAGTCAGGAGCCCGCCCAGCCCGCTGGGCGGGGCTGTCGCGCAGAGAACAAGGCCTGCAAGCGCGGCGCAATACTCTGTGGGAGCGCCGACCCGCCGCCCCCACAAGGTTATGCTAAATCAATGAGTTAGCGTTGTTCTATGCGCGGTGGTACGGATGCGTCGCTTGCTGCGCAGTACGCCGTAGGCGCCGAGCAGAGGACCAACCGCCAAGCCGACCAGCAGCGCGACCAACACCGGAACCGCCACAGGCATCGCCGGGGCCGACCAGCCGAACATGACCAAGGCCACCGCCTGCTGGTTCTCCAGCACGAAGAACAGCACCAGCGCTGCCAGCACCAATACGAACAGCGCCACCAGGGCGCGCTTGAGATTACGCATGACTCACTCCCGTTTCACTCAGGTGGTCTCGTGTTCATCTTCTTCGTTGACCCGGTCGCGCAGTTCTTTACCGGGCTTGAAATGCGGCACAAACTTGCCGTCGAGGCTGACGGACTGGCCGGTCTTGGGATTGCGACCTACTCGCGGTGCGCGGTAGTGCAAGGAGAAACTGCCGAAACCGCGGATCTCGATCCGATCGCCAGTGGCCAGGCATTGGGACATCTGTTCAAGCATGGTCTTGATGGCTAGCTCGACGTCCTTGGACGAGAGTAGCCCTTGATGGGTGACAATACGTTCGATCAGCTCCGACTTCGTCATATTTTTCCCTTCTTTATCAAGCAGCTAGATCATTGCTTAAGCGTTTGTAGCACGGTCGGGGGGATTTGAACAGGGCGGTTCTTGACTTAATAAAAAAATTCAAGATAAGGAGATGTGCGGCGGGACGGGATTTTGTGGCTCGGCGTGAGGTATAGGGGCTGCGGTGCACCAAGGACCGAGCCGGCCGCGGAAAGTGATCCATGCAGGGAGTCGGCAGACGCCCGCCCGGCCCTTTCGACTGCGATGTGGGAGCGCGCCTTGTGCCGGGACGCCGGA
>JAEWGL010000023.1 GCA_023388335.1 Pseudomonadota bacterium | reverse complement strand
TTTCCTTCAGGCGCACGGCTTCTTCCACGGCAATTTCGCAGAAGGGGTTCATGGACATCTTGACGTTGGCGAGGTCGACGCCGGAGTGGTCCGCCTTGACGCGAACCTTGACGTTGTAGTCGACCACTCGTTTGACAGCTACAAGAACCTTCATGGATTCCTCGTTACTCTCCGGTGAAAAGAATGTCGCCTGGGGCATGCCCGGCGATTGCGCGCGGGTACAAGGGCACCTCTAAAAACGAGCTGGGGCGGGCGGATTTAGACGGACCGATCAGTCTTGTTCCGACCCCCACGGGTCAAAACCCACGGGTCATTTTCTGTCGTGACGTGTAGAATTCACTACAAAGCGAGGCAAAGCCTGACTGCCCTGCTTTTCGCCTGGTCTTTAGGGGTGCTCCTGCATCCGCCGGTCAGCCTACGGCGAGCGTAAAACCGCTCGTATCTTGACCGTAACGCCCAATCCGGTCAATACGGCAAATTGGCCAGCCTCCAGCCGCGCTTCAGTGATTTTACTGGGCTCCGGCAAATTCAAACAAACGTTTGTATTGGACCCGCCAAGTGGTGTAGATATAATGCGCGACCAAGACGAAGCGGTGTAGTCCCTCATGAACGAAACTACAGCCAGCGTAGCTGTATGTGACCGCTCGACACCCACTATAGACAAGCAACGCGATGAGCCTTGAGTAGGAGAGAACCTGTGGAACGCGAATACATGGAATTCGACGTGGTCATCGTCGGCGCCGGCCCGGCGGGCCTGTCCGCCGCCTGCCGCCTGAAGCAGAAAGCCGCCGAAGCCGGTAGCGAGATCAGCGTCTGCGTGGTCGAGAAAGGTTCCGAGGTCGGTGCCCACATCCTCTCCGGCGCGGTGTTCGAGCCGCGCGCCCTGAACGAACTGTTCCCCGACTGGAAGGAGCTCGGCGCGCCGCTGAACACCGAGGTCAAGCGCGACGACATCTATGTGCTCAAGGATGGTGAAAGCTCGGTCAAGGTGCCCGACCTGTTCGTGCCCAAGACCATGCACAACCAGGGCAACTACATCATCTCGCTGGGCAACCTGTGCCGCTGGCTCGCCCAGCAGGCCGAGAACCTGGGCGTAGAGGTCTACCCAGGCTTCTCTGCCCAGGAGGCACTGTTCGACGAAAACGGCGTGGTCCGCGGGATCATCACCGGTGACCTGGGTGTCGACCGCGAGGGCAATCCCAAGGACGGCCTGTACACCCCAGGCATGGAGCTGCGCGGCAAGTACACGCTGTTCGCCGAAGGCTGCCGCGGGCATATCGGCAAACAGCTGATCAGACGCTTCAAGCTCGACAACGAAGCCGACGCCCAGCACTACGGCATCGGCCTCAAGGAAATCTGGGAAATCGACCCGGCCAAGCACCAGCAAGGGCTGGTGGTGCATACCGCCGGCTGGCCACTGGATGTGATGAACGCCGAGAACACGGGCGGCTCGTTCCTCTATCACCTGGAGAACAACCAGGTGGTGGTCGGCCTGATTGTCGACCTGTCCTACAGCAACCCTTACCTGTCGCCCTTCGATGAGTTCCAGCGCCTCAAGCACCATCCGGTGATGAAGCAGTACCTGGACGGCGGCAAGCGCATCAGCTACGGCGCCCGTGCAATCGCCAAGGGCGGCCTGAACTCGCTGCCCAAGATGGTCTTCAACGGCGGCGCGCTGATCGGTTGCGACCTGGGCACCCTGAACTTCGCCAAGATCAAGGGCAGCCACACCGCCATGAAGTCCGGCATGCTTGCCGCCGACGCCGTGGCTGACGCCTTGTTCGCCGGCAGCGAAGGCGGCGACCAGCTCAACACCTACGTCGAGGCCTTCAAGGCCAGCTGGCTGTACGAAGAGCTGTTCGCCAGCCGCAACTTCGGCGCGGCGTTGCACAAGTTCGGCCCGCTCCTGGGCGGCGCGTTCAACTATATCGACCAGAACTGGTTCGCCGGCAAGCTGCCGTTCACCTTACGCGATACCAAGCCGGACTACGCCTGCCTCAAGCTTGCTGCCGATTCGAAAAAGATCGACTACCCGAAACCGGACGGCAAGCTCAGCTTCGACAAGCTCAGCTCGGTGTTCATCTCGGGCACCAACCATGAAGAAGAGCAGCCCTGCCACCTGAAGCTGACCGATCCGAATATTCCGATCGCCAGCAACCTGCCGCTGTATGACGAACCGGCCCAGCGCTACTGCCCCGCCGGCGTGTACGAGGTGGTCACCCAGGAAGATGGCGGCAAGCGCTTCCAGATCAACGCGCAGAACTGCGTGCACTGCAAGACCTGCGACATCAAGGACCCGGCCCAGAACATCACCTGGGTGGCTCCAGAAGGCGCTGGCGGACCGACTTACCCGAACATGTAAGTCGCCGCTAACTGAAAAGCCCCCTGGCCGTCAGGCTCAGGGGGCTTTTTTATGGTTCTCTCAAGCGCCGCACCTGATAGCCGTCTCCACCCCAACCGCTAACGACCCACGTTGCCCGAAATACAGCGCCGTGAGCGCCCCCACCGTGCCCATGATCAGGCAGAACCCGACGCACACCCATGGGCTCCATGGCATCAGGGCGATCAGCGCCAGTGGCGTAGTGCTGGCCCACAGCGCGTAGGCGATATTGTAGGTAAACGAGATGCCCGACACGCGGATCTCGGCAGGGAACAGCCCGACCATCACCGACGGCACCACCCCCACCACGCCACAGGACAGCCCGGCCAGGGCGTAGGCCAGGCCCGTCCAACCCCACGCCCCCACCAGGCTGGCATACAGCGCGCCGATGCCCAGCGGCAACAGCAGGCTGTAGATCAGCAGCGCGCGCCAGACGCCCAGGCGATCGACCAGCAGGCCGGCAAGCACGCAGCCGATGTTGAGGAACACGATGCCCAGGCTGCTCAGGGCAAAGGTGTGCCCGGCGCTCATGGCGAAGCGCTGCTGCATCACGGTCGGGGTAATCACCACCAGCACCACCACCGCCGAGGTCAGCACACACGTCAGCAGCGCCGCCGGGACCAGCGCCCGGCGATGCTCGGCCAGAACCCGACGCAGCGGAAAGGCCACCGGCTGCTCTCGGCGCTCGCGCAACGCGAGGAATACCGGTGTCTCGCTCAACCAGCGGCGCAGCCAGACGCCAATGACGCCGAATACGCCACCGAGCAGGAACGGATAGCGCCAGGCGTAGTCGAGGATCTCCTGGGGCGTGAATACCTGAGCCAGCAGGGTCGCGGTCAGCGCCCCAAGCAGGTAGCCGAAGGTCAGTCCCGCCTGCAGGAAGCCCAGGGCATAGCCGCGTCGCCCAGGCGGCGCGTGCTCGGCCACGAAGGTCCAGGCGCTGGGTACTTCGCCGCCGACCGCAGCACCCTGAAGAATACGCAGGCCCAGCAGAATCAGCGGCGCGGCATAGCCGATATCGGCATAGGTCGGCATCACCCCGATCAGCAGGCAAGGCAGCGCCATCATCAGGATGCTCAGACTGAATACCCGCTTGCGCCCCAGATGGTCGGCAAAGTGGGCCATCAGGATCCCGCCCAGGGGTCGCGCCAGATAACCGGTCACGAAGATGCCGAAGCTCTGCAGCAGGCGCAGCCACTCGGGCATCTCGGGCGGGAAGAACAGCTGGCTCAAGGTCAGGGCGAAGAATACGAAGATGATGAAGTCGTAGATCTCCAACGCTCCGCCCAGTGCCGCCAGGCTCAGGGTTTTATGGTCGCCGCGGGTGAGCCGCGGCTGACGAGGGTTATCGATGGCAGTCATGGAAGCGGTCCGCAGATCGGTAGAGCGCAAGAGGATAACAAAAGCCCGCCGCCGATGGCCGCTTGTGTGTCAGGAAGGGCGCGAGAACGGCGGTGGCGCCCGGTCCATCCGCCGCCGCGCATGACCCGTATTGCCCGCAAGGCCGCGAGGCAGGTCCAACTGCCCCACAACCATGGGCACATCGATAATCGCCATGAAAGACTCCAGCGCCTCGCTATCCGGCACCTTGGGCAGGCTGACACTGACCGCCTGGCGTTCCGAGGCGGGCACGCTGGGCATCTTCAGGTGCTGGGAGTGGTAGAGCAAGGCATGCTGGATCTGCGGGTTGACCCGGCAAAAGCGCGCCAGGTCGACGCCGGCATGGCTGGCCAGGTCGAGATTGCCAAGCAGCAGGTTGAATGGCTGCAGCGCGCCCTGTACCAGTCGCTGCAGGTCTTCGAAGCTATCCACGGGGGCGATGCGGTAATAGCCAAGGCCGTTGAGCATCTTCTCCAGCTGCAGCAGCTGGTTGGGGTGCTCGTCAGCAATGAGGATGCGCATGGATTTGTTCGGCATGGTCTGGACCTGGGCAGTAAGGGGTTGGAATGCTCCTTGACCCTACTGCGCCCATGCAGGCCCTGGACAGGCTGCACACCCGATAAAAGGTCTTCATTGATAGTTGTAGGGAATCGCTGAGAAATCAAGTCAGCTGCGAATCCATTTCAGGCGCTTGCCTCCCTTGTCAGGTTTCCCACTGCCGCATGCGCACCCGGCAATGCTTCATGGCATTGACGATGTGCTTCTCCACCAGGCTGCGGGAGATGCCGAGGCGATCGGCGATCTGCTGGTGCGAAAGGCGGTCGAGCTTGCGCAGCAGGAAACTGTCGCGGCATGGCGCACTGAGCTCGTCCAAGGCACGTTGCATCAACGCCAGGCGCTGGCCCGTCTGCATGCTCTGCAACAGCGCGGCACTGTGCCCGCAGTCCTCGCGCTCGAGCACGTCCAGTGGCTCCGCCCGCCGCACCAGATGGCGACGGTGGCGATCAACCATCAGGTTGAGCGCGGTCCGGTAGAGAAAGGCACGCGGATGCTCGATCTGTTGCGCGTCGGTGCGCTCCAGCACCCGTACATAGGCATCGTGGGCGACGTCTTCCGCCGCCTGGCGACTGCCCAGACGGGCGCACAAGAAATGCACCAACTCCCGATAGTAAGTTTCCACGATGGCACCTGGCGCTTCCCTGCTCAGCGCAGGCATGTAGGCGGGACTGAGTGATATCAGATTGGAATACTACAAATTATAATTATTCTCAGCAACAACCGCTTCCCTCCTCATGTTTCTAAATCCTCGCGCCCTGCCTTCGTCCATCGGGGACCGTCCTCAAGGGACGACGAGCGTCTGCGCAAACGGCCTCAGCGTGAACGCTGCGCGACCTTCAGATTGCGCGCATACCAGGGCCGTTGAGGCACCTTGGGCCGCAGCTTGGCGAAGATGTCGTCATTGCCATAGATGATGCGCAAGGCCAGCTTCATGGTTTCCGGGTCCATCTCGACGCTGCGCCCGGGCCGCAACCCAGGTACCGTGGAGCATCCGTGGGTGTCAGGCCCCAGCCAAGGGTCGGAGACCTCGACCCAGCGCCCAGGCGCGAACCAGGGTACGCCATTGACGTGTAGCCGCTTCACCTCGCCTGGATGGACGCGCTCATGGGCGCGGAACCAGTCTTCGATGCGATCGTCGATCCAGCCATGGAACTGCCAGAACACCGGGTTGACGTGGGATGAGAACGGGTCGCCGAGAAAGTCATTCTCGGCGGCGTACCAGCGCATGGAAAAATCGTCCGGCGTGCGCGCCAGCGGTACCGGCATGCCATTGGCCGGATCGCGGGGCACCGAGGCCCACCGCATGTGCAGCCAATCATGCAGGCCCAACTCCACTTCCGAGCCGAACTGTCCCAGGGTCAAGGTGCTCAGGTACTGCGGATCACTGTAGCGCGACTCCCATACCTGGAAATTGCCGTGGAAGGTATCGGGGCTCTTGATGTCGCGAAGCCATTGGGTGTACTCCGCGTCACCCTTCGCCAACCAGGTGGGTGGCAAGGCGTTGCCGTCGTGATTGTCGAAGTAGCGGGCAAAGCCGGCCCGATCGCGCTCCAGCTCCGGCTGCGGTAACGGGAAGCGCGACCACGACGGCAGCTCCTGAAGCCCACGAGCGCTACCCAGCATATGCCGGTGCATGAAGAAGAAATCCTCACCCGAGCCATTGCGGTCCTTGTGTCGGCCGCGGGCATCGCGCTCCTTGCCGCGCGGTCCAGGCTGCCAGCCAAGGCCACGCAAGGCTGTCTGCTTGTCCTTGTCCAACTTGTGCCATTTGTCGCGGGAGGCATGCCATAGCTGATGGAACAGGCGGTGTTCAGGTGAAATCAGCCAGGCCAGCAGTTGCGGCGACAGGGCTGCACGCTCGCGGGCCTCGGGGAACGCGCGCTTGAGCGCCAGGAAGTGGTTGTCCTGCACGGGCAAGGAAAGCGCGCGGTCCAGCTGCGAAATACGCCCATTGAGCGTGGCCGGCCCGGCATTGCCGAATGCGCCCCAGACCTCGTCGAGCACCACATGACATTCGTAGCGCGCGCCCTGATCACCCGGCAGGGATGAGAACAGCCGCCAGCGCAAGCGACCGGGCTTGTCCTCGAGCAGATCGCCAACCACGCGGTAGCGCGGCTCCTCCTCGCCACGCAGGCGCTCGGGGGTATCCAGATAACCACGCAGGCTTCGTCCGGTTGAAGCAACATCCAGAAACAGCTCCAGTTCACCGTCGGGCAAGCCCTGCAGACCCGCTTGCGCCCCCTGCGGTGTCCAGCGCCAGACACCCTTCAGGGTGTCGCCCAACTGCCGGACGCGGGTGTCAGCCAGCTCGACGGTAGCCTCGCCCGGGGTTGGCGGGAATGCCTCGGGTGCCCTCTGGCGCTGCACATACAACGCCCCGGGGACCACCACGCCCGTCAATGCCACACCGGCGATGAACCCGCGTCGAGAAATCGTCATTGAACTACCTGTGCATTCATTGCGGCCATGGAGCACGGCCCGTCCAAGGCTAGAACGTTGCACACCCAGTGAAATTTACCGCCACAACCTGGCGTGTCGGCCCCGCCGTCGCCGCCGCGGCTGGCTAAATTTCCGCCGTCTGGGCTCGTTCCCTCCAAGTAGCGGCGGCCTCTGTGCCCATCCCTTGCCGGTGAACCTACTGAGACCAAGATGACGACACCACGCTGGAAAAAAACCCTCTACATCATCCTGGCCGGGGCTGTGACCGCAGGCGCCGGGCTTGCTGCCTGGCATTACTTCAACGCCCCCGCCGGCTATCCCCGCGAGGTGGTCCGACAGGCCAACGACCTGCAGGAGCGCATCATCTCGTTCGACAGCCATGTCACCCTGCCGCTGATCTTCGGCACCAGAGGCAACGAAGCCGACAAGGATGGCAAGGGCCGCTTCGACCTGGCCAAGACCGCGCGCGGGCGCCTGTCCGCTGCCGCGCTGACCATCTTCGCCTGGCCGGAATCCTGGACGGGCGACAATGGCCCTCATCGCCCCACCGCAGGCTTCGTCGAGGCCGCCCGCCACACCCAGCAGGTGCGCTACGACGCCATCCACGCCATGGTGCGCGACTTCCCCAACCAGGTCGGCATCGCCTACACCCCGCAAGACCTGCGCCGCCTGCACGGCGAAGGCAAGTTCGCGGTGTTCCTCAGCATGCTCAACGCCTATGCCTTGGGCGACGACATCGATCAGCTGGATCACTGGGCCGCACGCGGCGTGCGCATGTTCGGCTTCAGTTACATCGGCAACAACAGCTGGGCGGACTCCTCGCGGCCGCTGCCGTTCTTCAATGACACCGCCGACGCGCTGGAGGGTCTCTCCCCGCTTGGCCAACGCGCGGTGCACCGGCTCAACGACCTGGGCGTGATCATCGATGTGTCACAGATGTCCAGCAAGGCGCTGACCCAGACGATCCAGCTCAGCCGGGCACCGGTGGTTGCCTCGCACTCGGCCCCGCGGGCCATGGTCGACATCGCCCGCAACCTTTCCGACAAGGAGATGCAACTGATCAAGGCCAGCGGCGGCGTGATCCAGATCGTCGCTTTCTCGACCTACCTCAAGCCCCTGAGCCCCAAGACCCAGGACCAGCTCAACGCCATGCGCGCCCGCTATGACCTGCCACCGCTGGCCAACCTGAATTACGCGCTGATGCCCGGCGATCCGGTCATTGCCGGCTGGCCCGAACAAAAAGTCGGCCAGTACGCCAACGAACTCTACGCGACCCTCGACCAAGAGCCTCCGGCCACGCTCAAGGACTATGGCGACGCCATCGACTACGCGGTGCGCAAGGTCGGCATCGACCACGTGGGCCTGAGCTCAGACTTCAACGAAGGCGGCGGTATCGACGGCTGGCACGACGCCAGCGAAAGCCGCAACGTCACCGCCGAACTGATCACCCGCGGCTACTCCGAGACGGATATCGCCAAGCTCTGGGGCGGTAACTTCCTGAGGGTCTGGGAACAGGTGCAAAGCGCCGCCAAGCCCAGCGCCAGCCCATCCCGATGAACCTGCGAGCCCCCTACATGAACGACCGCCGCACCTTCCTCAAGCAGGCCGGCCTTCTGGCCGCTGGCCTGCCCCTGACCGCCCAGCTGCTGCCAAGCGTACAGGCGGCGCCCGCTCCGCAAGCGGCCGGCGATCCCTGGGCGGGCTTTCGCGGCCTGTTCGACCTGGACCCGAATTACGCGCACTTTGCCAACTTCCTGATCACCTCCCATCCGCGACCGGTGCGCGAAGCCATCGAAACCTTGCGCGCGCAGTTCGACCGACATCCCGCGCGCCTGGTCGATTGGGATGCCCAGTCTGAATGGAAGCACGAAGACCTGGTGCGTGAGTGGGCAGCCCGCTACCTCGAAGTGGCGCCACGGCAAATCGCCCTCACTGGCAGCACCACCGAGGGCCTGGGCCTGATTTACGGTGGCCTGAAACTTGCGCCGGACCAGGAAATCCTCACCACCGTGCACGAACATTCCGCCGCGCGCCATACCTTGAACTTTCGCACCGCGCGCGAGGGTACCCCGGTGCGCAGGCTGCGCCTGTTCGACGAGCCGTGGACGGTCAGTACCGACCAGGTCCTGGGCACCATCGCCGCGGCCATCGGCCCGAAGACCCGTGTACTGGGCATGACCTGGGTGCATTCCGGAAGCGGCGTGAAACTGCCGGTGGGCGAGATCGGCGCGCTGGTACAGGAGGTCAATCGCCAGCGTGACGAACGCGACCGCATTCTCTACGTGATCGACGGTGTGCATGGCTTTGGTGTCGAGGACATGCGCTTTGCGGACCTGAACTGCGATTATTTCATTTCCGGCACCCACAAATGGATGTTCGGGCCACGGGGCACCGGGATCATCTGCGCGGCCTCCACCGAGCTCAAGCACCTCAACCCGACCATCGCGACATTCTCGCAGGATGAGGATTTCGCCACCACCCTGTCCCCCGGCGGCTATCACGCCTTCGAACACCGCTGGGCGCTGGGCAAGGCCTTCGAGCTGCACCTGCAGCAGGGCAAGGCGCCTATCCAGGCACGCATCCATGGGCTCAACGACTACCTCAAGCAACGCCTGGAAACCATTGAGACAGTCGAACTGGTGACGCCCCGTAGCGCCAGCCACTCGGCAGGCTTCACGTTCTTCCGGGTAAAGGATCAGAACGCCGACGCCGTGGCCCGCTACCTCAATAGTCAGCGCATCGTCGTCGATGCCGTGTCCCGCGATGTCGGCCCGGTGGTGCGCACCGCCCCTGGCCTGCTCAATACCGAAGCCGAGATCGACCGCTTGATCGACGCGCTGCGCAAACGCCTGCGCAGTTGAACCCTTCCTTTCTTGTTGCCACCCGCTGACGGAATCTTCTCCATGTCCCATGCCCTTCTCACTTCGTCCAAGCCTGCGATGCGCACGCTGCGCCAGCTCACCGCCAGCGCCCTGCTCGGCCTTGCGGCGTGCTCATTCGCCCAGGCGGCGGACACGCCGAAACCGGGCAGCGTCTTCAAAGACTGCCCGCATTGCCCGGAAATGGTGGTGCTGCCGGCCGGCAGTTTCGTGATGGGCACGCCGGAGGGCGAGGCCGGTCGCGAACCGGACGAAGGCCCGCAACACACCGTGACCTTCGCCAGCTCCTTCGCCATCAGCCGCTTCCATGTCACCGCCGGTGAACTGGAGGCCTATATCAAGGAAGCTGGCGTGATCATCGCCGATGGCGATGACCGCCCAGGACGTCGCTGTACAGCCAGCAAGCCGAGCTACAAACAGGGGCCACGCCAGCCGGCGGTCTGCGTCAGCCACCAAGATGCCCAGGACTACGCCCAGTGGCTATCGACCAAGACCGCACACACCTATCGCTTGCTCAGCGAGGCGGAGCGCGAGTATGCCGCCCGCGCAGGCTCCACCGGTCCGTTCCCGTTCCCGTTCGATGACAACGACGACAAGAAGTACAGCATCGCCCAGCATGCCAACACCTACGGGCCTACCGACGGCCACTCGTACACCGCACCAGTGGGCAGCTATCCGGCCAACGCCTTCGGCGTGTACGACATGCACGGCAATGTCTACGAGTGGGTTGCCGATTGCGGTCACCCCAACTATGTCGGCGCCCCTAGCGATGGCAGTGCCTGGATGACCGGCAAGTGCCAGACACGGGTCATGCGTGGCAACGACTGGGGCGAAGCGCCGGTGTTCTCACGCTCGGGTAACCGCAACTACCGCGCCCCACAGGTTCGCGGTGATTTCCTCGGCTTCCGGGTAGCCCGCGAGCTGTAACAGCCCCTTTCTGACGCGCACATCGGGAGACGTTCATGTCCACTAAACCCCGCGGCGCCATCCGCGAACTGTTTACGCTGCTCAAGCCCTTCTGGCCCCTGGTGACCCTGTCGATCATGCTCGGCATGGCCGGAGGCCTGAGCGTGACCGTGCTGCTGGCGACCATCAACAAGGCCTTGCACAGCGATGCCGGCCTGACCCAGGGCGTGGTGTTCGGTTTTGCCGGGCTCTGCGTGCTGGCGCTGGTCTGCACGGTCTGCTCCGACATCGGCACCAATCACGTCGGCCAACGCATCATCGCCACCCTGCGCAAGACCCTCGGCGAAAAGGTCCTGGCCGCCCCCATCGACCAGATCGAACGTTACCGCAGCCACCGGCTGATTCCGGTACTGACCCGTGATGTCGACACCATCAGCGCCTTCGCCTTCGTCTTCGCGCCACTGGCCATTTCCCTGACCGTGGTGCTGGGCTGCCTGGGCTACCTGGCGATGCTGTCCTGGCCGATGTTCCTGATCATGCTGGCGGCCATCGCCCTCGGCACGGTGATGCAATACATCGCCCGCGCTCGCGGCATGCGTGGGTTCGAAGCGGCCCGCGATGCCGAGGACGAACTGCAGAAGCATTACAACGCGATCGCCGGCGGCGCCAAGGAACTGCGTATCCACCGCCTGCGCCGCCAGCGCATGTTCAGCCACGGCATCCAGGAAACCGCCGAGCGGATCTGCAAAACCCAGATGCACTCGATCAATACCTTCGTGATCGCCAAGAGCCTGGGCTCGATGCTGTTTTTCGTGGTGATCGGCCTGGCCCTGGCACTGCAATCGGTGTGGCCAAGCAGCGATCCGACGGTGATGAGTGGCTTCGTGCTGGTGCTGCTGTACATGAAGGGGCCACTGGAGCACTTGATCGGTACGCTGCCCATCATCAGCAAGGCGCAGATCGCCTTCCGCCGCATCGCCGACCTGTCCAGCCAGTTTTCCTCGCCCGAGCCGCACCTGCTGCTCGACGACCGCAGCCAGCCATCAATGACCATGAACGTGCTGGAACTGCGAGGGGTGCGCTATCGCTTCCCACAGGTCGAGGGCAGCCAGGCATTCCAGCTGGGGCCTGTGAACCTGCGCATCGAGCAGGGCGAGATCGCCTTCATCGTCGGCGAGAACGGCTGTGGCAAGACCACGCTTATCAAGCTTCTGCTCGGCCTGTACGCCCCGCAGGAGGGCGATGTGCTGCTCGACGGCAAGCCAGTGACCGCCCAGAACCGCGACGACTACCGGCAGCTGTTCACCACCATTTTTGCCGACTACTACCTGTTCGACGAGTTGATCCAGGGCGACAAACCGGTGCCCCAGGACGCCGAGCGTTACCTCAAGCGCCTGGAAATCGATCACAAGGTCAGCATCAGGGACGGCAAGTTCAGCACCACCGACCTGTCGACCGGCCAACGCAAGCGCCTGGCGCTGGTCGGGGCCTGGCTGGAGGAACGACCGGTGCTGGTGTTCGACGAATGGGCCGCCGATCAGGACCCAACCTTCCGCCGGGTCTTCTATACCCAGCTGCTGCCCGACCTCAAGCGCCTGGGCAAGACCATCATTGTCATCTCCCACGACGACCGCTATTTCGACGTCGCCGACCAGCTCGTGCGACTGAGCCGCGGCCAGGTCGCCTGCGATCCCCAACCCGCCTGAGTCATCGGCCAGAACCGGACAGAAAAAATCTTTCCGGTTCTGGCGGCGTTCTGCGTCTCAATGGGAGAAATCCAAATCATTATCAATTGCCAATATCTTCAGAGTTCAAAATGCCAACCGCACACACTTTGTCACCTCTGACCACAGCGCTGAAACTTCGCCGCCTTCTGCAACCCAAGCTGCTCGGATCGACCATGGGGATGGTCATGTCCTTGCCGCTGGCAGCCCAGGTAATGGCCCAGGATGTCGACTTCAATATTCCGAGCCAGCCACTGTCCAGCGCCGTGTTGATGTTTGGCCAGCAAGCGGGCCTGCAGGTGCTGTTCAGCCCACAGGACCTGCAAGGCCTTCGAGGCAACGCGGTGGTGGGGCGCTACAGCCCGCAGGCCGGACTCAGCCAGTTGCTTGGCGGCGCGTCGGTCACCTACAGCTTCCAGGGCGACACCCTGACCCTCACCGCGCGCAGCAAGGGGGACGCGGTGGAGCTGGGCGCAACCAACGTTACCGGCCAAGGCCTGGGGGCCCAGACCGATGGCACCGGTTCCTACACCACCGGTCTGAGCAGCACCGCCACCAAGATGAACCTGTCGCTGCGCGAGACACCGCAGTCGATCAGTGTCGTCACCCGGCAACGCATGGACGATCAGGGCCTCAACGACCTCACCGAGGTGCTCAAGCAAACCCCAGGCCTGTCAGTGCAAAGCCTAGGCAGTGAGCGTTTCAATATCTATTCGCGTGGCTATTCGGTCGACAACTACCAGTTCGATGGCATTCCCACCACGCTGGATATCGTCAGCCAGGTCTCGGCACAGAGCCTTGCCGACATGGCCATCTATGACCGCGTCGAAGTGCTGCGAGGCGCCACTGGCCTGATGACCGGCGCCGGTGACCCATCGGCGACCATCAACCTGGTGCGCAAGCGCCCCACCGCCGAGTTCAAGGGCCACGTCACGGCGGGCCTGGGCTCTTGGGACAAATACCGTACCGAGCTCGACCTGTCCGGCCCCCTCACCCCGACCGGCAACGTGCGCGGGCGCATGGTCGCGGCCTACCAGCAGAACAACAGCTACGTCGATCACTATTCCCAGGAAAAACAGATCCTCTACGGGATCCTGGAAGCCGACCTGACCGACACCACCCTGCTCACCGTCGGCGCCGACTACCAGAAGAACGACCCCCAAGGCTCGTCCTCGGTCGCCTTCCCATTGTTCTACAGCAACGGCAAGCAAACCAACTTCTCGCGCTCGACCAACAGTGCCGCGCGCTGGAGCAGCAACCCCCAGGATGCGCTCAACACCTTCGCCAGCATCGAGCAGAAACTGGGCTACGACTGGAGCCTGAGGGTGGCGGTCAACCAGATGTACATCAAGCGGGATGACTACAAGCTGGCCACCGCCAGCTGGGGCTTCCCAGACGAAAGCACCGGCGCCGGCGTGCGCCTGTATGGTGGCGCCGGCAGTACCTGGCAGAAGCAGACCGGGCTCGACGTACAGCTCAAAGGCCCTTTCCAGCTGCTTGGCCGCGAGCATGAGATGATTGTCGGCTACAACTTCTCGCGCTCCGAGAACCGTCATTCGCCCCTGCGTGGAACAGCCATCGAAGGCACCTTCGTCAACTTCTACGACTGGGACAACTACACCACCGGGCCCAATACCAGCCTTGGCAAGCTGTACGATGGCGACACCACCATTTACCAAAACGGTACCTACATCGCCACTCGCCTGCGACCGACCGATGACCTCTCGGTGATCCTCGGCGCACGCACCAGCAACTACAAGTACAGCTACGACCTGGAGTACGTCCTCACGCCAGCCAGCAACCGGTACACCCAATATCGCGAAAGTGGCGTGGTAACGCCCTATGCCGGCGTGGTCTACGACCTCAATGAAATCCATTCCGTCTATGCGAGCTATACCAACATCTTCAAGCCTCAAGACAACAGGCGAGACGTGACGGGTGCCCTCCTCGAGCCACGTGAAGGGGACAACTATGAAATCGGCTTGAAAAGCGAGTTCTTCGACGGCCGACTCAACACCAGCATTGCCGCCTATGAGATCAAGCAGGACAACCTGGCCGTGCTGGTTCCGGGCGCGGTGGTACCGGGTACCACCACGGGCGCCTATGAGGCCATCAGCGGAGCGACCACTCGCGGTTTCGAACTCGAAGCCAATGGTGAGCTGGCACCTGACTGGAACCTCAGCGCCAGTTACAACCACAACAAGGTCAAGGATGCCGACGGCGAACGCATCAACACCGAAGCGCCGGCCAACATGGTCAAGCTGTGGACTACCTATCGCCTGCCCGGCGACCTCAATCGTCTGACCATTGGGGGTGGCGCCAACTGGCAGAGCGGCACCCACATCACCGTTACCCCAAGTACCGCCCTGGGCACCGTCAAGGCCAAGCAGGAGCAGTTCACCGTGGTCAATCTGATGGCCCGCTACCAGCTGACCGACGATCTCTCCACCACCCTCAACGTCAACAACCTGTTCGACAAGAAGTACCTCAGTGCCCTGGACACTACCTTCTTCAGCGGCTACTACGGCGAGCCACGCAACGTGATGCTCTCGGCCAGATACCAGTTCTGAGCATAGGAAAGGCTGCCCTTACTCAGGCAGCCTTTTTTGTTGCACGTTAGGGGCGGCGCCTGCGCTGGCGTTGGCTTCGATAGATGCATGTGGGGCCTCTTCGCGGGTAAACCCGCTCCCACAGGGCCCTGCATACCGCAGACAGTGTGATCGACTTGGTTCCTGTGGGAGATGGCCAGCCCGCTGGGCTGCGCTGTCGCGCAGAGAACATGCCCCCGGCGCACCTCGCATCCTGTGGGAGCGGGTTTACCCGCGAAGAGGCCCGCCCTGCTGGCCGCATCCAGGCGTGACTGCCCACAACCTGACAGCGCAGCGATTCGTCCAGCACTTGATCGGTCAACGCCCAGGCAACGCCTGCAGCCACTGCCCCAGGTCACGGTAGATCCCTTCCACCGCCCCAACGATACCGGCCATGCGCAGGTAGTCATGGGTCAGGCCCTGCTCGATGCGCAGGGTAACCGGCGTGCCGCTGGCTTGCAGGTACTGTGCATAGGCCAAGCCCTCATCGTACAGCGGATCGAAGCCCGCCAGGCCGACATAGGCCGGCGCCAAGGCCGGCAGGTCCCTGGCCTGTAGCGGCGAGGCACGCCAATCCTGACGGTCGGCCAGGTTCGGCGCGTAGTGCTGGTAGAACCAGCGTAGCGTTTGCGTCTCCAGCAAATAGCCTTCGGCATGACGCTGATGCGAGTCACGCTCCTGACTGATGTCGGTCACCGGGTAGAACAGCAGCTGCGCCAGCGGGCGCAGGGCCAAACCGGCCTGTGGCAGCGCCGCGGCAATAGCCAGCCCGGCCGCCAGCGACGCCCCCACGCTGTCACCGGCAAACACCACCCGCTGGCGGTCAAGGCCCAGGCTCGGCGCTGCCTCGGCCAGCCAGGACACGGCATCCTCGGTATCCAGCTGAGCGGTAGGGAAAGGATGCTCGGGCGCCCGTCGATAGGTCGGCGCCAGCACGGCGAACGCCCCCAGGCACGCCAAGCGTCGGCACACCGCTTCATGGGAATCCAGGCTGCCAACCACATAACCACCCCCATGGAAATACAGGATCACCGGCTGCTCGGCGCTGGCGTCCTGGCGACGGTACAGACGCGCCGGCAACAACGCGCCATCGCGGGTTGGCACCTGCAGCGCGGTAACCGCCAGGTCGCTGGGTGGACTGGGGTCGATAATCAGCGAGCTGGCTTCGAAATCACTGCGGGCCTGCTCTACCGTCAGTTCGTGCATCGCGCGACTGGCGCCGCTGAGGCGGCCGAACTCGACAAGTTCGAGGAAGGCCGCCAGGTCGGGATGAAGTGACATTGGGTATCCTTGATCATTGATTCAGTTGAGGCCGACCCGGATGCCCGGGCCGGCAGGGCGGCTATCAGTCACCTATCGGCAGCAGGTCGCCGAGCAATTGGCTGACCTCGCCGAGCAGTGCCTCGTGTTGAAGGATCTGGAAGTGGCTGGCCGGCACCAGGTGCCGCGCCTGTACACTGCCCAGCGCCTGCTCGAAGTCCTGTCGGCGCGGGTGTTCACCGTCAGCGTTCCACCAGCAGGTGGTCGCTGCCTGTACCGGCGGCAACGACCCGAGGTCTGCCGCCAGCGCCTTGAGCTTCATGGCCACGGCAAAGGTGTGCGCCAGGTCGTCGACCGAGAAGTTCAGGTGCGCGCGCCAATCATCACGCGCATGTAGCAGCGTCTCGATCAGCCCTTCGATATGCGCGGTCGGTGCCGCGGCCTGCAGTTCGAACACCGGCAACTGTCCGGCCGCACGGTTCAGGGCAATGCTAAGGAACTGGCGCAACTCATGGCCCCAGTCCAGCGCAGTTTCGGCACCACGCGAAGACGGCACGTAGCTGTCCACCAGCCCCAGCCAGGCCACCTCCTGCCCCTGCCGCTCCAGTTCTCGGGCCACCAGCACGGTCAGCGGGCCGCCGAGCGACCAGCCCAGCAGGTAGTACGGCCCATGGGCCTGTTTCTGGCGGATGTACTGGGCGTAGTCGATCGCCATGGCCGCCAGCGACTCATCGCTCCACTGCCGGTCGATCTGCATCCGGCACTGCAAGCCGTAGACGCTCCGCGTACCCTCCAGGCTGCGTGCCAGCGGCTCGTAGTCGAACACCGTGCCAAAGCCTGCGTGCATGCAGAACAGCGGCGCTCGCCCGATGACCTTGCCGTTGAGCGGCAGCAGGGGGTCGAGTGCACGCTCGGCCTGCTCCTGGTAGCCAGACAGCTCGGCAATGGTCGGTTTGCTCATCATGTCGCGCAAGCTCAGGGTCAACCCCAGCGCTGGTTGGGCGCGGACCTTGCTCAGCACCTTGAGGGTGCGCAGCGAGTCGCCGCCCAGCTCGAAGAAGTTGTCCGTCATGCCGACCTGTTCCACCTCCAGCACCTCTTGCCAGATCTGCGCCAACGCATGCTCCAGCGCATTGCGCGGCGCCAGGTAAGCCGAGCGTTGCAACTCGGGATCGGGCAGGGCCTTGCGATCCACCTTGCCATTGGGGCTGAGCGGCAGCGCTTGGAGCACAACGATCTGCGTCGGCACCATGTAGTCCGGCAACTGGCCTTGCAAGGCGCCGCGCAGGCTTTCGCCAGTGTGCTCGGGCGTGGCGACCACGTAGCCAATCAGCTGGCGGCTGCCGTGCATGTCGCGGGCGATCACTACCGCATCGCGCACACCCGCCTCGCGGCGCAGGCAGGCCTCGACCTCGCCAAGTTCGATACGGAAACCACGCACTTTGACCTGGTGATCCGCCCGCCCCCTGTAGTCCATGACGCCATCCTGGCGTTGGCGCACCAGGTCACCGGTGCGGTACAGGCGCCCGCCTTCGCCACCGAACGGGTCGGCAACGAAGCGCTCGGCGCTCAGGCCAGGCTGCGCTCGGTAACCACGGGCCAGGCCCAGGCCACCAATGTACAGCTCGCCCACCACACCATGGGGCAGCGGGTTGAGCTGATCGTCCAGCACGTACAGGGTACGACTGCCGACCCGCTGGCCGATCGGGGCCACGGCCGCACCGCAGTGATCGGCCGCCCCGGCTTTCCACAGCAACGGCGTCACCACCGTTTCGGTCGGGCCATAGCCGTTGGTGATCCAGCGCGGCCGCAAGTTGCGCCGTACCAGCTCGAAGCTCGCCTCGGCCACCGCGTCGCCGCCGAAGCAATAGGTGTGCACCGGTGGCGGAGTGTCGCGATCTTCGCCGTGCTCGGCCAGTTGCTGCAGGTAGGCCGGCGGGAAGCAGGCGATGCTGATGCCATGGGCATGCAGCGCATCCCAGGTCTCCTGCGCCGTCCACAGGCGATTACCGCGCAGCACCAGGCTACCTCCGGCCAGCAAGGTCGACAGCCAACGCTCCTGGGCGCCGTCGAATGCGAACGACATGAACAGCAGCTCGCGCGTCTGCGGATCCATGCCATAGCGCTCGATGATGGCTTCGCAGTGCATCTGCAATGGCCCGCGAGCCACCGCGACACCCTTGGGATTGCCGGTGGATCCGGAGGTATAGATGACGTAGGCCAGGTTATCGTCGTGCGCCCGTGCTTGTGGCGCCTGGGCGTCACAGTCGGCCAAGTCGAGCGTATCGAGGGTCAGGCGCCGCACCTGTTGCAGAGCCGGCAGACGCGCTGCCACCGCGGCCTGGGTCAGCAGCAGCGACAGGCCCGAGTTCTCGGCGATCCATTTCAGGCGCTCGGCGGGGTAGTCGATGTCCAGCGGCACGTAGGCGCCACCGGCCTTGAGTACCGCATAGAAGGCCACGATGACCTCGACCGACCGCTCCAGGGCGATGCCCACCAGCACCTCGGGGCCAACACCCTCGGCTACCAGGCGATTGGCCAGAAGATTGGCCCGCTGTTCAAGTCCGGCAAAGCTCAGACGCACGTCGTCGCAGGCCACTGCCAGTGCATCCGGCCGCTGCGCGGCGTTGGCCTGCAGGCGTTGCACCAGCGACTCGGCGGCAGCGCCGCGGGCCGGCAGCCGTTTGCATTCGGCCAGCAGGACCTGTTCGGCCGGGCCAAGGATGTCCAGGTTGCCAATCATCTGCCCGGGCGCGTCCAGCACGCTCTGCAGCAACTGCTCGAAGCTGTCGCGAATCTGCGCAGTACCCTGCTCGGTGAAGCGGTTGCGCAGGTAGAGGAATTCAATGTTCAGCCGTTCGCCCAAGTTCACCGCCAGGTCCATGGCGTAATTCGTGACGTCGCGGCCCTGGGCCTGGCCAAAGCGCAGTTCGCCTTGGCCGAGGCCCTGCAGACGCTCGTCCACCGGGTAGTTCTCGAACACGATGATGCTGTCGAACAATGCCTGTCCGCCCTGCCCCGACCAGCGCTGCACATCGGCCAGGGACGCATGCTCATGGTCACGCACTTCCAGGTTGTAGGCCTGCAACGCCAGCAACCAGTGATCGAAGCGTTGGCCGGGGGACGGCGCCTGGATGATCGGCAGGGTGTTGATGAACAGGCCAAGCATCTGCTCCGAACCCGGCAAGGTCGCTGGGCGGCCGGCCACCGTGGCACCGAAGCAGACCTGCTGACGACCGCTGTAGCGTTGCAGCAGGACCACCCATACCGCCTGGACCAGGGTGTTGGGGGTGACCCGCAGGCGCTGGGCCTGTTCTCGCAGCTTCGCGGTGCGGGCGCCATCCCAGTCCAGGTACAAGGCAGCATGCCCGGCCAGGCTCGGATCGGCCTTGGGATACAGGCTGTCGGCCAGCAGCGTGGCACTCTCCAGGCCCTTGAGCTTGTCTTTCCAGAAGCTTTCCAAGGCTGACCGCGGCTGGGCCTGCAACCAGGCGATGTAGTCGCGATAGCGTCCCTGCTTGGCCGGCAGCGCATGCCCGGCATAGGCCACGAACACCTCGGCCAACAGTTGCGAATTGCTCCAGCCGTCCATCAGCAGGTGGTGACGGCTCCAGATCAACTGGTGGCGTTGCTCGTCCAGCTTGACCAGCGTCAGGTGCATCAGCGGCGCGGCCTGCAGGTCGAGGCTGGCCGCGCACTGCCCGGCCAGGGTGGCCAGGGCCTGCTCGTCGACCTCACGGTCGCGCCAGTCCAGCAGCGTCACTGGCATGCGTGCGGCACGGTGCACCACTTGCAGCGGCTCGGTCGAGCCTGCATTGCCATGGAAGCTGCTGCGCAGTACTTCGTGCCGCGCGATCACGGTATCCCAGGCGGCCTGCAGGCGCGCTACGTCCAGGCCTTCGACCGGCACACTGGTCTGGTTGATGTACAACTGGGCATCCGGTTCGGCGAGGGAGTGGAAGTACATGCCCATCTGCATCGGCGACATCGGGTAGATATCCTCGATGGCCTTGGCCGCGACAGGCAAGGCCTCGAGCTGCGCCTGGTCCAGCCCGGTCAGCGGGAAGTCCGAAGGCGTGACGCCAGCGCTGTCGGCCAGCAGGCAGTGCTCGATCACTGCCTGCAACTGCGCGGTGTAAGCATCGGCCAAGGCCTGGATCAGCGCTGGCGCATAACGCTCGTTGCTGAAGGTCCAGTTCAGGCTCAACTCGCCGCCGAACACCCGGCCGTTGATCAGCAGGTCGTTGTTCAACTGGGCATCGGCATCCTGCTCGGCACCCTTCTGGGCCATGCAAGGCACGAACAGCGCGGTGTCGTCAGCGGCGAAGCTGCCGTCGAACTGCCCGAGGTAGTTGAAGGTCACCTTCGGTTGCGGCAAGGCCGCCAGCGTCTGGCGCTGGGCATCGCTGCCCAGATGACGCAGCACACCATAGCCCAGGCCCTTGGCGGGGATGGCCCGCAGTTGCTCCTTGATCGCCTTGATCGAGGCCGCCAGCTCGGCCTGCGGGGTCAGCCGCACCGGGAACACCGTGGTGAACCAGCCCACGGTGCGGGTCAGGTCGATGTCGTCGAACAGCTCCTCACGGCCATGGCCTTCCAGGCGGATCAGCGCGCTGTCGCTGCCGGTCCAGTCGGCCAGGGCACGGGCCAGCGCCGTCAGCAACAGGTCGTTGACCTGGGTACGGTAGGCCGCCGGGGCTTGCTGCAACAGGTGCTGGGTCGTCTCGCGCGCCAGGCGCAGCTGTACCGTGCAGGCATCCCGGTTGTATTGGGCGGCCTGTGGATGCTCGCAAGGCAGGTCGCTCGGGGCGCCACTCAATTGTGCCTGCCAGTAGCCGAACTCGGCCGCCAGCGCATCGCTGCTGGCATGGGCCTGCAGTCGCTCGCCCCACTGCTGGTAGCTGCTGGTCTTGGCCGGCAACTGCAGCGGCTGGCCATCAGCCAGTTGCCTGTAGGCGCGTTGCAGGTCCTCGAAGAGGATACGCCAGGACACGCCATCGACCACCAGGTGGTGGATCACCAGCAGCAGACGTTGCTCACCGCCCGGCAGGCTGGCGAGCACCGCACGCAGCAGCGGACCCTGCTCAAGGTCGAGGCTGGCCTGGGCTCGGTTGGCGAGGACCTGCAAGGCTTCGGCGTCGGCCAGGTCGGCCTGCCACAGCAATCGATCGGCCTCGTGTTGGGCCGCTTGCTCGGCCAGCGTCAGGTGTGCGGCCTGCACGGCATTGCCTTGGCCAAGGAAGCGCAGGCGCAAGGCATCGTGGTGGCTGACCAGCGCCGCCAGCGCCTGCTCAAGCAGCGCCGCCTGCAGCGGCTCGCCTGGCTTGAGGGAGACCGACTGGTTCCAGTGGTTGGGCTGGTTCAAGGCTTTGTCGAAGAAACCTTGCTGGATCGGCAGCAGCGCCATGCCGCCGGTCACCGGGCCTTGCGCCTGCTGCGACGCGTGCTCTTGCCGCGCCACACGGGCCAGGCCCTGCAGGGTCTGCTGTTCGAACAGGTCCTTGGGGCTGAAACGGATGCCGGCCTGGCGCGCACGGCTGACCACCTGGATGGAGATGATCGAGTCGCCGCCCAGTTCGAAGAAGTTGTCCGTCATGCCCACCCGCGGCAGGCGCAGCACCGCTTGCCAGATACTCGCCAGCGCCTGCTCCATGGCCCCTTGCGGCGCCACGTAGGCCTCCTGCGCCTGCCGCGCGTCCGGCTGCGGCAAGGCGTTACGGTCCAGCTTGCCGTTGGGGTTGAGCGGCAGCGCGTCCAGCAGCAGCAGGTGCGCCGGCACCATGTAGTCGGGCAACTGGGCCTTGAGCTGGGCCTTGAGCCGCTCGCGCAACGCACCCTCGCCTTCGCCGGCATCGGCCACCAGGTACGCCACCAGCTGCGCGCCCGCCGGCCCTGGCTGCGCCAGCACCACCGCCTCGCGCACCTGGGCATCGCCCAGCAGGCAGGTTTGGATTTCGCCCAGTTCGATGCGGAAGCCGCGGATCTTCACCTGGTGGTCGACCCGGCTGACATAGTCCACCTGACCGTCGGCCAGGTAACGCACCAGGTCGCCGGTGCGGTAGGCGCGGCCCCCGGGTGCCACGGCAAACGGGTCCGGCACGAAGCGTTCGGCGGTCAGCGCCGCTTGGCCGTGGTAGCCACGGGCCAGGCACGAACCGCCGATGTACAGCTCGCCCACCGCGCCCAGCGGCAGCAGCTCGGCGCTCTCGCCGAGCACGTACAGGCGGGTGTTGGGCAAGGCGCAACCGATCGGCACGCCGCCCTGGCCCGCTTGCGCACGCTCGCCGTGGGTGGCGTTGATCGCCGCCTCGGCCGGGCCATAGCGGTTGTACAGGGCTACCGCTGGCATACGCGCCTGGGTCCGCTCCAGCAGCTCGCGCGACAGCGCCTCGCCGCCAGAGAACAGCCGCTTGAGGCTGCTGCATTCGGCCAGCCCAGGGGTTTCGATGAAGGCCTGCAGCATCGAGGGTACGAAGTGCAGCGTACTCACCCGCTGCGCCTGGATCAGCGCCACCAGGCGCTCCGGATCACGCTGATCGCCCGGTTCGGCCAGCACCAAGCGGCCGCCGGCGCTCAACGGCCAGAGGAATTCCCACACCGACACGTCGAAGCTGAACGAGGTCTTCTGCAACACCCCTTCGCCCGCTTCCAGGCCATAGGTCTGCTGCATCCACAACAGGCGGCCGAGCAAGGCGCCGTGGTGGTTGCCGACCCCCTTCGGCCGGCCGGTGGAGCCGGAGGTGTAGATGATGTAGGCCAGGTTGTCGGCGCCCACGCAGGTCACCGGGTTGGCCTCGCTGTAGCCCTCCAGCGCCAGCGTATCCACCTCCAGCACCCGCAGCGCACGCCCGTCCAAGGGCAGGCCGGCGCAGCTGGCGCGGTTGCTCAGCAACAGCTGTATGCCGCTGTCGTCGATCATGTAGGCCAGGCGTTCGGCCGGGTAGTCCGGGTCCAGCGGCACGTAGGCGCCACCGGCCTTGAGCACGGCCAGCAGGCTGACCACCATCTCCACGCTGCGCTGCAAGGCGATGCCCACGGGCACGTCCGGGCCCACGCCCAGGTCGATCAAGCGCCGGGCCAGGCGGTTGGCCTGGGCGTTGAGTGCCTGGTAGCTCAGCGGCTGGCCGGCGAAGACCAGCGCGGTGGCGTCCGGGCTGCGCTGCGCCTGTTGTTCGAACAAGGCGTGCACATGGGCGTCGGCCCTGTAGTCGATGGCCTCGCCCTGCCAGGCCTGCACCATGGCCTGACGCGCCTCGCCCGCCGTGAACTCGAACTGGCCCAGGCAAGCCTGGCCTGGTGCGTCCGCCAGCCAATCGAGCAGCTGTAGCAGGTGGTCGTTCAGGCGCGTAATGGCCGCAGGGCTGAAGTGCGCCAGGTCATGGCTGTAGTGCAGGTCCAGACTGCTGCCCATGCCCACGGCCAGGCTCAGCGGATAGTTGGTGCGAACGTTGTTGGCGACGCTGCCGAATTCCAGGTCGGCTGGCGCTTGCTGCTGCAGGACCTCGGCGATCGGGTAGTTCTCGAACACCAGGATATTGTCGAACAGGGCTTCGCCACCCTGCCCCGCCCAACGCTGGATGTCGAACAATGGCGTGTGCTCATAGTCGCGCAGGCCCAGGTTGATGGCCTGCACCGCCTGCAGCCAGTCGCCCACGCAGTGTTCCGGTCGCGGGCAAGCGACCACCGGCAGGGTGTTGATGAACAGGCCAATCTGCTTCTCGATGCCGACCAGCTCGATCGGGCGGCCCGCCACCGTGGCACCAAATACCACCGTGTCCTGCCGGGTGTAGCGCTGCAGCAGGATCAGCCAGGCGGCCTGCATCAGGGTGTTGAGGGTCACCTTGTGCAGGCGTGCGGCATTGTTCAGCCGTTCGGCACGTTCACCGGCCACACGCACCGAATGGATACCGTGCCCTTGCCCCGGCATGCCCAGGCTGTCCAGTCCACCGGCGCCGGCCAGGCGGGTTGGCGTTTCCAGGCTCGCCAGTTGGCCCCGCCAGAAGGCTTCGGCGGCGGCGCCATCCTGGCGTTGCAGCCAACCGATGTAGTCGCGGTAGCGGCCACTGGCCTGAGGCAGGTGGCCGGTGGTGTAGTGCTGCATCACCTGGCCCATCAGTTGCGAGCTGCTCCAGCCGTCCATCAGGATGTGGTGGCTGGTGTAGATGAGGTGATGACCGTCAGCTCCCGTGCTCACCGCCAGCAGGCGCAACAAGGGTGCGGTCGACAGTTCGAAACCACCGGCTCGCTCGGCCTGGGCCAGCGCATCCAAGGCCTGTGGCATATCCTCGGCCACAGGCTGGCCAAGGACCTCGAACGGCATGCGGACCTGGCGGCGGACGCATTGCAGTGGCTGCTCCAGCCCTTCCCAGAGGAAGCTGGTGCGCAGGATATCGTGCGTGTCCATCACCGCTTGCCAAGCCTGGCGGAAGCGCTCCAGGTCGAGGCCGCGCACGTCGAGGCGCATCTGTCCCAGGTAATGCCCGCTGCCCTGCTCGTACAGGCTGTGGAACAACATGCCCTGCTGCATGGGCGACAGCGGGTAGAGGTCCTCGATCTGCCGAGGGTCATGGGCCAGCGCATCCAGGCGCGGCTGATCCAGTTGTGCCAGCGGGAAGTCCGACGGCGTCACACCTGCGTTATCCCGCTCGATGCAGTGCCCGATCAGCGTCTCCAGGTGTGCCTGGTAGGCCGCGGCCAGGGCTTCGATGGCCGCACGGGAGAATACCTCGCGGCTGAAGGTCCAAGCCAGGCTCAGTTGGCCGTCATAGACTTGGCCATTGATGGTCAGCCAGTTGCCCAGCGGCGCGTCGGCCGCCTGGTCGGCACCGACGCGCTCACCCGACGGGGCGAACAAGGCCCCATCGTTGCTGTTGAAGCTGCCATCGAACTGCCCGAGGTAGTTGAAGGTCACCTTCGGTTGCGGCAAGGCCGCCAGCGTCTGGCGCTGGGCAACGCTGCCCAGATGACGCAGCACACCATAGCCCAGGCCCTTGGCGGGGATGGCCCGCAGTTGCTCCTTGATCGCCTTGATCGAGGCCGCCAGCTCGGCCTGCGGGGTCAGCCG
>JAEWGL010000264.1 GCA_023388335.1 Pseudomonadota bacterium | reverse complement strand
AGCCCGAGGTGGGTGTTGAAGATCCTGATCAGGCGCAGGTCCTGGTGAGAGGCATCTTCTGCGTGCTCCGGCAGTTCAATCAGCTCCAGCTCACGCCGGGCGAAGGCGTGCCAGCCGAGCATCCGGGTCAAGGCGCCGGGCGGATAGAGGGCGGTGACAGGGGTCTTCAATCCTGCCTCGAAGAGGCCGGGAGGCGGGGCATCAGGACTGTCACAACTGGAAACAAACAAGCGCCGCGTCTGGTCCGGGTACAGCCCCTCTGCCACCTGGGCTACCTGAAACGCCATATGAGCGCCCAAGTCATGGCCAAACAGCGCGTGCGGCTTGTCCAGAAAGACCTGTAAGCGGCTGGCCAGGGCATGCGCCAGCTCGGTAGGCGGCTGAAGCAGAGTGCCGGGCACACATTCGGCCTCGCGCTGGACATCCACGGCAATCAGCTCGATGTGATCATTTAACCCGGTTGTCCAGCTACGGTAGCGTTCCAGGTTCTCTTGGCTGCAGGCGAGACAGATCAGGCGGATCCGGGCTAGTTGTCCCGAATCGCCGTCTGTCGCTTCCTGGTAATTCTGCGCGTGCACTGCCTTTCCTTCGCCCGAGATCGCCCGGGCTGTACTGCTACCGCAGGCCTGGGAGGCGCACGGTAGCCAATAGTTTCACGTTGCCGATTGCTTGTTCAGATAGGCCCTGATCGTGCGGGCCGCATTGTTCAGGTGCTGTTCCAGGACCTTCACGGCTTCGTCGACGAGCCTGTCGCTGGCGGCATCGACCAATGCGATATGGTCGTCCTGTGTCAGTTTGCCCAAGCCCATGGAGGACAGATGGAAGCGCAGGAAGCGCTCCTCCTCGTTGAGCTCGACCTCGATCAAGCGCAGCAGCTTCTGGTTGGGTGCCTTGCCGTAGAGGACCATGTGGAACAGACGGTTGAGGCGGCCGATTTCTGCGTGACGGGTCTCGTGTTCCAGCTGGTTGATGTAATGACGGGCCAACGCGATGTCGTCGGCACTCAGCAATGGAATCGACTGACGCAGGGCCTCGGCCTCGAGGATCAAGCGCAGGGCATAGGTGTCGACCGCGTCTTCGCCAATCAGCGGCGCCACGACCGCGCCCTTGTGCATCACCACCTTGAGCAGCGATTGCGCCTCGAGCTGGCGCAAGGCCTCGCGCACGGGCATCCGGCTGACCCCGAACAGGTTCGCCAGCTCCTGTTGGCGCAGGGCCGTGCCAGGCGGCAGGCGGCCGTCGATAATGGCGCTGCGCAAGCGTTCTTCGATCACGCTACGCGCCAGGTGCGCGGGAACCTGCTCACTGCCAAATAGGGTGCTCAAGGAGAGTTTGGTTTTTTCAGCCACGCGACGAGTGCCCTGATGAATATAGATATTGGATCCAATAACCCTAGTAAGGAGATGGGGTGCTTGTCAATCAGCGCGTATTGCCGCCTGTGCTGCGAAGCCTTGGATTAGGGCTATCGTGAAGGAAGTTGCATGCCAAGGGAAGTCGAGGCGTACCCCGACGCTTATGCAGGAACGCACCGGTTCACCGTCATCGTCGCCGTGATTGCAAAGTGCAATTGTCTTTTCTCTTCGCTCGCCGCACCATACTTTTTTTCACCGCTCTCAGGCTTCTGGCAGTGCCGATTCGATGGATCCTGCGCTTCACTCTGCATCGTCTTGCCCCTGCCCTGTGGTTGGGCTGCCTGGTGGGCGGCGTGTACGCAGACTGGGATTTCTCTCAAATCAGCCGTCAGGCGCAGGCACTCTATGGGCCGCTGGGGCCGGGCCAGGCGCGCATCGATGCCTGGCAGGCGCTTCTGGCCACCCACAGACAAGGCAGCGAGCTTGCGCGGCTGGAAGCGGCCAACCGCTTCTTCAACACGCAACTGCGCTATGTCGACGATGTCGACCTTTGGCACGAAGTCGACTACTGGGCCACGCCCATCCAGTCGCTGATCAAAGGGGCAGGGGACTGCGAGGACTATGCCATCGCCAAGTACGTCAGCCTGCGGCGCATGGGCATACCCAGCGAAAAATTGCGCATCACCTACGTCAAGGCGCTGCGCCAGAACCGCGCGCACATGGTCCTGACCTATTATTCAAACCCGCAGGCGCAGCCGTTGGTCCTCGATAGCCTGATGGACGCCATCAAGCCCGCGAGCCAACGTACCGACCTGTTGCCGGTGTATGCCTTCAATGGCGAAGGCCTGTGGCTGACAGGCGCCTCCGGCAACAAGAAGGTCGGCGATACCAAGCAGTTGTCACGTTGGCAGGACTTGCTGAAGAAAATGCAGGCCGAAGGCTTCCCCGCCGGACCGGTCTACTGAAGGAGCACCGATGTCATTGTTCAAACAATTGCTGCTTGCCATTTGCCTGTTTCTGGCGGTCGCCTTCAGTGGCAGCTTCATGGTCAGCCTGGAAAGTTCCCGCAGCCAGTACGTCAACCAGTTGCGCTCCCATGCACAGGACGCGGCCACGGCGCTGGCATTGTCGCTTACCCCCACTATCGACGACCCGGCCATGGTCGAGCTGATGATCAGCTCCATTTTCGACAGCGGCTATTACGCCAGTATCAAGGTCATCGACCTGGGTTCCAACGCCGTCCTGGTGGAGCGTCATGCCGAGCCTGACCGCAATGGTGTGCCCCGCTGGTTCATCCGACTGACCGGCCTGGAGGCGGCCGGTGGCGACGCGATTGTCAGCAGGGGCTGGCAACAGGCAGCTCGGGTCGAGGTGATCAGCCACCCGATGTTCGCCCTGTCCAAGCTATGGCAAAGCGCCCTGGGCAGTTTGGGCTGGCTGCTGCTGTGCGGGGCGGTCAGCGCGGTACTAGGTGCGCTGTTGCTGCGCCGGCAGTTGCGCCCGCTCGACTACATGGTGGTGCAGTCTCAGGCCATCGCCCGCCGGGAATTCCTGAGCCTGCCCGAGTTGCCGCGAACCCCCGAACTGCGCCGGGTGGTGCAGGCCATGAATCAGATGGTCGAAAAGCTCAGGGCGCTGTTCACCGAACAGGCCGAGCGCAGCGAGAAACTGCGCGTGGAATCGTATCAGGACAGCCTGACCGGACTGGCCAACCGCCGCTATTTCGAAATGCAGCTGACCGCCCGGGTCAGCAACCTGGAAGAGTCCCGCGCCGGTTACCTGCTGCTGTTGCGTGTCCAGGACCTGGCCGGTCTCAACGCCCGTCTTGGTGGCCAGCGTACCGACCAGCTGCTGCAGGCCGTGGGTGAACAGCTACGCCGTACCTGTGCAAGCTTTCCCGAAACCAACAACTTGATCACCCGCAGCCGCGGCGGTGAGTTCGCCGTGCTGGCGCCGGGTATGGTCCACAAAGAGGCCGTGCACCTTGCCCAAGCCCTTGAGGCCACCTTGCAGAGCCTGCACCAGACGGGCGCCAGCGATGTCGATCCGGTTGCCTGCATCGGTCTGGTGCCCTTCAGCCCCGGTGACGCGCCGCAGTCCTTGCTGAACCTGGCCGATGAGGCACTGGCGCGCGCCGAGAGCCAGCTGGAGCCTGGCTGGGTGTGCCTGGAGCAGGGCGTCGCCGCCCAGGCCGCCGACAGTCACCACGCCTGGCACAAGCGGCTCGACGAGGCCCTGACCCACGGGCGCTTTGAATTGCTCTTTCAACCGGTGGTGGACAGCCAGACGCCCGAGCGGATCCTGCATTACAAGGTGATCTCGCGGCTGCACGACGAGCAGGGCGAGACGCTGACCGCCGGCCGTTTCCTGCCGTGGCTTGAGCGCTTTGGCTGGATGCCGAGGCTGGATCTGCTGATGCTGCAAAAGGTCATCAAGCACCTGCAGGGCCATGGTGAAGCCCTGGCACTGAACCTGTCCGCCGCGACCCTGCTTGACCCGAAGGCCATGCAACGGCTCTTCGAGCTACTGGGACAACATGCCGCGCTGGGCCCGCGCCTGACCTTCGAGATCGGCGAAGAACAGCTGCCAGCGCAATCAGTCCTCGAGCAGCTGAACCGGCGCCTGCGTGGGCTGGGCTTTGGCCTGGCACTGCAGCGATTCGGTGGCCGGTTCAGCATGATTGGCAACCTGGCGCACCTGGGCCTGGCCTACCTGAAGATCGATGGTGGCTATATCCGCAGCATCGACCTGGAGCAGCACAAGCGCCTGTTCATCGAAGCGATACAGCGAGCGGCACACAGCATCGACCTGCCGCTGATTGCCGAGCGGGTCGAGACCGCAGGGGAGTTGAGGGTTCTACGAGCGATGGGCGTGCAGGGCATTCAGGGTCAGCTGGTCGGCGAGCCCGCGCCCTGGCGGTGAGTGCTTGATCTGCTGGAAGGTCCTGGAGCGCCCCGGCCCACGGTGCGCGTCAGGGTCTGGCAGGCGCCAGGTCAGATCAACCCACCTTCCTCGTCTTCCTGGATCAGGTTGTTCAGGCTGCCAAGCGCCTTGCGCGCCGTGGAGCGGTTGAGCAACTTGGCCTGGGCGTCCGGGGGCAGGTCGGTAATGCTGAGCACACCCTTTGCCGTCAGCACCTCGATCAAGTCCTCCAGCACACGGATCATGTCCCGATCGCTCTGCTTGAGCTGCTTGAGGCTGTTCTCAACCAGGTCATCGGCAAACCATTCCTGAATCTCGGCATGGTCGGTCGGGAGCATTTCCGAGTACTCGGCATAGGGGGCGGCTTCTACTCGCAGCAACCGGCCCTCATTGTCGCGTTGCACGTAGAACATGGCGACGTCCCTCGTTACGTGGATCCTTGGTCAATAGGCAGCAGCATAGGCAAAGTTGATCGGGCCTGTAGGCCTGGGTTCCAAATATGCGCTGTCCGGAGCGGGCAGGGAAGCGTGCCCGCGCCCGCGGTGTGCATCTCACCTGTTGGAGCTGTCGATCTTGAGGGTCGACTCGGCGCCACTGATCAACATTGACCGTGGCGTTCGAGCAGTCGGCCCCTTCGGCACGCTACCGGAATCGTTTGGAGTTTTTCAGCTGAATCTTCGGATGGCTCTACACGAACCCCGACTGCGCGCAGGACATATGTTTATTTCTTTTGAATATTTAAATTATTTTTCTTATGCATTTATAGTTGATCCCACTGCGTACCTGCCGACCAATCGGCGCGCCGCACGACTTGAACGAACACGGTACACCCGTGAGTTTCTGATCGTTGCGCGCACCTTGGGTCGCGCACTGCGTGGGAGTGAATCATGTCAGCCGCCTTGAACGCCTTGTCGTCGATCGACAGCGCACAGCCGCAATCCTTTGAAATCCGTCCGTTCCCCGGTGCCGTAGGTGCCGAAATCATTGGTCTGGACCTCTCCAAGGCCGTCAACGCCGAAGATTTCAGCCGTATCCACCGCGCCCACCTGGATCACCATGTTCTGGTATTTCGCGACCAGCGCATCAGCCCAGAACAACAGATCGCCTTCAGCCGCCGTTTCGGCGAGCTGCAGATCCACGTGCTCAAACAGTTTCTGCTGACCGGGCACCCGGAAATCCTCATCGTTTCCAACATCATCGAGAACGGCCAGAACATCGGCCTGGGCGACGCTGGCAAGTTCTGGCACTCCGACCTGTCGTACAAGGAACTCCCAAGCCTGGGCTCGATGCTCCATGCCCAGGAGCTGCCCAGCGAGGGCGGCGACACGTTGTTCGCCGACATGCACAAAGCCTGGGACGCGCTGCCTGAGGCGCTGCGCACGGCCGTCGAGGGGCGCCAGGCAGCGCATTCCTACACCGCCCGCTACAGCGAAACCAAGTTCGAGGGCAACTGGCGCCCGACCCTCACCGCCGAGCAACTGGCCCAGGTGGCCGAAGTGGTCCACCCGGTGGTGCGTACCCACCCGGAAAACGGCCGCAAGGCGTTGTTCGTCAGCGAAGGCTTCACCACCCGTATCGTCGGCCTGCCCGAAGACGAGAGCCGCGAGATCCTCCAGCAGCTCTACGCCCACAGCGTGCTCGAAGCCAACATCTACCGCCACCAATGGCAGCCCCACGACCTGGTGTTCTGGGACAACCGCTCGCTGATCCACCTGGCCACCGGTTGCCCTGCGCACCTGCAGCGCAAGCTCTACCGCACCACCATCCAGGGCGATGCCCCGTTCTGACGTCTGAGGAGACACACCATGCGTACATCCATCAGCCGCCTGGCGGCAAGCATCGGCCTGGGCGCAAGCCTGATCGTCGGTAGCCTGGTCGCGCCCAGCGTAGCCCAGGCCGAAGGGCAGATCCGCATCGCCGAACAGTTCGGCATCGTCTACCTGCTGCTCAATGTGGTGCGTGACCAGCAATTGATCGAGAAGCACGGCAAGGAGCAGGGGGTGGACATCCAGGTCGACTGGGCCCAGCTCTCTGGCGGCGCGGCGATCAACGACGCGCTGCTGTCCGGCTCCGTGGACATCGCCGGTGCCGGTGTCGGTCCGCTGCTCACCGTCTGGGACCGCACCAAGGGCCGGCAGAACGTCAAGGCCGTGGCCTCGCTGGGCAACTTCCCGTACTACCTGGTCAGCAACAACCCTAACGTCAAGACCATCGCCGACCTCTCGGAAAAAGACCGTATTGCCGTGCCGGCGGTCGGCGTTTCGGTGCAGTCGCGCTTCCTCCAGTACGCCGCCGCCAAGCAGTGGGGCGACAAGGAGTACGCGCGCCTGGACAAGTACACCCTGGCCGTACCACACCCGGACGCGACGGCGGCCCTGCTGGCTGGCGGCACCGAGCTCAACGGGCACTTCTCCAACCCACCCTTCCAGGACCAGGTGCTGGCCAACAAGGACGTGCACGTGGTGCTCGACAGCTATGACCTGCTGGGGCCTAACTCGCCGACCTTGCTGTTTGCCACCGAGAAGTTCCGCAAGGACAACCCCAAGACCTACAAGGCCTTCGTCGATGCCCTGGCCGAGGCGGCGGATTTCGCGCAGAACGACAAGGGGGCGGCGGCCGACACCTACATCCGCGTGACCAAGGCCAAGATCGACCGCACCGCGCTGCTCAAGATCATCGACAACCCCCAGTACGAGTTCAGCGTTACCCCCAAGAACACCTACCCGCTGGCCGAATTCCTCTACCGGGTCGGCGCCATCAAGCACAAACCCGAGTCGTGGAAGGACTACTTCTTCCAGGATGACCGCCCGCTGCAGGGGAGCTGAAGCCAATGACCGCCCCATTGCCAGGCCACGCGGCCAGCAACCTGAGCCGTGTCGATACCCAAGCGTTGCTGCAGGTGGACAAACTTAGCCTCGAATACCGCACCGCGCACCGCGTAGTGCGGGCCACCCACCAGGTCAGCTTCGAAGTCGATCGCGCCGACCGCTTCGTCCTGCTCGGCCCCTCCGGCTGCGGCAAGTCGACCCTGCTCAAGGCCGTGGCCGGCTTCATCGAGCCCAGTGAAGGGCAGATCCTTCTGCAGGGCCAGCAGGTCAAGGGGCCCGGCCCCGACCGCATCGTCGTGTTCCAGGAGTTCGACCAGCTGCCGCCTTGGAAGACCGTCAAGCAGAACGTCATGTTTCCCCTGCTGGTGTCCGGCGCGCTCAAGCGCGCCGAGGCCGAGGAGCGGGCCTTGCACTATCTGGACAAGGTCGGCCTGGCGGCCTTCGCCGATGCCTACCCGCACACATTGTCGGGCGGCATGAAGGCACGGGTGGCGATTGCCCGGGCCCTGGCGACCCAGCCCAAGATCCTGCTGATGGACGAGCCCTTCGCCGCCCTCGACGCGCTGACCCGGCGCAAGATGCAGGAAGAGCTGCTGCTGCTCTGGGAAGAAGTGCGCTTCACCCTGCTGTTCGTTACCCACTCCATCGAGGAGGCGCTGGTGGTGGGCAATCGTATCCTTTTGCTCTCTCCTCATCCTGGTCGGGTACGCGCCGAGGTGCACAGCCACCAGTACGACCTTGGCAGCCTTGGCGCCAGCGATTTCCAGGCCAGTGCCCAGCGCATCCATCGCCTGCTGTTCAACGAGGGGCCGGCGCCTGTAGAAGCGCCGGTACTGGATTTCAGCGACATCCGCATTGCCTACTGACCGGAGCTTCAGCCATGACGACCACGCCTGTACGACAGGAATACGAGGTGCAACTGGAGCCGCTGCTCAGCGTACCGCTCGAACGCCAGCTGCCGCTGGCCCAGCGCCTATGGCAGCAGAGCTGGCTGCGCAAGGGGGTAATTCTCTTGCTGCTTGCCGTGGTGTGGGAGGGCATTGCCCGCTATACCGACAACGATCTGTTGCTGCCCAGTTTTCTGCAAACCGCCGCCGCTCTATGGGACGGGCTGATCAGTGGCGAGTTGCCGGCCAAGGTCGGTGTCTCGCTGGTGATATTGCTCAAAGGCTATGTCCTGGGCATCGTCCTGGCCTTCGGTCTGACCAGCCTGGCGGTTTCGACGCAGTTCGGCCGCGACCTGCTCGGCACCCTCACCTCAATGTTCAACCCGCTGCCGGCCATTGCCCTGCTACCCCTGGCGCTGCTGTGGTTCGGCCTGGGCGACAACAGCCTGATCTTCGTGCTGGTGCACTCGGTGCTCTGGGCCTTGGCGCTGAACACCTACGCGGGTTTTCTAGGCGTCTCGGAAACCTTGCGCATGGCCGGGCGCAACTATGGCCTGCGCGGGCTGCGCCTGGTGCTGCATGTGCTGGTGCCCGCGGCACTGCCGTCGATTCTCTCGGGCTTGAAGATCGGCTGGGCCTTCGCCTGGCGCACGCTGATCGCCGCCGAGCTGGTGTTCGGCGCCAGCAGCGGCAAGGGCGGCCTTGGCTGGTACATCTTCCAGAACCGCAACGAGCTCTACACCGACAAGGTCTTCGCTGGCCTGGCGGTGGTGATCCTCATCGGCCTGCTGGTGGAGAGCCTGGTGTTCAACACCCTGGAGCGGGTGACCGTGCGCCGCTGGGGCATGCAGCGCTGAGCTGATACTGGGCCGCGGCGTTGCTCAAGGTGCGGGCGATCTCTTCGCGCAACGCCAGTGGCTGTTCCACCACCAGGTGTTCGCCTTGGCTGAGCAGCCACCACCGCAGCGCCGTGCCATCGCTGACACTGGCGCACAAGCGGTGGCCCTGGTCCAGGGCAGTCAGTTGCATGTCCGGCGTGAGGGGGCTTTCACGCAACTGGCGGGCCAGGGCATCACTGATCCAGGCCAGCAATTGGACGCCGTCGCCTTGCGCTGGCTGCAGCGCGTCATCACGTAAATAACCCTGCAGATCGAAATTGCCGCGCAGCTCGCCTTGGGCATTGGCGGCCCAGTGCCAGCCGAATGGAATGCTCTTATCGTTGCGTTCGAGCGGGAAGATCAACGACAGCTCATTGAGATCGCGCTCGATGGTGCGTTTGCTGATGCCAAAACCCACATCGCGCAAGCGCCACACCAGTTCGGCACTGGTGATGCCCGGGGAACGGCTTGGCAGCTGGCGCAGCAGCGCCCACTGACGGCTGAGGGTGGCGCGGGTCGTAGCAGAAGGCAAAAGGTAACGTCCTTGTCTAGGCTTGCGGCAATAGCATGGCGGGACTGGCGGAGCATGGCAAATAGCCATCCACCTTCTCAGATCAAGGAAATAGCGATTGGTTGCCTTCTATCGAATCGTTCGCGACGGGTTTTGTCGTGGCATCGCGCAGAATCACGCCTCATCACAGCGGCCGTCGGCGCTGCAAGCCGTTCAATGAGGATGAACATGTCTGCTGCCAGCAATATCTTTTCGCTGCTTGAGCGCCTTTTACCCGAGCGGATCGTGCCGGTGCACGCGCGACCACGGCAGCGGCAGCGGCTGTTTGCCGGTGTCGGCTTGCCCAGTCACCGGGCGGTGCTGGGCGAGCGTTTCAGCCTGGTCGAGCAGCTGGACGAAGCGGCCGACCTGCAGATGGTCTATGCCGACCTGCGGCGCCAGGCCCTTGCTGGCAATGTGGCTGCCCTCAATGACCTGGGCTGGATCTGGCTCAACGGCAAGTACTGGCGAGCCGACCCCTTGCTGGCGAGCCACCTGTTGCGCATGGCCGCGCATCAAGGTAGCGCGGCCGCTTGGTTCAACCTCGGGCAGCAGCATTATTTTGGCAAAGGCATAGAAATCTCGTACAGCAATGCGGCCGAATACTACCGGCAAGCCTTTGAGCGCGGCATGGCGCATGCGGCTGCCGCCTTGGGCGACTTGTTCGAGGAGGAGGTGGTCGATCCTGGCGACGGCTGGCAGGTCGATCTCGCGCAGGCGTACCAGTGGTTTCTGCGCGGTGCCCAGCGCGGCGAAGCCCGTTGCCGTTTTGAGGTCGGCCACCGGCTGTTGCACGGGCTGCACGTGGAGAGGGATACCAAGGCAGCCCTGTACTGGCTGGAGTTGGCCGCAGTTGCTGGCGTGATACAGGCGGCAGAAGAGCTGGCCGTGCATTTCCGCGCCAATGATGCCTTGCATTACCTGTACTGGCGCGAGCAAGCCATCCAGATGGGCAGCACCCTGGCCCTGACCATGAAGCTGGAAGACCAGGTCCAGCCCTGAATTTCGGTATGCCCAGCCTGGCCCTCTTTGCGGCGGACTGGCGTCCCGGTAAACCCACTCCCCAATCCCTACTGACCTGGATATTACAGGTAGTGGCCTTCAACCCGCAGAACAACAGGTGACATCGGGGTTGGCTTCTTCGCGGGTAAACCCGCTCCATTAGGGGGCTGAGTCGATCACACTCTCAGCGGTATGCAAGGGTGGGCCTTGTGTGAGCAGGCTTGCCCGCGAACACTGGCCAAGCCGGTGCCATACACCGCGGTGCCTTGTCTGATACAGCGCGGTTGCAGGGTTGCGGCCGCTGCGCGCCCGATCGCGCGGTCCGGCGTCCCGGCACAAGGCCGCCCCTACAGGTTCAGCTAAATCAATGAGTTAGCGTTTGGTGCATGAGGCCGGGTTCACCCGCGAACAGGAGCGAAGCCCCTGCCATTCACATTGAGCAGGGCACCCGTCGCCAGCAGTTGACGAGAGGGGTGGGGGAGGCAGTAATATTGTTAGTTAGCAAACTATGAATTAACCCGGTTCCCCCATGACGCTTGATGCATTGCAACTGAACATCAGCACCGGCATCGTCACCGCTGGCCGCCATTGGCGGCGGATCTGCCAGGCGACCCTGACCCGCTACGGCGTCTCCGAGGCCTGCGCGGTGCCGTTGCTGATGATCGCGCGGCTGGGCGATGGCGTCCATCAGGTCGCGGTGGCCCAGGCCGCTGGCCTTGAAAGCCCGTCGCTGGTGCGGCTACTCGACCAGCTGTGCAAAGCCGGTTTCGTCTGTCGTAGCGAAGATCCGCTCGACCGCCGTGCCAAGGCCCTGAGCCTTACCGCCGAGGGTCGCGCTCTGGCCGAGTCGATCGAAGGCGAACTGGTGCGCCTGCGTCATGAGGTGCTGGAGGGCATCGCCCCGGCGGACCTGGAGGCGACCCTGCGGGTAATCCACGCCTTCGCGCAGGCCTCCCAGCGCGCGCCTGAGGGCAGCGCATGAACGGCTTCTTCAGCTCCGTGCCGCCAGCGCGCGACTGGTTCTACGGCGTGCGTACCTTTGCCGCGTCGATGATCGCCCTGTACATCGCCCTGCTCATGCAGTTGCCGCGCCCATACTGGGCCATGGCTACGGTCTACATCGTCTCCAGCCCCTTCGTTGGCCCCACCAGCTCCAAGGCGCTTTACCGTGCCCTGGGTACCTTGCTGGGGGCGGGCGGAGCGATCTTCCTGGTACCCCCGCTGGTCCAGGCGCCGCTGCTGCTGAGCATCGCCATCGCCCTGTGGACCGGGACCCTGCTGTTCCTGTCCCTGAACCTGCGCACCGCCAACAACTACGTGCTGATGCTGGCCGGTTATACCCTGCCGATGATCGCCCTGGCGGTGGTCGACAATCCCCTGGCGGTGTTCGATGTCGCCTCGTCCAGGGCGCAGGAGATCTGCCTGGGCATCGTCTGCGCGGCGGTCGTGGGCGCGATCTTCTGGCCGCGCCGCCTGGCACCCGTGGTGGTTGGCGCCGCTGGCAACTGGTTCAACGAAGCCATCCGTTACAGCGACCTCTACCTGGCCCGCGAGGCCACCGCAGAGAAGGTCGGCGGCCTGCGTGCCTCGATGGTCACCCCGTTCAACACCCTGGAAGCGATGATCGGCCAGCTTGCCCATGAAGGCGCCGGCCCACAGACCGTCAAGAATGCGCGCGAGCTGCGCGGGCGAATGATCCATCTGCTGCCCGTGGTCGATGCCCTGGACGATGCCTTGCTCGCCCTGCAGAGCCGCGCCCCGGCCCAATATGCCCAACTGCAGCCGCTACTCGGGCAGGCCCGCCAGTGGCTGCAGGCCAGCGCCGAAGACGCCTCGATTGCCCGCTGGACGACGCTGCGCGAGCAGCTCGATCGCCAGCAGCCCAGCGCCGCCGCGCTGGATGAACGCGCCGAGTTGCTGCTGTCCAACGCCCTCTACCGCCTGGCCGAATGGATCGACCTCTGGCAAGACTGCTGCTCCTTGCAGCACGCCCTGCGTACCGAGGATGCCAGCCCTTGGCGCGCCGTCTACCGTCACTGGCGCCTGGGCCGGCTGACCCCCTTCTTCGACCGTGGCCTGATGCTCTATTCGGTGTTCTCCACGGTTACCGCGATCATCGTCGCCAGCGGCCTGTGGATCCTCCTGGGCTGGAACGACGGCGGTAGCGCGGTGATCCTCGCCGCGGTGGCCTGCAGTTTCTTCGCCGCCATGGACGACCCGGCCCCGCAGATCTACCGGTTCTTCTTCTGGACGATGCTCTCGGTGGTGTTCTCCAGCCTCTACCTGTTCCTGGTGCTGCCCAACCTGCATGACTTCCCCATGCTGGTGCTGGCCTTCGCCGTGCCCTTCATCTGCGTCGGCACCCTGACCGTGCAGCCGCGCTTCTATCTGGGCACCTTGCTGACCATCGTCAACACCGCGACCTTCATCAGCATCCAGGGCGCCTACGACGCTGACTTTCTGACCTTCATCAACGCCAACCTGGCCGGTCCCGTGGGGTTGCTCTTCGCCTTTATCTGGACCTTGCTGCTGCGCCCCTTCGGCGTGGAGCTGGCAGCCAAACGCCTGACGCGCTTCAGCTGGCGCGACATCGTCGAGATGACCCAGCCGGCCACCCTGGCCGAGCACCGTCAGGTCGGCGTGCAGATGCTCGACCGACTGATGCAGCACGTGCCGCGCCTGGCCATGACCGGGCAGGACAGCGGCGTGGCGCTGCGCGACCTGCGCGTGGGCCTGAACCTGCTCGACCTGCTGGCCTACACCCCGCGGGTTGGCCAGCCGGTGCGCGAGCGGCTGCAGACGGTGGTCGCGGAAGTCGGCGAGCACTACGCCGCCTGCCTGCGTGCCGGTGAGCGGTTGCACGCGCCGCCCGGCTTGCTGCGCAACATGGAGCGCGCCCGCCAGGCTCTGGTGATTGGCGACATGAGTGACCGGGGCGAAGCCCGGGTGCACCTGCTGCATGCCCTGAGCGGCCTGCGCCTGGCGCTGCTGCCAGGGGTCGAAGTGGTGCTCGAACCCGCCGAGGCGACCCCGCAACTGCCCCACGGCATCGATGGAGCGCCCCTATGATCGGTGATCTGGATATCAGCGGGGTATTCCTGCCCACGCTGCTGGTGATGATGATCTTCACCTACCTGCTGTTTCTGGGGGTGCATGCGGTACTCATCCGCCTGCATTTCTACCGCCTGGTCTGGCACCGGGCGTTGTTCAACGTTGCTCTCTACGCTGTGCTCCTCGGCGCAGTGGATCATTTCTGCCGAAGCCTGATGCTGCCATGAAAAAACCTTTATTGACCTTGGGCCGCGTGGTCCTGACCCTGTTGGTGGTGACCCTTGCGAGCGTGCTCGTCTGGCAGATGGTCGCGTACTACCTGTTCGCCCCCTGGACCCGCGACGGGCACATCCGTGCCGACGTGATCCAGATTGCCCCGGATGTGTCTGGCCTGATCCAGAAGGTCGAGGTTCGCGACAACCAGGTGATCAAGCGCGGCGACGTGCTCTTCACCATCGACCAGGACCGCTTCACCCTGGCCTTGCGCCAGGCCCAGGCAACCCTGGCCGAGCGCCAGGAAACTCTGGCCCAGGCGCAACGTGAAGCCCGGCGTAACCGCAAGCTGGGTAACCTGGTGGCGGCCGAGCAGCTCGAGGAAAGCCAGTCCCGCGAGGCCCGCGCCCGTTCGGCAATGAACGAGGCCCAGGTGGCCGTCGACAGCGCCCAGCTCAACCTCGACCGCTCGGTGATCCGCAGCCCGGTCGACGGGTACCTGAACGACCGCGCCCCGCGTGCCCACGAGTTCGTCACCGCGGGCAGGCCCGTGTTGTCGGTAGTCGACAGCACCTCCTATCACGTCGATGGCTACTTCGAGGAAACCAAGCTGGGCGGCATCCGCGTCGGCGACGCCGTCGACATCCGCGTGATGGGCGACAACACCCGCCTGCGCGGCCATGTGCAGAGCCTGGCTGCCGGCATTGAAGACCGCGACCGCAGCAGCGGCGCCAACCTGCTGCCCAACGTCAACCCGGCCTTCAGCTGGGTACGCCTGGCCCAGCGTATCCCGGTGCGCATCGCCTTCGATGAAGTGCCGGCGGATTTCCGCATGATCGCCGGACGCACCGCGACCGTCTCGATCATCGAGGGCCAGCGCCCATGAAACGCCTGATGCTGCTGGGCTTGAGCCTGTCGCTTGGCGCCTGCCAGATGGTCGGCCCGAACTACCATGTGCCCGAGGACGCGGCGCTCCAGCGCAGCGACCTGCAAGGCCCGCTGCGCCAGGACGCCGCCAGCGTGGTTTCGGCGCCGGTGCCGCAAGACTGGTGGCAGCTTTACCAGGACCAACGCCTCAATGAGCTGGTGCGCCAGGCCCTGAGCGCCAACACCGACCTGCGCGTGGCCGCGGCGAACATCGCCAAGGCCCGCGCCCAGGTCGAGCAGGCCCAGGCCCAGGGCGGCTTCAATGGCGGTGTGAAACTCGCGGCCCAGCGCCTGCAGGAGTCTGGCGAAGCCTTCCTACTGCCGGAGAAGGTGCCGGTGGCCAATATTGGCGAAGCCATCCTCAGCGCCTCCTACCAGTTCGATCTGTGGGGTACCCTCAAGCGCGGCGTCGAAGCGGCCCAGGCCAATGCCGATGCCGTTCAGGCCGCCGCCGACACCGCCCGCATCACCCTGGTGGCCGACGTGGTCAAGGCCTACACCCAGGTGTGTTCGGCCAATGAGGAATACCATATCGCCCGCGAGTCGCTCGACCTGCAGGCGCAGAGCGTCCAGCTGAACCAGCGTCTGCGCGACGCCGGGCGCGGCGACGAAACCCAGGTCACCCGCTCGCAGACCCAGTTCAAGTCCCTGGGCGCTGAGCTGCCGCGCTTCAAGGCCGAGCGCGAGGCCGGCCTATACACCCTGTCCATGCTCCTGGCCAAGCCACTGGAGCAATTGCCTGCAGGCACCGCCGATTGCGCCGAGCTGCCGCATATTGCCCAGGTGATCCCAGTCGGCGACGGCGCCGCGCTGCTCAAGCGCCGGCCCGACATCCGCCAGGCCGAGCGCAACCTCGCTGCCGCCACCGCGACCATCGGCGTTGCCACCGGCCAGCTGTATCCAGACATCAGCATTGGTGCCCAGGTCGGCACCATCGGCATCCTCGACAACCTCGGCAAGCCCGCCACCAACCGCTGGGGCTTCGGGCCCATGCTAAGCTGGACCATCCCCACCAACGGCTCACGCGCCCGCATCCGCGAAGCCGAAGCTTCGACCCAGGCCGCGCTGGCGTATTTCGATGGTGTGGTGCTCAACGCCATTCGCGAGACCCAGACCCGTCTGGCGCAGTATTCAGCCTTGCTCGACCGCCGTGATGCCTTGGCCGAGGCCGAGCATTCGGCCAAGGAAGCGGCGGAGCAGACTCACCGCTTCTACCAGGCCGGGCGCGAATCCTTCCTGGCGGATCTGCAAGCGACCCGGATTTATACCGATATGCGCGCGCAGTTGGCGGCGGCGAATACGCAGGTGGCGATGGGGCAGGTGGGGTTGTTTCTGGCGTTGGGTGGGGGGTGGCAGGGGGTTGGGCAGGACAAGCATTGAGCTGTGCTTGCTGGCTAGGCTTTGTAAGCATGCGAGAGCGCAACGGATGATTATCGCAGTATGCTGATACCGCCCATCCCATTAGAAATCAGCATACTCCTGACGTCGGCCTGCGCTATGGTTTCTGAAGCGCGGATGTGTTGAACCTCCAGCGTGGGTTGGCGGATCTCAACGTTTTCAGGTGGGATAGCTTGTAAAAGTTGAGGAATCACATTCTCTCTATTGGAGAAAGTGGTTTGAACGCTTCGTTCAAGCGCATAAAGGCGACGAGACTCCGCCATCGCTTGCTGGCCAAGGGCGGCCGCTATGGCGGTCTGTTCAGAGGCTGAATGGTTTTGAGTGTTTGCCAGGATTTCTGCCGCCCAAGTGACTAAAGGGTCGTTTGATTGTGCTCCTTGGGTGCGAAACGCCTGAGCGCGGTTACTATGTTGGCTGGCAAGTCCTTGCGCTCTACGCGCCGCAAAGCGAGCGTCACGTGCGCGAGCGAACGTTTCATGATGATCGCGACGATTTTCCGCTCTTGTATTTGGGAGGGGCGCGGGGGATAGCGGGCGTTGGTTGCGTGCGGCCAAGTGAGACCTCGTCGTCCTCATATGCCCAACCGGGTCTGTAAAGTTTACCGGGTCGCCTTCACAGTAAGCATAGGAATTGAGGCCGCCACTGCCAAACGGACTCAGGCTGTCGGAGGAGTGAAATCGCATTAGTGTGGGGCTATAGGTTCGGTAGCCATTGCCCAGCAGGTAGCATCCTGTCGGCGCATTGCGCAGCTCTGCATTGAACCCGAACAGAGACAGCGAGCCACTTTCCTCTTCGGAGTACCCGAAGGGCGTATAGATCAGTCGTCTTAGACCGCCATCCGTATATACATTCAAAACTGAGCCCTGTATGTCCATAGCCAACAACTTCGTAGGCTCGTGGCTCTTGCCGTGCTCCATTTCGGCCAGCGGCTGAGCGGCATTCCGAAAGACCGCGCGGCTCGTGGTGCCTTGCACTTGCGTGCAGAAGTGCTCGCGTTGGTAAAAGTATTGGGCCGTGTCTGGAAGTTTTTTCATCTGTAGCTCCATCCCAAGGGTCAGGCCGTTCAGAAACATGGAATGACTGCAGGGTGCGGCGTTTGACTGGAGGGCGCAACTGGTAGAAATGTCAGGTTCTGAGTTGGCAGGGGCTTTAGCGGTTGTTCCAAAGACCAATCGGGGGCATTGTGCGCCTCGTTCGCAGGCAAACCCGCTGCCAGAAGACCGCGCCCTATTCAGAAGCGGCTATCTATTCAGGTTGTAGGTATTTTCTGGAGTTTCCGCCCCAAACCTTCTGTTTGCCGCAGTTTGGGAAGTATCCTACGCGCTTTACGGAAGCTTCCATGTTGTCCGGGAAATGTCTCAGGGCTAAGGTCGTCCGGTCGCCTTTTCGGGCGATCGGGCGTGAGACACCCGGTTCATGTGACAGCACTGCTTAATGGCGGTCGTGCGCGGGCAGGCTTCGGCCTGGCCGGTATTCATGTGTCCCGGGTCTCACCCCGCGTACGACTGCCACCCAATTCCATGAGACGAGGAGGAAGGCAGTTCCCAAGCTGAAGAAAGGAGCTCAATCATGAAAAAGCTCGTCCCCGATCCACCTCTTACCCTCATCACCAATCCCTACTTCTCCATCCACAGCGACCTGATTCCGCCCGATGCCCTGGCCCTTGCCAGCGAGTTGCTACGTGGCGTCGCGCAAACCATTGACGAGCACTGCCGTTCGCAAGCGGGGGAGCGTGGCCTGGGCATGCTGTCCAACGCCGCGCACTCGGCCGAAACGGCCAGGGCACTCGTCGAGCACGCGTTGAACCGACTCTGAACGGGCAAGGAGCGATGAGATGAGCGATGACGCAACGTCGTCCACCACGGCAGATGGCGAGACCTTCTCTGAGTTGTTCCAGATCCGGCCTGACATTCCCTTCGATCATGCCTTCGAAGAGCTGTCGGTGCTGTTGGGCTGTATAAAGCACCTGACGTGCGAGGCGGAGATGGAGCAAGACCGGCAGGCAGGGAGCGCGGCGCGGATCTTGAGCGCCTTCGCTAAGGCGCTGGTCAACGAAATGGAGCGAGGGAAGGCCAAGTTGCAATAAGCCGCTGCGCAAGCTGTATCAGGAGTGGGCCAGGCTCACTCCTGCTCTGGCCGATAATCCCCAGTCGCGTGACAGGCTGTACGACGGCCGACCGGCGCGGTGGTACTGCCGTGAGCTGCAGTTGCTGGATCAAATGAGCGTAACCAGCGACAGTCATCTTACAAATCCTTCATTTGGCGGTGACGGCCAAGATTTTCCTCACTCTACAAGGAAAATTTTCATTTTTGGCCTTCGTGCCGTTTTTTTTCTGATTTTTAGCGTGCCGCGAAACAAAAAAATGCCCGGCTTCATCCCGGGCATTTTTATTTCAACGCAAGATCCGCACCGGCTCATCCGGCGGCAAATTATTGCGCGGTGTCGGGCGCTGCTCTGGCGGCATCACGCCCACCAGCTGCTCGCCCATCTGCCGGGCAACATCCACACCCAGCTCCTTGGACACCTCGCGCACCACGCGCGGGCGGTTGAGGGTCACCCGCACGTCCTGGCTGTTGACCAATTTGGTGTCCTGGCCCTCGCCCATGGCGGTGAACGCCGAGGTGATTTCGAAGGTGCGGGTGTTGATCAGACTGAAATCGGCGACCAGGGTCAGGCCGAGGATCGCCGAGTAGCTGTTGGTGTTGTCGATCGAGGTGATATCGCGCTGGAAATCGATATCCGACAGGGTGCCGAACAGCACGTAGTCGGCACCTTTGAAGTTGCCGTTCTTGATGCGCTTGATCACGTCGTAGACGCTTTCGGTGGCCGCTGCGGTGTACGGCGTGCCTTGCACCAGCTGGAACATGCCGGACTTGAGGATTTCGCCCTTGATGTCGCCGCTGAACGTGCGCAGCTCGGTCTGCTCGATGTAGCTCTCGCGGCTCTCGAACTCGCTGTAGCTCGAAGCGCCACTGGCGCTGTACGCACTGGCCTGATGGCTGCTCTGGGCCGAGACCATGTGAATGTACTGCTCCACCCGTTCCTGGTAGGCCAGGTCGGTGACCGCGACTTTGGGTGCCGCCTGCGCGCCGCAGGCGCAGGCCAGGGCGAGAATAGCCATCCATGTACGCATGTGCTTAACGCTCCGTGGTCTTGCGGATTTCTTTTTCGTCCATCCATTCGGCCAGGCCGCTTTCGACGTCGATCAGTTGCAGGCTGAACTTGTAGAACACGTCCTTGTAGTCGCTGCTGCGCTTGACGATGGAGCTGATCGAACCTTCAAGGCGATACTGCGCGGCAATCATGTTGCCGGTCTTGGCCACGGTACTCTTCTTGTACAGGCCGGTCTGGTTCTGCAGCTTGAGCTGGTCGACCTGGCTCTGCATCTGGTTGTTGTCGCTGGCGAAGCGGGCGGTGCCGGTCTTCATCAGCTGGGTCTTGATCGACGTGGTGATCTCGCGGGTATCGATGTACTCGCTGGTCTTGTTCTTCACGTCGTAGACCTGCACCACCGGCCGGCCCTGCAGTACGCCGGACTGGGCCAGGGAGCGGGTCATGCTCTCGGCGATCATCTGCAGGTCGGTGGAGCCGAACTCGTTGGTCACCAGTTCAACGGCCTTGGTGTCGCCGTAGCCGATGTTCTTGCCGCCCAGCACGGGCGAAGAGGTGCTGCAACCGCTGACCAGTACGATGGCGACAGCGGCGAGGGAGATACGTGCAAACATCAAAAAAGCTCCTGAAAGGGATTACTGGGCCTGGACTTCGATACGGAAGTCAGTGGCCTGGGGAACCGGGGCGATCGCGGGCAGGACGCTGCTCTGCTTGCCGTACAGGGTCAGGGTCTTCCAGCTTTCTTCAGCGGCCACCGGGAACCCGTCGTTGCCCAGCCAGGCGAAGCGGTAGAACAGGGTCTGGTTGCTGCGGCTGGTGTTGTTCAGCGCGACCTTGACCGTGATGAAGCCGTTTTCGCGGGCCACACGCATCGGGCCGATGTCGATGTCGCTCACGTTGCCCATGCTCACCACCTTGCTGGCGGCGCTACCGGGTGCCGGAGGCGGCGGAGTGGCGCAGCCGGCCAGAAGGGCGGCTGTGATCAGGGCGAGGCATGTACTGCGCATGTTCGATCCTTGAAAGTTACTTGAGAGTGGCGATGGCTTGGTCCGCGGCCTGCAGCGGCGCGACCTGGACGGCAGGGCCCCCAGCGAAGACCTGCTGGCCAACCACGCGCAGGCTGATCACCTGGTACGGGCGGTCGATGTTGACCGTGATCTTGTTGCCGCCCAGGCTCGACGGCAGGCTCAGGTGGTGCTCACCCTTGGCCAGGCGGACGCGGGCTACCAGGGTGTCGTCCGGCAGGGTGCGCCAGGTGCGGGTATCGGCGCCTTCGACGATGGCCGAGGCGATGCCCACGGCCAGGCCAGCCAGGGGGTTGGCGTCGTTGAGCTGCTTCTGCGCCACGCCGCGGGTAATCGCACGGACCGTGGTGCGCAGGATGATGCCAGGCATGTCATCACGCAGGGCACGGCGCGACATGGCGCTGGTGCTGTTGAGCGCGGTGAGGCCCAAGGCCTTGTCGTTCAGGAAGATCTCGCTGAAATGCGTGGTGGAGGTGTCGTCCTTGATCACTGGGAACGACAGCGGGGTGATCACTAGGTTGCCGCTGATCGGCAGGGGCAACGGGATGCGCACCGAGTCGCGGGCGGGCGCCAGACCGCTCTGGACCACGATCAGCACGTCACTGTCCTTGGCCTTGGCGCCACGCTTGTCCAGGTCCAGCAGCGCGCGTTCCAGCAGCGGAGTATTGGGGCGCAGCTCGGCGGCCTTGCGGTAGCCAGGGGCGGCCAGGCCTTGTTCGCCCAGGGCTTCGTAGACATAGCCCGAGAGATAATGGCTGAAGGCACTCTGGTAGCTGTTCTTCAGATTGACCACTTCCGGCGCATCGAGGCTGGCCACCGGGTAGCCCTGCAAGTCCTTGTACTCGGTCCTGACGCCTTCCTTCTCGGCCTCTTGTTCGCGCTTGAGGTATTCCTTGTCGCGCAGCTCGGCGATCACCGCTTCGCGCTCGTGGGTCTTCTTGATTTCGGTGCGGGCGCCGTCGAAGTCGTTCTCGGCCAGCAGGTTCAAGGCCATCTGGGTGGTCAGCATGACCTTTTCGTAGTCATAGCCTTCGTAACGGCGCACCTTGTCGTTGACCAGGTAGCTGCCGAACTGGCTCAGGTACTTTTCGGTGTCCAGCTTGACCGATTCTTCCCAGTTGTAGACCACGCCATCGGCGGTGCGCCAGGCATCCTGGCTGCCTTTGAGGTCGCCCTTGGAGCGCAGCAGCTCACCCTTCTCGAAGTAGTAGAGCAGGTCTTTATCCGCGCTGCGGTTGTTCTTCTCCAGCAGGGCCAGCGCGGCGTCGACGTTGCCGGCGCTCAGGTGCTGGTTGGTTTCCTGGAGTTCGCTGTCATAGCTGCGAAAGGCTGAACAGCCGGCCAGTTGCACGGCCGCGACCAGGGTCGCGAGGGTAAGGACGCGGGTGACCATCTGAATCTTCCCTGAATAGAGTAAATGCCACGCTGGCGGGGCGGCGGTACCCTCTGGCAGCTGCCAGAACTTCCTTGAAGAAGTACCTGAAATGCCCTGCGCGCTGGCGAAAGGCGCGGCATTATAAACTCAATTAGCAGGCAAAATGGTGGCGTTTTGGCTTCAGGAATACTATGAGTGCCATCATGCTTGGAGCCAGGTACCTGTTCGTCATGGCTGGTTTGTGGCAAGAC
>JAEWGL010000224.1 GCA_023388335.1 Pseudomonadota bacterium | reverse complement strand
CGCCGGTTGCGCGTAGTCGTAGCTGCCCGAGGCGCGCATCACGGCCAGGTAGACGCCCGGCGCTTGCAGCGGCTTGATCCCGGCGATCGGCAGCAGCACGGTCTCGCGCGTGTTGCGCGCGGGGTTGAGGTCGAAGCGGCCGCTGTAGACCAGCTCGGCCATGTCCAGGGTTTCCTTGGCCTGGTAGGCGTACAGGCTGCTGTTGCGGCCCCAGTTGGCCAGGAAGCTCGACAATGATTCGGGCTTGACGCGGAAGAACTCGACATCGACCTTGTCCACGTTCAGGGCGATCACTGGCAGGCCTTCGGCCAGGCGCGTGGGCAGCAGCGAGCCGCGGCTGGCGAAGCCTACGGTGGGCTGCATGTCGCGGGTTTCGAGGCGGCTGACCGACTCGCTGCCCAGGCGCTTGCCGGTCACCGCCAGCACGCTCGCGTCGACGGTCAGTACCAGCTTGCGCTGCGGTTCGAGGTGGCGCAGGCGCAGCTCCATCTGGTTGTCCGAGAGCTCCCAGGCTCCGTCGACCTTGCCCTTGAGCGTATCGACCAGATGCACCTTGTCGGCGAAATCCTGCTGGGCATCCAGCGGCACGGAGAAACTGATCGACAGGGCGCTGGCCCCCTCCAGCTGCACTTGCGAGACGTCCAGCACGCTCAGCTCGCGGTCGGCGTAGCGCTTGGCCAGGAGCGCCGGGTCCTCGCGGTTCGGGGCCTGGGCCTGCGAGGCCGTGGCCGTGGGCTTTTCGGCAGGCGTCGGCTTTTCCGGCGAGGAAGCATCGCAGGCACTGAGCAAGGCCAGGGCGCAGGCCAGCAACAATCCTTTGTTGAGCATGAGAGGAAACTCTTGGCAGTGTGTTCTGAGGGCAGCAACTATAGCGCACCGCGCGCCAGGCGCAGGTTGCGCCGAGCAACAAGTGAGATCAGCTTCGCCCAGCGTGGTGCCCGGCGACGCTACAATGCCGGCTCTTCAAGGAGCCTGCATGTCCCGACTGTCCAACGACTGGCGCGATCGCGCCACCCACCGCAAGGTCTGGGGCCTCGCCGCGCCGATGATCCTGTCCAATATTTCCGTGCCGCTGGTCGCGCTGGTCGACAGCACCGTGATCGGCCACCTGCCCCATGCCCACCAACTCGGCGCGGTGGCCGTGGGTGCCACGCTGTTCACCTTTATGATGGGGATGATGGGTTTCTTGCGCATGGGCTCCACCGGTTTCGCCGCGCAGGCCGCCGGTCGCGCCGATGGCGCCGCGCTGCGCCAGGTGCTGGTGCAAGGCCTGCTGCTGGCGCTGGTGTTCGCCCTGCTGCTCGGGCTGCTCGCCCTGCCTTTCAGCCAGCTGGCGCTGCAATTGATAGACCCCAGCGCCGCGCTGCACCAGTCGACCGAGGCGTTCTTCCATACTCGCCTGCTCGGCTTGCCCGCGGCGCTGGCGAGCTACGCGCTGGTCGGCTGGTTCCTCGGCACCCAGAATGCCCGCGCGCCGCTGGCGATCCTGCTGATCACCAACCTGCTGAACATCGCCCTCAACCTGTGGTTCGTGCTCGGACTGGAGTGGGGCGTGGTCGGCTCGGCACGTGCCTCGGTGATCGCCGAATGGAGCGCTGCCCTGCTTGGCCTGGCGCTCACCCGCCCGGCCCTGCGCGCATACCCTGGGCGCATCGCCTGGGCGGCGCTCAAGCGCTGGCATGCCTGGCGCCCACTGCTGGCCGTCAACCGCGATATCTTCCTGCGCAGCCTGGCGTTGCAACTGGTGTTCCTGCTGATCGCCATCCAGGGTGCGCGGCTGGGTGAGTCGACTGTTGCCGCCAACGCCCTGCTGCTGAACGGCCTGATGCTTACCGCCTACGCCCTCGACGGCCTGGCCCACGCCGTCGAAGCCCTGTGCGGTCACGCCATCGGCGCCCATGATCGCCAGGCCCTGCGTCGTGCGCTGGTGGTCGCCGGCGGGTGGTCACTGCTGGTCAGTATCGGGTTTGCCGCGGTGTTCTTGCTGGGTGGGCACCTGTTCATCGACCTGCAGACCGACATCGATAGCGTGCGCAGTGCTGCCTATCCGTATCTGCCGTACCTGGCGCTGCTGCCCTTGGTCGCCGTGTGGAGCTACCTGCTCGACGGTCTGTTCATCGGCGCTACCCGTGCGCGGGAGATGCGCAATGCGATGCTGGTGAGCGTGGTGATTGCACTGCCGTTTGCCTGGATGGCGAGCGGCTTGGGGAATCACGGGCTGTGGCTGGCGTTTCTGGGGTTCATGGTGTTGCGCGCGGTGACGCTGGGGTGGGTGGGCTGGAAGTTGCAGCGGCGAGGGGCGTGGATGTAGAGGTTGCCTGGGGCGGGGCTCTTCGCGAAGAGGCCCGCCCCAGCGGCATCAATGCCTGACTCGCCTCAGGACGACAGGTACGAAGACCGCGTCAGTCCCAGACGCAACGCATCCAGGTACTGGGTCCGCTCGCGCGCGGTGATCTTGGCGCTGGCCACCTTGTCGCGGTAGTGGGTCATCAGCTCCTCCGGCGACAAGTGCACATAGCGCAGCATGTCCTCGATGGTGTCGTGGGTCTCGATGCCGGCGTGGTACACGCTGCCGTCGGCGTTCTGGTAAATGTTCACCGAGTCGGTGTCACCGAACAGGTTGTGCATGTCACCGAGAATCTCCTGGTAGGCACCCACCAGGAAGATCCCCAGCAGATAGTCCTCGCCCTCGTTGATCGAGTGCACCGGCAGGCTGGTCTCGATGCTCTGCTCGTCGACGTACTGCTTGATCTTGCCGTCGGAGTCGCAGGTCAGGTCCTGCAGCACGGCGCGGCGCAGCGGCTCTTCGCCGAGGCGATGCAGCGGCAGGATCGGCAGGACCTGGCCGATGGCCCAGGTGTCTGGCAGGCTCTGGAACACCGAGAAGTTGCACATGTACTTGTCGGAGAGCTTGTCGTTGAGCTCGTCCAGCACCTGGCGATGCGAGCGCTGGCGGGCCTTGAGCGAGTTGTGCAGGCGGCGGCACACGGCAAAGTAGCACTGCTCGGCCAGGGCCTTCTGGGCCAGGGTCAGCTTGCCATCGGCGTACTGCGCAGCGACGTCGCCCATGTAGTGGGTGGCGCGCCAGTAGGTCTCGGTGACCATCTCGATATCGGTCGGGCCGAGCAGGTCGGCCAGCCACTGGACGGTCTCGGGCAGGCTTTCCTTGTTCTCGATCAGCGGCACTTCGTCGTTGTGCTTCTCGACGTCCGTCACCTGCACCACCAGCATGGCATGGTGCGCAGTCAGGAAGCGGCCGCTTTCCGAGAAGATGTGCGGGTGCGGCAAGCCCTGGGCATCGCAGAACTCCTTGAGCATGCCCACGACCACCGCTGCATAGTCATCGATGTCGTAGTTGATCGAGCTGGCGTTGCGCGAGTGGGTGCCGTCGTAGTCCACGCCCAGGCCACCGCCGACGTCGATATGGTCGACCGGCAGGTTCAAGGCGCGCAGTTCACCGTAGTAGCGGATCGCTTCCTTGAAGCCATGCTGGTAGTCGGCCAGGTTGGCGATCTGCGAACCCATGTGGAAGTGCAGCAGGCGAATGCCCTGGTCAAGGCCGGCCGCGGTGAAGCGCTGTACCACCGAGATCAGCTGCGCGGCAGACAAGCCGAACTTGGACTTCTCGCCACCGGTATCGGCCCACTTGCTCGAGGCCAGCGACGACAGGCGCACGCGCAGGCCGACCTGGGGCTTGACCTTGAGCTCGGCCGCCTCCTCGATCACCAGGGCGACCTCGGATTCCTTCTCGATGACGATGAATACGTTGTGGCCAAGCTTCTGACCCATCAGCGCCAGGCGGATGAACTCACGGTCCTTGTAGCCATTGCAGACGATGGTTCCACCCTTGGGCGCCAGTGCCAGCACGGCCAGCAGCTCGGGCTTGGAGCCGGCTTCAAGGCCGATGGAGACGTTCTGGGTGGCAATGATGTTTTCCACCACCGCTTCCTGCTGGTTGACCTTGATCGGGTACAGCGCGGTGTACTGGCTCTGGTACTCCAGGCGCGCGATGTTGGCGTCGAAGGCACCGGTCAACTGACGTACGCGGTCCTGCAGGATATCGGGAAAACGCACCAGCAGCGGCAGCGACAGGCCGCTCTGGCGCAGCTCGTCGACCTGTTCGAACAAGTCGATCGGCGCGCTGTTCGGACCATTGGGGCGAACTTCGACGCGCCCGGCCTCATTGATGGCGAAGTAGCCGGCGCCCCAATGGCGGATCCCGTAAACACTGCGGCTGTCGGCCACGGTCCATTGGCTGCCATCGTCTTTGCGTGTGCGTCGTACGGACATTCAAGTCCCCTATCTGAAAAGTCGAACACTGCCCTGCAACAGGCCGGCGCAGTGTAAAAGCTGGAAGTGACGATTGATCCGTGTTCAGGAATAGACCCTGGCTGGCGGAACGAGTTTAGAAAGCGTTGGGCAAAAAGTCGCGCAGCGGCCTCAGCCGCCGGACTTTTTCGCTTTGAAGCCCTGCTTGATCAGCTCACCGATCAGCAGTTCGACGTGATCACCCTGGATCTCGATGACCCCGTCCTTCAAGGCGCCGCCGGTGCCGCAGCGACGCTTGAGCGTGCTGGCCAGTTCCTTGAGCGCATCCGGGGGCAGCGGGACACCGCTGATGGTGGTCACGGTCTTGCCGCCGCGGCCTTTGCTTTCACGGCGCACACGGGCGATGCCATCCCCTTCGGGGACAAGCGTCTGTTTGCAGATGCAGGTATCCACGGGCTTGCTGCAATCCGGGCAATGCCGGCCAGCGTCGGTGGAAAACACAAGGCCGCCGAGGGCGGCGAAGGATGAGGCTTTCTTGGCCACTTTTGATCCTCTTGGTGAGGACAAAAACTGGTCGACTCCCTGCCGGAGGTCGACCGCGAAGCCCCACTCTGGCAGGGGCAGCGCTACTGCCGCAGATCCTGCGACAGCCCGAAAAGGCCGCGCAGTGTAACGATAAAAGCGGCGATTGCTAAGTCCTGGATTGCGCCATTTTTCACAGCTTTCGCGACGTCTCGATATAGCGCTGCAAGGCGGCAAGCGAATCCGGGCAATAGGGCCGCTGCTGGCTGTCCGCCTGAGCCTGCGCCACGCCCAGGAAACGTGCCTCGATCACCTCCTCCGGCTGCAGGCGCAGGGGGCCGTCCCAGACCGCGGAGAACACCGCGCACCAAAGGCGGTTGCCAGGCTGGTCGAAGAAGAACTTCTCGTGAAAGCGCAGCTCGACGCCACTGACACCCAGCTCCTCTTCCAGCTCGCGGGCGGCAGAGCCCGCATAGCTCTCTTCACCCATCACCATGCCACCGGCAGCGACATCCCAGTAGCCGGGGTAGATCGCCTTGCTCAGGGTACGCCGGTGCACGCACAGCTGGCCGGCGCTATTGAACAACAGGATGTAGGTACCGCGGCCGATCAGCCCACGCTCACGCAGCTCGGCCCGTGGCAGCGCCCCGAGCGGTTGGTCGAGCTCGTCCACCCAGGCGATCAGCTCGGCGTCAGAGGCCGCGCGGTGGGCGGCCTCTGCTGGACTGACGGCCATCAGCCTTGCGACAGCAGCTGGCGCAGGTCGATCACCGCGGCGTTGGCGCGGGAAATGTAGTTGGCCATGACCAGCGAGTGGTTGGCCCACATGCCGAAGCCACTGCCATTGAGCACCATCGGGCTCCACAGCGCTTCCTGCGAGGCTTCCAGCTCACGGATGATCTGGCGCACGCTGACCGTGGCGTTCTTCTTCGCCAGCACGTCGGCGAAGTCGACCTCGATGGCGCGCAGCAGGTGCGACAGCGCCCAGGCCTGGCCACGGGCTTCATAGAAGACGTTGTCGATCTGCAGCCATGGCGTCTCGACCACTTCCTCGTCGAGCTGCGGGGCTTGGCCGGCGACGACGGCTTCGGTCTTCAGGGTGCTGTTGAGCTTGACCCGGCCAACGCTGGCCGACAGGCGCTGAGACAGCGACCCCAGGCGGGTGGCGACGTCGCCGAGCCAGTTGTTCAGGTTGTCGGCGCGGGTGTAGAAGATCGCACTGTTGTCGCCTGCTGCCAGGCGGGCCTGGTAACGGTTCAGGGAGTGAATGCCTTCCTGGAACTCCGATTCGCTCGACGGCAGGATCCAGCTCTTGTTGTCGAAATTGAAGCGCGGCTCGGCCTTGGCCAGGTCCGCATCCTCGGTGGACTGCGACTGCGAACGGGCGAAGTCCTTGCGCAAGGCGCGGCTCAGGTCGCGGACCTGGACCAGCACGCCATACTCCCAGCTCGGCATGTTGTCCATCCACAGGCCTGGCGGGAGGCGGTCATTGGAGATGTAGCCACCGGGCTTGTGCAACAGCGTGCCAGAAACGGTCTTGAGCGTCTCGATGGTGGTATAGCCGATCACCATCTGCTGGCCGCTGCGTTCGGCCGCCGCCTGGGCGGTCTGCTGGACTGGGAACAGGTCTGGCTCCTGGCTCCAGTACCAGCCCAGGCCGATGCACACCAGCAGGTAGAGGCCGATCAAGGTACCCAGGGCACGGCTGAACAAGCCGCCAAAGTAACTGCGGGTGCCACCCCCGCGGGTATCGGCCCGCTCGCGCGGCTCGGCTTTGCCTGTACGGTTTTTCCAGTCCAGCATGGCATTGTCCTTATCAGTCACGTCGGTTCAGGAGCTTGGACCGCAGGCGTAGGCCAGGGTGCCGCGGCAAGCGCGCATCGCAGCACTATAAAGCAAGGCAGGCGATTGACATAAGCGAGCAATGGGCCAGCGGGCGAATAATCCCCCACGTGTTTTGTTGATACCCGGTACGCGATCGTCAGGGCATAGAGGCTAGCATAGAGCCATCTCTGCACCCCCTGCCACCGCCGCGCACGCCCGTGTACCTTCTTCTGCAAGACCGTCAGCGGGCCGAGCGCCTAGCCCAGCAACTGGAATTCTTCGGCCTCGGCGTCCAGGCCCTGTTCAGCGCCGAGGCATTTTGCGCGACGATGAGCTCGATGCCCTGATCATGGCCAGCGCCGCTGACGAAGCGCTGTACCGCGCCAAGCACGCCGGTCGCAACTGCGTGGTGCGCGTCGAGGCGTAAAGGCAATGTGCCATTTTTTCGGCTTTCCAGACCGCATCGTCATAACCACGTCATGAAACCGTAATAGGTTCAGGCACTTTCCATCGCCCTGGAAGTACGTGGCTATGCGCCTGAAGTGGCTGACCAATTTCAATACCCTGCTGCTGGTGACCGTGTGTTTCGCCCTGGGCGCTACCCTCTGGTGGTCGCAGCAGGCCTTGCAGCGTCCCTACCAACTGATGGAGCGCTATCTAGGGCTGTCTCAGCACTTCCAGCAGCAGACGGCGGGCAATATCCAGGCCTACCTGGCCAGTGGCAACGTCGTGCGCCATGCTGCCGCCGTCGAGGCCAGCTCGGCACTGCAGGCGGCCTTGAGCGACTGGCCGCAGACGCTCGCGGCCAAGCTGCTGCCGAGCCTGGACAACCTGCAGGCATTCACCGTCGACGAACTGTTGGCCGCTGGCAAGCTGGCCGGCGATCCCCAGGCGCTGTTGCGCCAGGCCGAGCGTGAGCTCGGGGCCAACCTCGAACAGTTCGCTCGCTATGCCGCCGACAGCGCCAGCCCCGACGCCAGCAGTTACCTGACGCCGCTGCTTGACGCGGCCGTGCACCTAGGGCGCCTGTCGCTGGCCCGTGACAAACTCGTCAGCAGTGGCCGTGCCGAACTGGCAGAGGAAGTCGAGCGTGAGGTGCGGCTGATCCGCGCCCAGGCCCAGGTCATCGACGCCCTGCCCCTGCTCGGCGTGACCCGCGCCGCCGAGTCCGATGCCAACGACTTTGCGGCATTGATGGGCCTGCAGGCCGAAGCCAGCGCCCAACAGGAGGATGTGGCGGTGGCGCTCAAGCGCGAGCTGCAGAGCCTGCTCACGCGCTATCCCGCCGAACTGCAGCGCACCCGCGAGCAGATCGAGCGCCGCAGTACCCTGGCCGCCACGACCGCTGAACGCCTCGCCGCGGTACAGCAGGCCATCGCCGCCGTGGAGCCCGAAGTGCGCAGCCAACATGCGCGTATCCAGGCCGAAGTGCGGGTCATCCAGGGCTTGATGATCGGTCTTATCCTGCTGATCGCCCTGCTCATCGACACCCTGCAGCGGCGTCTGGCGAGGACCCTGACTGGCCTGGCCCCGTCGCTGTCGCGCTGGGCCGAGGGCGACTTCGCCCAACCCATCGCCCTGGGCAAGACCAACCGTGAGCTCCAAGACATCCAAGCCTCGCTCAACCGCCTGCGTCAGTACCTGGTCGAGCTGGTGGGCACCCTGCGCCACAATGCCGAAGCGGTGGCCGGCAGCAGCCATGCCCTGGCCGGCATGAGCAGTGCACTGCACGACGGTGCCGAACGCCAGGCGGGCGACACGGCGCAGATCCGCGATGCCCTGGGCGAGCTGGAAGCGACCATCCAGCAGGTAGCCGGCGATGCCAGTGCCGCCGCCGACGCCAGCCGCGATGCCGGCCATGCGGTGGAGCAAGGCCAGGCGGTCATCGGCCAGAGCCTGTCCGGCCTGCGGGCGCTGGTGCATGAGGTACAAGGCAATGCCCGCTTGATCGAGCAGCTGGCCGAGGAGTCGGCCACCATCGGTGGCGTGCTCACGGTGATCCGCTCGATTGCCGAGCAGACCAACCTGCTCGCGCTCAATGCCGCCATCGAAGCGGCCCGGGCCGGCGATAGGGGCCGCGGTTTCGCCGTGGTGGCCGACGAAGTGCGTTCGCTGGCCCAGCGCACCACGGGCGCCACCGGCGAGATCCAGGCCCTGATCGATCGCTTGCAGCAGGCCGCCCGCGGCTCGGTGGAGGGCATCCGCGCCCAGCTCGAGCATGCCCAGGCCACGGCCAGCCAGGCCCAGACCGCCGACGGCGCGCTGGAGCAGATCGTCAGCGCCATCGGCACCATTGCCGAGACGGCCGTGCGCATCGCCGACCTCACCGCACAGCAGACAGGAGCGGTGAGCGAGATACGCGACCACAGCGAGCGGATCCACGGGTTGGGTGAAGACAACCTCAAGCGCATCGGCGAAGGGCGCGAGCAAGGCGAGCAACTGCTCAGGTTGGGCAGCGAGTTGAATACCGCGGTACGCGCGTTCCGCCTTTGATCGGTCCGACAGTGGATTCGGCACCCTCGCGGTCGGCTACGGCATTCAGCCGCAGACTTGGTTATCATGCGCCCACGTTTTACCTCGCGAGACCGCCATGCGCCGCCTGTTTTTCCTGTTGTTCCTGCTCCTGGCCACCCCTGCCTTCGCCGCCGGCCTGCTCGACAATCGCCCCAGCGCCACGCTGGGCGCGGCCTCGCTGAACAACAGCGCCGACTTCCTGCCCGTCCAAGAAGCCTTCAAGCTGAGCCTGGTCGAGGGCGACGGCCCGTCCGTCAAGCTGCGCTTCGCCGCCGCCGACGGTTACTACCTCTACCGCCATCGTTTCCAGTTCCGCAGCGACCCCGCCGACATCACCTTGGGCACGCCACGGATCCCGCCCGGCGAGGCCAAGCACGATGAATTCTTCGGCGACGTCGAGGTGTACCACGGCGTCCTCGACATCGAGTTGCCACGCCAGGCCGGCGACCAGCGCCCATTTACGCTACTGGTCACTTATCAGGGCTGCGCCGACAAAGGCCTGTGCTATCCCCCGCAAACCCAGCGCTTGAGCATCGAAGGCAAAGGCGGCCTCTGGGCGGCAGGCAACCCCGCCAGCCCCGCCTGGAACTGGCAATCGCTGCTGCTGTTCTTCCTCGCAGGTCTTGGACTGACCTTCACCCCTTGTGTACTGCCGATGCTGCCGATCCTCACCGGCGTGGTCCTGCGTGGCCAGGTCGGCGGCTGGCGCGGGCTGAGCCTGTCGCTGGCCTACGTGTTGCCGATGGCGGCCTGCTTCGCCCTGCTCGGCGCCTTGATGGGGATGTTCGGTGCCGGCCTGAACCTGCAGGCGCGCCTGCAATCGGCCTGGGTACTGGTGCCCTTCTCGCTGTTCTTCGTGCTCTTCGCCCTGGCCATGTTCGGCCTGTTCGAACTCAAGTTGCCCCAGGCCCTGAGCAGCCGCCTGGACCGGGTAGCCGGGCAGGCCAAGGGCGGCTCGCTGCTGGGCGCGGCGGTGCTGGGGGTGCTTTCCAGCCTGCTGGTCTCGCCCTGCGTCTCGGCGCCGCTGGCCGGGGCCCTGCTGTATATCAGCGCCAGTGGCGATGCCTTGGGTGGCGCCCTCAAGCTGTTCGCCCTGGGCCTGGGCATGGGCGCTCCGCTGCTATTGGTGGCCACCGGCGGCGCCGCCTGGCTACCCAAGAGCGGCCCCTGGCTGGACACGGTGAAGAACGCCATTGGCGTGCTGCTGCTGGGCCTGGCCATCGGCTTGCTCAGCCGGGTACTGCCCGGCCCTGTGACCTTGCTGTTGATCGGCCTGCTGGCTGCGGGCGTGGCACTGTTTCTCGGCACGCTCGAACTGGTCATCAAGACGCCCCGCCAGCGCTTGGCGCAACTGCTCGGCCTGGTCCTGCTGTGTTATGCCCTGGCTTGCTGGTACGGCGCCCTCAACGGCCAGGGCGACCCGCTGCGCCCGCTGCCAACGCCGGCCCTGGCGGGTAATGCGAACGCACCCGCGGCCACCGCCGATGGCTGGCAGACCCTCACCACGCCCGCCGCGCTCGATGCGGCCCTGGCCGATGCCAAGGCAGCTGGGCAGCCGGTGCTGCTGGACTGGTATGCCGACTGGTGCATCAGTTGCAAGGTAATCGAACGGGAAGTCCTCCAGGCGGCGTCGGTCCAGGCGCAGTTGGGCGCGTTTCGCCTGCTGCGCTTCGACATGACCGCCAGCAACGCCGAACAACGCGCCCTGCTCGACCGCTATCAGCTGTTCGGACCGCCCGCACTGCTGTTCTTTGCGGCGAACGGCAGCGAAATGACGGAGAATCGAGTCATCGGGGAAGTGAAATCCGAGGAATTTGCCGCGCACCTTGCGCGCGTACGCGGCGAACTGGGTCTATAACTTCCCCCGTGGCGGCCAAATAGCTGACCTACGTGACCAATTTCAAACAGTTGGTCACATACTTTGCGTGAATCTCGGTAATCGTGCTGGCTATTCCGGGGAACTGGACACTCGCAACCGCTTTGCGGCATAGTCGCCGCGCTATGTCGAATTGCCCTACAAATCCAAGGAAACCGCAGATGGCAACCCTACTGGTCCTGCACGGCCCCAACCTGAACCTGCTGGGCACCCGCGAGCCGGGCGTCTATGGCGCCGTGACCCTGGCCCAGATCAACCAGGACCTGGAGCAGCGCGCACGCGCCGCTGGTCACCATCTGCAGTACCTGCAAAGCAACGCCGAATACGAGCTGATCGACCGTATCCACGCCGCGCGCAACGAGGGCGTGGACTTCATCCTGATCAATCCGGCGGCTTTTACCCACACCAGCGTTGCATTACGTGACGCATTGCTGGCGGTGAGCATCCCATTCATCGAAGTGCATCTGTCCAACGTGCACAAACGTGAACCTTTTCGCCATCACTCCTACTTCTCCGACGTGGCGGTAGGGGTGATTTGCGGCCTGGGCGCCAGCGGTTACCGGCTGGCCCTGGAGTCCGCCCTGGAACACCTGGCTGCTAACGCAAAGCCCTGATGACGAGACCACGGCCCTGAGTGGCCGGGCTCACGAGAAACGTTTTTCAATACGTTTTCAATTACGCCCCTGACCGAACCTTGGGAGTTGATGATTAATGGATATCCGTAAAGTCAAGAAACTGATCGAACTGCTGGAAGAGTCTGGCATCGACGAACTGGAGATCAAGGAAGGCGAAGAGTCGGTCCGTATCAGCCGTCACAGCAAGACCCCTGCCGCCCAGCAGTACTTCGCGCCGGCGCCGATGGCCGCACCGGTCGCCGCTGCCCCGGTTGCCGCTCCGGTCGCCGAAGCCGCTGCTGCCGCGCCTAAGCTCAACGGCACCGTGGCCCGTTCGCCAATGGTCGGTACCTTCTACCGCAAGCCTTCGCCGACCTCGCCGAACTTCGCAGAAGTGGGCCAGACCGTGAAGAAGGGCGATACCCTGTGCATCGTCGAAGCCATGAAGATGATGAACCACATCGAAGCCGAAGCCAGCGGTGTGATCGAATCCATCCTGGTGGAAGACGGTCAGCCGGTTGAGTTCGACCAGCCGCTGTTCACCATCGTTTGACCCAGGGAGAGCCTTTGATGTCTGCGAAGCTGGAAAAAGTCCTGATCGCCAACCGCGGGGAAATTGCCCTGCGGATCCTGCGTGCCTGCAAAGAACTGGGCATCAAGACCGTCGCCGTCCACTCGACAGCTGACCGCGAACTGATGCACCTGGGCCTGGCAGACGAGTCGGTCTGTATCGGGCCTGCGGCATCCAAGGATTCCTACCTGCACATCCCGGCGATCATCGCCGCTGCCGAAGTGACAGGCGCCACTGCGATCCACCCGGGCTACGGCTTCCTTGCGGAAAACGCCGATTTCGCCGAGCAGGTAGAAAAATCCGGTTTCGCCTTCATCGGCCCCAAAGCCGACACCATTCGCCTGATGGGCGACAAGGTTTCGGCCAAGGACGCGATGATCAAGACGGGCGTGCCGACCGTACCGGGTTCGGAGGGGCCATTGCCCGAAGACGAAGAAACCGCGCTGGCCATCGCCCGCGAGGTTGGCTACCCGGTGATCATCAAGGCCGCCGGTGGCGGTGGTGGTCGCGGCATGCGCGTGGTGCACAAGGAAGAGGACCTGATTGCCTCGGCCAAGCTCACCCGTACCGAAGCCGGTGCTGCCTTCGGCAACCCGATGGTCTACCTCGAGAAGTTCCTGACCAACCCACGTCACGTGGAAGTCCAGGTCCTCTCCGACGGCCAGGGCAACGCCATCCACCTGGGTGACCGCGACTGCTCGCTGCAGCGCCGCCACCAGAAGGTCCTGGAAGAAGCGCCAGCCCCAGGCATCGACGAGAAGGCCCGCCAGGAAGTCTTCAAGCGTTGCGTGGACGCGTGCATCGAGATCGGCTATCGCGGCGCGGGCACCTTCGAGTTCCTGTACGAGAACGGCCGCTTCTACTTCATCGAGATGAACACCCGTGTCCAGGTGGAGCACCCGGTTTCCGAGATGGTCACCGGCATCGACATCGTCAAGGAGATGCTCAGCATCGCCGCTGGCAACAAGCTGTCGTTCCGCCAGGAAGACGTAGTGATCCGGGGCCACTCGCTGGAGTGCCGGATCAACGCCGAGGACCCGAAGAAGTTCATTCCGAGCCCAGGCACCGTCAAGCACTTCCATGCCCCCGGCGGCAATGGCGTGCGGGTCGATTCGCACCTGTACAGCGGTTACGCGGTTCCTCCGAACTACGACTCGCTGATCGGCAAGCTGATCACCTACGGCAAGGACCGCGACGAAGCCATGGCGCGCATGCGCAATGCCCTGGACGAGATCATCGTCGACGGCATCAAGACCAACATCCCCCTGCACCGCGACCTGGTGCGTGATGAAGGTTTCTGCGAAGGCGGCGTCAACATTCACTACCTCGAGCACAAACTGGCCAACCAGGAGTGATCTAGGCGTGAGATGAAAGAACCCCGGCCCGGTGCCGGGGTTTTTTATTGCCGGCCTGCTTCGCAGCGCTTCATCCGCGGCATCTCGATGCGGTGCTCATGCACCCGCCGATACAAGGTCGCTCGGGAAATCCCCAGCGCCTGGGCCGCTTCGGCCGGCTTCCAGCGGTGGCGGATCAGCGCATCGAGCAGTGCCTGGCGGACCGGATCGCTGCACGTGGGCTGGGCCGCGGCGACGCGGCTGCCGCGCACGTCTTCAGGCAGGTCCTCCAGGCGCACGCTGCCGCCGTCGCACACCGCGCAGCTATAGCGCAGGACTTGGCGCAGCTGGCGCAGGTTGCCGGGCCAGCGGTAGCCGAGCAAGGCTTCCAGGGCGCTGTCGGCGAGGGTGACCTCGACGCCACAGGCCTGGGCTTCTTCGGCCAGCATCTGGTTGATCAGCCCCAGTCGGTCCTCCCGCTCGCGCAAGGGCGGCAGTTCGAAACGGGCATTGGCCAGGCGGAAATACAGGTCCTCGCGAAAACCACCGGCCGCGACCATGCTCGCCAGGTCGCGGTGAGTCGCGCAGATCACCTGGATGTCGACCCGCTCGCGTCGGGCCGCCCCCAACGGCGCCACCTCACCTTCGGCCAGCACCCGCAGCAGGCGGGTCTGCAGGCCCAGCGGCATGTCGCCGATCTCGTCGAGAAACAACGTGCCGCCATCGGCCTGTTGCAACAACCCGCGCATGCCCTTGTTCGAGGCGCCGGTGAAGGCGCCGGCCACATAGCCGAACAGCTCGCTCTCGATCAGGCTTTCCGGGATGGCGGCGCAGTTCAGGGTGACGAATGGGCCATTACGACGCAGGCTCTGCTGGTGCAACTGGCGGGCGAAGACTTCCTTGCCAGCCCCGGTCTCGCCCTGCACCAGTATGGCCAGGTTACAATCCTTGACCCGCGTGGCCAGGCGCAAATGGTGCTCAATCCGGGAGTCCAGTGGCGGCTGCGTGCCGCGCGCCCTGCCGCCTTGTCGGCGCGGCGCGCTGACCCGTCCATACAGCTCGCCCCACCCATCCAGGCGCTGGGCCGAGGCATCGCTGGCAGCGCGCAGGGCATCGGCGTCGAACAGCTCGCCGATGTGCTCGGGTACCCGTCCATGGCATTCGAGCAAGCGCTGCCGGGCCAGGCTGTTGAGCGCCTGCAAGCGCCCGTCGCTGTCCCAGGCCAGCAGGTAGTCGGGCTGGCTTTCCACATAGCCCGGGGTGCGGTGCGCACGCATGACCCAATGGCCCTGGGCGCTGTGCATGAAGAAGGCGTTCTCGATCTCGCGGGCAGTCTGCTCGACCATCTGCCGGATCAGGTGCTGGCTGCGGCGCTCGTCAGGGGACTGCAAGGCCGAGACGTCCACTACCCCAAGCAGCTCACCGCGCGGGTCGAAGACCGGCGCCGCGGAGCAGGTCAGGCCGATGAAGGCCGCGCGGAAGTGGTCGCGCTTGTGCACCGTGACCGGGGCCTTGCTGGTCAGCACCGCCGCCACGCCACACGTGCCCTCTTCGCCTTCCGACCAACAGGTACCCAGGTACAACCCAGCCTTGCGGCAGTCGTTGCGAATCAGCGACTCGACGCGGTAGTCGATGGTCCGGCCCTGGGCGTCGGTGAGCAGCACGCAGTAGTCCGCGCCACGCACGCGCGCATGCAGGCGCGCCACGGCATCGCTGGCGATGCGCAGGAACAGCTCGGCGCGTTCGCGGCATTCGTTGAGCAGGCTCTGGGAAAGGATGCGTGGCCCCTGCAGGGAGCCTGGATCAAGACGGTGCAACTCCATGGACCGGCGCCAGGAGTCGAGGATCAGCGCTGGGACCGGCGCCTGGGGCAGGCAGTCGGCGTTCTTCAGCACCCGGCTGACGCAGTCGACATGGGCTCGGGAGTTCGCGGCAAGCATTGGGGCCTCCGGTTCTCGTGTTCTTGTCGTTATGCGGTCCATTAAGCGCCTATCGGCACGCCCGGACAAGCGCGGCGTGATTCGCGCCGTGGCTGAGACGCGGCGTCTCAGGATCTCGATCCGAACCGCCAGCGGCTGACACCCTGCGTCTCGCCGGACACCCCGCCCGATAACCAGGATTCCCGTGACGAAGGCTCTGCAACAGGCCTTGCAGCGGCATTCGGCCAACCTGGCATTCGCCTTGCTCAAGCCTTGGCAAACAAGAATCGAGGTATGTCATGCCGCAACCTGCCCTGACCGTCGGCATCATCGCCAACCCCGCCTCCGGCCGCGACCTGCGTCGCCTGACCGCCAACGCCGGCCTCTACTCCAGCACCGACAAGGCCTCGGCCATCCAGCGCCTGCTCGCCGCCTTCGGCGCCACCGGCATCGCGCAGGTGCTGCTGCCCACCGACATGACCGGCATCGCCGCCGCCGTGCTCAAGGCCAGCCAGGGGCCCCTGGCCCGTGACCAGCACTGGCCGGCCCTGCAGATCCTTGATCTGCCGCTGGCCCAGACCGTCGCCGACACCCGCCTGGCCGCACGCCAGATGGTCGAACGCGGGGTGGCGCTGATCGCCGTGCTCGGTGGCGACGGCACGCACAAGGCTGTAGCTGCCGAAGTCGGCGAGACGCCCTTGCTGACGCTCTCCACCGGCACCAACAACGCCTTCCCGGAACTGCGCGAAGCCACCAGCGCGGGCCTGGCCGGCGGCCTGCAGGCCAGTGGCCGCATACCCGCCAGCATCGGCCTGCGCCGCAACAAGCGCCTGTTGGTGCGCGTCCCCCAGCAAGGCCTGTGCGAGTGGGCGCTGGTGGAAGTCGCGGTATCGCCTCGGCCCTTTGTCGGCGCACGCGCCATCAGCCGCAGCGAAGATATCGCCGAAGTCTTCGCCTGCTTCGCCGAACCTCACGCCATTGGTCTTTCCGCCCTGTGCGGGCTGTGGTGCCCGGTCTCGCGAAAGGCTGCGCAAGGCGCCTGGGTGCGCCTCAACCCCCAGGCCGAACAGGCGCTGCTGGCGCCACTGGCCCCCGGCCTGCTGCAAGGCTGCGGCATCACCGCGGCCGGTGCGCTGACACCGGGCGTGGCCTACTCGCTGAGCCTGGCCAGCGGAACCCTGGCCCTTGATGGCGAACGCGAGATCGCTTTTGCCGAACAGGACACCCCGACCATCACCCTGGACCATCAGGGTCCCCTGACCATCGACGTCGAGGCCGTGCTCGCCTACGCCGCCCGCCATCACCTGCTGGCGGTCCCCCGGGACCATCGGCAACACCCTGCACACCCGTGTTGAGACAACCCTGGAGAACAACAAGATGTCCACTCACCTGAGCCCTGAGCAGTTGCTGCATGCCTATGAAGTGATGCGCACCATCCGTGCCTTCGAAGAACGCCTGCACGTGGAATTCGCCACCGGCGAGATCCCCGGTTTCGTCCACCTCTACGCCGGCGAAGAGGCTTCTGCCGCCGGGGTCATGGCGCACCTGCGCGACAGCGACTGCATCGCCTCCAACCACCGCGGCCATGGCCACTGCATCGCCAAGGGCGTCGATGTCTACGGCATGATGGCCGAGATCTATGGCAAGAAAACCGGTGTCTGCGGGGGCAAGGGCGGCTCGATGCACATCGCCGACCTGGAAAAGGGCATGCTCGGCGCCAACGGCATCGTCGGTGCTGGCGCGCCGCTGGTCGCCGGGGCGGCCCTGGCGGCCAAGCTCAAGGGCCGTGACGACGTGGCCGTGGTGTTCTTTGGCGACGGCGGTTCCAACGAAGGCGCGGTGTTCGAGGCCATGAACCTCGCTTCGATCATGAACCTGCCGTGCCTCTTCGTCGCCGAGAACAACGGCTACGCCGAGGCCACCGCGTCGAACTGGTCGGTGGCCTGCGACCATATCGCCGATCGCGCCGCCGGCTTCGGCATGCCCGGCGTGACCATCGACGGGTTCGACTTCTTTGCCGTGCATGAGGCCGCCGGCGCGGCCATCGAGCGCGCCCGCGCCGGCCAGGGCCCGTCGTTGATCGAGGTCAAGCTGACCCGCTACTACGGCCATTTCGAGGGCGACGCCCAGACCTACCGTGCCCCTGATGAAGTGAAGCACCTGCGCGAAACCCGTGACTGTCTGCTGCAGTTCCGCCAGCAGGTCACCCGCGCAGGCCTGCTCGGGGAGGCGCAGTTGGAGCAGATCGACGCGCGCGTCGAGGACCTCATCGAAGACGCCGTGCGCCGCGCCAAGAGCGACCCCAAGCCAGACCCCGCCGACCTGCTCCGCGACGTCTACGTCGCCTATCCCTGAACCGTCCCTACAACAAGAACAAGGAGAAGCACCATGGCGAGAAAGATCAGCTACCAACAGGCCATCAACGAAGCCCTGGCCCAGGAAATGCGCCGTGACAGCAGCGTGTTCATCATCGGTGAAGATGTCGCCGGCGGCGCCGGCGCTCCCGGCGAGGACGACGCCTGGGGCGGCGTGCTCGGGGTGACCAAGGGCCTCTACCATCAGTTTCCCGGTCGCGTGCTCGACGCCCCGTTGTCAGAGATCGGCTACGTCGGTGCCGCCGTCGGTGCCGCGACCCAAGGACTGCGCCCGGTCTGCGAACTGATGTTCGTCGACTTCGCCGGTTGCTGCCTGGACCAGATCCTCAACCAGGCGGCCAAATTCCGCTACATGTTCGGCGGCAAGGCGGTGACCCCGCTGGTCATGCGCACCATGGTCGGCGCCGGCCTGCGCGCCGCGGCCCAGCACTCGCAGATGCTCACCTCGCTGTGGACGCACATCCCTGGCCTCAAGGTGGTCTGCCCGTCCTCGCCCTACGATGCCAAGGGCCTGTTGATCCAGGCAATCCGCGACAATGACCCAGTGATCTTCTGCGAGCACAAGCTGCTCTACAGCCTGCAGGGTGAGGTACCCGAGGAGCTGTACACCGTACCGTTCGGCGAGGCCAATTACTTGCGCGACGGCGACGATATCACCTTGGTGACGTACGGGCGCATGGTCCACTTGGCCCTGGAGGCGGCCAGCAACCTGGCGCGCCAGGGCATCGATTGCGAAGTCCTCGACCTGCGCACCACCAGCCCGCTGGACGAGGACAGCATCCTCGAGAGCGTGGAGAAGACCGGTCGCCTGGTGGTGATCGACGAAGCCAACCCGCGCTGCTCCATGGCCACCGACATCAGTGCGCTGGTGGCGCAGAAGGCGTTCGCTTCGCTCAAGGGGCCGATCGAAATGGTTACCGCGCCGCATACCCCAGTGCCGTTCTCCGATGCCTTGGAAGACCTGTACATCCCCAACGCCGCGAAGATCGAAGCCGCCGTGCGCAAGGTGATGAGCGCGAGGGACGCCGCATGAGCCAGATCCATACGCTGACCATGCCCAAGTGGGGCCTGTCGATGACCGAAGGGCGCATCGACGCCTGGCTCAAGGAAGAAGGCGAAACCATCAACAAGGGCGACGAAGTGCTCGATGTCGAGACCGACAAGATCAGCAGCAGCGTTGAAGCACCGTTCAGCGGCGTGCTGCGCCGCCGCGTCGCGCAACCCGACGAGACCTTGCCGGTCGGCGCCCTGCTGGCCGTGTTGGTCGAAGGCGAAGCGGACGAGGCCGAGATCGACGCGGTGGTGCAGCGCTTCCAGGCCGAGTTCGTCGCCGAAGGAGCCAGCGAGCAGGCCCAGGGCCCGGCACCGCAAAAGGTCGAGCTCAAGGGTCGGCTGGTGCGCTACTTCGAACTGGGCGAGGGCGGCACGCCGCTGGTGCTGGTGCACGGTTTCGGTGGCGACCTGAACAACTGGCTGTTCAATCATCCGGCCCTCGCCGCCGAACGCCGGGTCATCGCGCTCGATCTGCCGGGCCATGGCGAGTCGGCCAAGGCCCTGCAACGGGGCGACCTGGATGAGTTGAGCGACACCGTGCTGGAGCTGCTCGACCACCTCGACATCCCCCGCGCCCACCTGGTCGGGCATTCCATGGGGGGCGCCGTCAGTCTCAACCTCGCGCGCCTGGCGCCGAAGCGGGTCGCCAGCCTAGGCCTGATCGCCAGTGCCGGCCTGGGTGCGCAGATCAACGGCGATTACCTGCGGGGCTTCGTCGAGGCCGGCAACCGCAATGCCCTCAAGCCACAGCTGATGAAACTCTTCGCCGACCCCGGGCTGGTGACCCGGCAGATGCTCGAAGACATGCTCAAGTTCAAGCGTCTGGAAGGCGTCGATACGGCCCTGCGTCAGCTGGCCGCCGCGCTGGCCGAGGGTGATCGCCAGCGCCATGACCTGCGCGCCGTGCTCGGCCAGCACCCGACCCTGGTGATCTGGGGCGCCGAAGACGCGATCATCCCGGCCGCGCATGCCGCGGGGCTAGAAGCCGAAGTGCAGGTGTTGCCGGGATTGGGGCACATGGTGCAGATGGAGGCGGCCGAGCAGGTCAACCAACGACTGATCGCGTTTCTGCGCAAGCATTGAGGCCGTGTGGGGCTGCCTGGCTCACGGCGTTGAGCGTGGGCATGCATCTGCCATCGCGGTATCTGAAATTCATGGCAAACCTGTGGAAGCCCGCCCAGCCTGCTGGGCTGCGCTGTCACGCAGAGAACAAGGCCTGCAAGCGCGGCACCAGCCTGTGGGAGCGCGCCTTGTGCCGCGATGGGCCGCGCAGCGGCCCCAACCCAGGCGACACCGTCCCTGCAGCATTGACACATGCAGCGGCACCACGATGCTTCCTGCACAAACCCCACGCACTCAAGTAAACTGCCGGGCTACGCGCAGCCTCGGGCTGCCCCTGTCGATTTACCAAAGGTGCCCGCCATGCCCTGGCTGCAAGTACGCCTGGCCATCAGCCCGGAACAAGCCGAAACCTACGAAGACGCCCTGCTCGAAGTCGGCGCCGTCTCCGTGACCTTCATGGACGCCGAAGACCAGCCGATCTTCGAACCGGACCTCAACACCACGCCGCTGTGGTCGCACACCCACCTGCTGGCGCTGTTCGAGGCCGATGCCGAGCCCGAGGCGGTATTTGCCCACCTGCGTCTGCTGACCGGCGCCGAACTGCCCGAGCACCAGGCCGAAGTGATCGAGGACCAGGATTGGGAACGCAGCTGGATGGACAACTTCCAGCCAATGCGTTTCGGCCGACGCCTGTGGATCGTGCCGAGCTGGCATGAGGCGCCGGACGCCGCGGCGGTCAACCTGCTGCTCGACCCAGGCCTGGCTTTCGGCACCGGCACCCACCCGACCACCGCCCTGTGCCTGGAGTGGCTCGACGGCCAGCAGCTTGAAGGCGTGCAGGTGCTGGACTTCGGCTGCGGCTCGGGGATCCTGGCCATCGCCGCCCTGCTGCTCGGCGCCCGCGAAGCGGTCGGCACCGACATCGATGTCCAGGCACTGGAAGCCTCGCGTGACAACGCCGGTCGCAACGGCATCGCCGACCAGCGCCTGGCCCTCTATCTGCCTGAACAGATGCCGGCCATGCAGGCCGACGTGCTGGTCGCCAACATCCTGGCAGGCCCGCTGGTCTCGCTGGCACCGCAACTGTCCACCCTGGTGCGTCCAGGTGGCCTGCTGGCATTGTCGGGCATCCTCGCTGAACAGGGCGAGGAAGTGGCTGCGGCCTACGCCGCTGACTTCGACCTGGACCCGATCGTCGTGCGCGACGGCTGGGTGCGAATCAGTGGTCGCCGTCGTCAGGCAGGCCTAGAATAACCGTCTGCACAATCCCCGGATCGCCGCATGACCGACAGTTTCGTCACCCAGTGCCCGCATTGCCAGAAGAGCTTTCGCGTCACGCATCACCAGTTGAGCCTGGCGCGCGGCGTGGTCCGCTGCGGCGCCTGCCTGCAGGTGTTCAATGCCGCCCGGCAACTGCTCGAACAGAGCAGCGCCGAGCGTGTGCCTGCGCCATCCGCGCCGGTGCCGACGACCCTGTCCGCCACCGAGCTTGCCGCAACCGAGCCACCCGCAACGCAGCCGCCGCTTGCCACGCCGGTCAAGGCAAGCGAAGCGCTGAAACCCGAGCATTGGGCCGAGACCGACTCGCCGCTGGATGAACTGGACCTGGACCAGGCGCTCGCTCGCCTGGAACGCCGCTCCGACGCCCCACCGCATCAGTTCGAGCCCTTCGATGAGCGTCTGCATGCCCGGCGCGACGAACCCGATCACGATACGCACCACGAAGCCCACACCCCATTCGGCACCGCGACCGACGGCCATGTGGAGCCCGATCTGCCCGAGGAACCTGCGCCGCCGCTGATCGAGCCGGCACCGCTGGACCTTGCGCCCGCTCCCGGCGATCGCACCGAACCCTCGCTGAGCAGCCTGTCGCTCGACCTGGACGACGAGCCGCAGGCCTCGGCCCATGAAACCGCGCACTTCGACGAGCGCCCGGAAGCATTCGACGAGGACGAGCCGGGTGAACGGCTGTCGGCACGTGATGATGAAGAAACTGGCGAGCGGCTGTCGGCGCGGGATGACCGCGACGACAGCCTCGACGAACCGCACGAGCGCCTGGAACCGGGCCTGGCGGCCAGCGTCGGGCGACCGGGGCGCAAGGAACCGCTGATCGACCTGGTTGACGACCCGCTGCAACTGGACTGGAACAAGCCCAAGCCCAACTGGAGTCGCCGCCTGCTGTGGGGCGCCCTGGTGCTGCTGGCCGCCGCCTTGCTGGCCTTCCAGTACATCTGGTTCCACTTCGACGAAATGGCCCGGCATGACCAGTACCGCCCCTGGTTCCAGCAACTGTGCCCGACCCTGGGCTGCAAGGTGCCGACCCGGGTCGACATTGCCCGGATCAAGAGCAGCAATCTGGTGGTGCGCAGCCACCCGGACTTCAAGGGCGCACTGATCGTCGATGCGATCATCTACAACCGCGCGCCGTTCGCCCAGCCCTTCCCCCTGCTGGAGCTGCGTTTCGCCGACCTCAACGGCCAACTGATCGCCAGCCGTCGTTTCAAACCCCGCGAATACCTCAGCGGCGAACTCGCCGGGCGCGGCGAAATGCCCAGCCAGACACCGATCCACATTGCCCTCGACATCCTCGATCCGGGCCCCAAGGCCGTCAACTACAGCCTCAGCTTCCGCTCTCCGGAATAAAACCCGCTGCCGGCTTCAAACGCCAAGCACCAGGAGAAAGCGGGTCGCCCGCCGTCTTGCTTGTTCTTGCGGCTTGAAACTTGCAGCTTGTAGCTTTCCGATGTAAGGCCACAACTGTTCAGATTTTATCCAAATCCATCTTTATCCGGTCACCGAGAGCGGGTATCATGCCCACCCTTTTTCGAACTCCAATGATTCGGCCCCACAACAGGGAACTCCTATGTCGGCGGTACGCATCGGCCCTTATACACTGCAGAACAACCTGATCCTCGCGCCCATGGCCGGGGTCACGGACCAGCCTTTCCGATTGCTGTGCCAACGCCTGGGCGCGGGCATGGTGGTCTCGGAAATGGTGTCCAGCGACATGAGCCTCTGGAACAGCCGCAAGTCGCGCCTGCGCCGCATCCACGAAGGCGATCCCGAGCCACGCTCGGTCCAGATCGCCGGTGGCGACGCGCAGATGCTGGCGGCAGCAGCCCGGGCCAACGTCGAGGCCGGCGCGCAGATCATCGATATCAACATGGGCTGCCCGGCAAAAAAAGTCTGCAACAAGGCCGCAGGCTCTGCTTTATTGAGAGATGAAGCACTGGTCAGCGAGATCCTCCACGCCGTGGTCGGCGCAGTGGAGGTCCCGGTGACCCTGAAGATCCGCACCGGCTGGGACCGGGCGAACAAGAACGGCCTGAACGTGGCAAGGATCGCCGAGCAGGCCGGCATCCAGGCGCTGGCGGTGCATGGCCGCACACGCGCCGACCTGTACACCGGCGAAGCCGAATACGACACCATCGCGGCCATCAAGCAGGCGGTGTCGATCCCGGTTTTCGCCAATGGCGACATCACCTCGCCGCAAAAGGCCCGGGCCGTGCTGGACGCCACCGGCGTCGATGGCCTGCTGATCGGCCGCGCGGCCCAGGGGCGACCCTGGATCTTTCGCGAGATCGAGCATTACCTGCGTACTGGCCAGTACCTGCCAGCACCAGGACTGGACGAGGTGGAACAGATTCTGCTGGAGCACCTGGCCGCGCTGCACGCCTTCTACGGCGATGTGATGGGTGTTCGTATCGCCCGCAAGCACGTGGGCTGGTACCTGGCAACACGACCGGGCGGCAGGGAGTTCCGCGCCCGGTTCAACGCTTTGGAAGATACGCAAGCGCAGTGCGCCAACGTCCGCGAGTTCTTTCGCGAGCGTCGACAGAGCCTTGAGACAGAGGACGGACAAGGGGTGGCCGCATGACGATGATGACCGAGACTTTAGTGAGTGGAACAACGCCCGTGAGCGACAACGTCAACCTCAAACAGCACCTGAACACGCCGAGTGAAGAGGGCCAGACCCTTCGCGGCAGTGTGGAAAAGGCGCTGCACAACTATTTTGCCCACCTCGAGGGGGCTACCGTCACGGACGTGTACAACCTGGTGCTTTCGGAAGTCGAAGCCCCATTGCTCGAAAGCGTGATGAACCACGTCAAGGGCAACCAGACCAAGGCCAGCGAGATGCTCGGACTCAACCGAGGTACCCTGCGCAAGAAGCTCAAGCAGTACGATCTGTTGTAAACCAGAACCCAAACCAGAAAAGGCGGCTCCCATTCGATGAGGTCGCCTTTTTTGCTGACTCCACCGCGTTATGGAATCTGAAATGACCGACCAGACTACCCGCCTGCCGATCCGCCGCGCCTTGATCAGCGTCTCCGACAAGACCGGAATCCTCGAATTCGCCCGTGAGCTGGAGCAGCTCGGTGTCGAGATCCTGTCCACCGGTGGCACCTACAAGCTGCTCAAGGACAACGGTGTCGCCGCGGTGGAAGTGGCCGACTACACCGGCTTTGCCGAGATGATGGACGGCCGGGTCAAGACCCTGCATCCGAAGATCCACGGCGGTATTCTTGGCCGTCGCGGCACCGACGACGCCATCATGAACGAGCACGGCATCAAGCCGATCGACCTGGTCGCCGTCAACCTGTACCCGTTCGAAGCCACCATCGCCAAGCCTGGTTGCGACCTGCCGACCGCCATCGAGAACATCGACATCGGCGGCCCGACCATGGTCCGTTCCGCGGCGAAGAACCACAAGGACGTGGCCATCGTGGTCAACGCCGGTGACTACGCCAGCGTTCTGGAAAACCTCAAGGCCGGTGGCCTGACCTACGCCCAGCGCTTCGACCTGATGCTCAAGGCGTTCGAGCACACCGCCGCCTACGACGGCATGATCGCCAACTACATGGGCACCATCGACCAGGCCCGCGACACCCTGGTGACAGAAGGCCGCAGCGAATTCCCGCGCACCTTCAACAGCCAATTCGTCAAGGCCCAGGAAATGCGCTACGGCGAGAACCCGCACCAGAGCGCGGCGTTCTATGTCGAGAGCAAGCCTGCCGAGGCCGGCATCGCCACCGCCGTGCAGCTGCAGGGCAAGGAACTGTCGTACAACAACGTCGCCGATACCGATGCGGCGCTGGAGTGCGTGAAGAGCTTCGTCAAGCCCGCCTGCGTCATCGTCAAGCACGCCAACCCATGTGGCGTGGCGGTGTGCCCGGATGACGAAGGTGGTATCCGCAAGGCCTACGACCTGGCCTACGCCACCGACACCGAGTCGGCCTTCGGCGGCATCATCGCCTTCAACCGCGAGCTGGACGCCGAAACCGCCAAGGCGATCGTCGAGCGTCAGTTCGTCGAAGTGATCATTGCCCCGAGCGTCAGCGAAGAAGCCCGCGCCGTGGTGGCGGCCAAGGCCAATGTACGCCTGCTGGCCTGCGGCCAGTGGTCGAGCGAGCGTGCCGCGGCCTGGGACTACAAGCGCGTCAACGGCGGGCTGCTGGTGCAGAGCCGCGACAACGGCATGATCAGCGCCGAGGACCTCAAGGTGGTGACCAAGCGCGCGCCGACCGAGCAAGAAATCCACGACCTGATCTTCGCCTGGAAAGTGGCCAAGTTCGTCAAGTCCAACGCCATCGTCTACGCCAAGAACCGCCAGACCATCGGCGTCGGCGCCGGCCAGATGAGCCGCGTCAACTCCGCGCGCATCGCCGCGATCAAGGCCGAGCACGCCGGCCTGCAGGTGCAGGGCGCGGTCATGGCCTCCGACGCGTTCTTCCCGTTCCGCGACGGCATCGACAATGCCGCCAAGGTGGGCATCAACGCAGTGATCCAGCCAGGCGGTTCGATGCGCGATGCCGAGGTGATTGCAGCGGCCGACGAAGCCGGCATCGCCATGGTGTTCACCGGCATGCGCCACTTCCGCCACTAATTCAGCTGGCAAGCCCCGCTCCCACAGGGCCGAGGATCGCCGCCAAACAGAGGTTTTGACATGAAAGTTTTGATCATCGGCAATGGCGGTCGGGAACACGCCCTGGCCTGGA
>JAEWGL010000051.1 GCA_023388335.1 Pseudomonadota bacterium | reverse complement strand
TTTTGACGGCGCCTGTTGTCGCCAGGCCGCGTTGCGACGCCTCGCCATAGCCCTGCTATGACTCGTCGCCGCGCCTTGCCTGACAACAACAGCCACTCGTCAAAAGAGAACGTATTTCGAAGACAGGACACTAGAATAAGCATCTCTACAGGCTGTTGCCGGTACCTTGCCCATGCTTCCTGAATGCCAACTCTACGGCACCCTGGGGTGCCATTTGTGCGAAGTCGCAGAAGCGTTGCTCATGCCCTTCGTCGAGCACGGCCTGTTGGTCGAACTGGTCGATATCGCCGAGGACGAAATCCTGTTCGAGCGCTATGGCCTGCTCATTCCGGTGCTGCGGCGCAACGATACGGGGGCCGAGCTTGGCTGGCCGTTCGATGCCGAGCAGGTGGTGGCCTTCCTGCGCTGAAGTCTGTTAATAACCGGTTGCGTTTCCGGGAGTGCATCAGGACGACCGAACGCCGACAATTGCCAGGCATTGGCCAGGAGGCCGGACGCGCACCGCGAATGCCAGGAGAGGCTGCCAGCATGTTCATCACCCCCCATTTCACCCTCGAGGAAATGACGGTTTCCCAGATCGCCTGCCGCGAGGGCCTGGATAACACCCCCGACCCACAGGTCCTCGATAACCTCCAGCATCTCTGCCAGGCGCTGGAGCACGTGCGTAGCCTGGTTGATCGGCCGGTCCTGATCAGCAGCGGATACCGCAGCCAGGCCCTCAATCAGCGGGTCGGAGGTGCGCCGAACAGCGCTCATACCCACGGTCTGGCTGCCGACTTCACGGTAGTGGGCCTGTCACCGCGCGAGCTGGCCGAGCAAATAGAGGCGTGCGAGCTGGCGTTCGACCAGTTGATTCTCGAGTTCGACAGCTGGGTTCACCTGGCTGTCACCCAGGGCGACGCGCGCCGTGAAGTACTGACCGTGCGGCGAGGCACCGGCTACCTGCCAGGCATCCAGTAGGACGTTTCCTGGTTTGACGCGGATGGCTACTCGCCCTAGACTGTATATCGATACAGTATCGGGTCGAGCGGTTGTTCGTCCCTGGGGTCAGCGGGTGGAGTGCAAGCAATGGTCAATGTCGAACAACTGAAGTACAGCGTCAATCGCATGTCTCCCGATCTGCTGCGTGACGCCGTGCTGGAACTGCGCCTCGACGGGCTGGTGACCGAGGGCAAGACCCCGTTCGGCAAGGTGCATTTCAACACCTGCTTCGCCGAGATCGAAGCGCTGTTCCAGCGCGCCGGCTATCATCGGCCGCTGGATGTGGTGGGCTACGACGGGCTGGTCTACGCCTTGTACGACCCCAGTCGCTGGGAAGCGGTGCAGGTGCTGCGCTGGCTCAAGGAGTACAGCGAAATGGCCGCCCAGACTGGTTGAGACACAGGCCTTGGAGGATAATGCCTGGCCCGATGCCACGAGCCTTGCCATGACCCCCCCTTTCGATCCAGCACTTCACCAGGCCAGTACCCTGTGCCTGCCGCCCGGTCACTGGCCGACCGTGCTTGACTGTTTGTGCGATCACTTCAAGGCGATCAGTCGCGAGCAATGGCTCGACCGCATTGCCCGCGGCCGTGTTCTCGACGCCCAAGGTCAGGCCATCGGCGTCGACCGGCCATATCGCCAGGGACTGCGCATCCATTATTTCCGCGAGGTGCCGAACGAGAAGCCGATACCGGTGCAGGAAACCATCCTGCACGTGGACGAGCATCTGGTGGTGGCTGACAAGCCTCATTTCCTGCCCGTGACGCCAACCGGCGAGTATGTCGAGCAGACCTTGCTGCGGCGCCTGATCCGTCGCCTGGACAACCCGCACCTAGTACCCCTGCATCGCATCGACCGGCACACCGCCGGGCTGGTGCTGTTTTCCGCCAATCCGCAGAGCCGTTCGGCCTATCAGTCGCTGTTTCCCAATCGGCAGATCGACAAACGCTATCAGGCCATAGCGGGGGCGTTGCCAGAGCGTGAATTCCCCTTGGTGCACAAGAGCCGCCTGGCCCATGGCGAGCCGTTCTTCCGCATGCAGGAGGTGCCCGGCACGGCCAACAGCGAAACCCTGGCCGAGGTGCTCGAGCGCCAAGGGAAGCTGTGGCGTTACGGGTTGTCGCCGGTGACCGGCAAGACTCATCAGCTGCGTGTGCACATGAGCGCACTGGGCGCGAGTATCTGTAACGACCCTTTCTATCCCCAGCTGCAGCACGTCGAGGACGACTATGCCAAACCCTTGAAGCTGCTGGCCCATAGCCTGCGTTTCAAGGATCCGTTGAGTGGAGAAGAACGCTATTTCCAGACCCGGTTGCGCCTGGACTGGTAAGTACGGCGCCGCCTTGCAGGGGAGCAGGGGAGCAGGGGGCGCCGTGGTCCTTCTAGCGATTGAACCGTTCGACCAGCGAGTACTGGCCAGTGGCGGTGCGCGTCAGCTCTTCGCTGAGGTGGGCCGAGTGCTGGGCCTGTTCGGAGGTCTGGTCGGCCAGTTCGGCGATGGTGCTGATGTTGCGGCTGATCTCGTCGGCCACCGCGGTCTGTTCCTCGGTAGCGGCAGCGATCTGCGTGGTCATGTCGGTGATGTTGGCTACCGCATCGCTGATGCCAACCAGTGCCTGGTCCGCTTGCATGACCCGCGCCACACCTTCTTCGGCCTGACGGTGGCCGGTCTCCATGGTTTGTACCGCATTGCTGGCGGTCTGCTGCAACTTGGCGATCAGGCCGTGGATCTGCCCGGTGGATTCGGCAGTGCGCTGGGCCAACTGACGAACCTCATCGGCGACCACGGCGAAGCCGCGGCCCATCTCGCCAGCACGCGCCGCTTCGATGGCGGCGTTCAATGCCAGCAGGTTGGTCTGGTCGGCGATGCCCTTGATCACATCGACCACGCCGCCGATCTCGTCGCTGTCACGGGCCAATTGGGTCACGGTCTGGCCGGTTTCGCCCACGGCGGCCGACAGACGCTCGATCGCCTCGCGGGTTTCGCCGGCAATCTCGCGGCCTTGACTGGTTAGGCGATTGGCCTGCTGGGTCGCGTCCGCAGTGCGCTGCACGTGGCTGGCGACTTCCTGGGTGGTGGCAGCCATCTGGTTGACTGCCGCGGCGACCTGTTCGGTTTCCACGCGTTGACGCTCAAGCCCGGTGGAGCTGTTATGGGCCAGGATGTCCGATTGGCGAGCCTGTTCATTGAGGTGCTCGGCGCTGTCCTGCAGGCGCGTCAGGCAGGTCTTCAAGCGTGCGTCCTGGCTGAGCATGGCCATTTCCAGGCGCGCCTGGACGCCGCGGCTGTCGGTGAACATCTGCGCAATCAACGGGTCGGAGGTGGCCTGTTCGGCCAGACGCAGCAGGCGCTTGAGACCACGTTGCTGCCAGCTCAGGCCGATCAGGCCCAGCGGTACCGATAAGGCGGCGGCCAGGGCAAAGCCCCAGGAGTGACCCAGCCAGCTGCCGATCAGGAAGCCAATTTGGCTGACCAGGATGAACGGCAGCCAGTCCTGCAGCACCGGCAGCCATTTGTCGCGCCGCGGAACCGCCGGCTTGTTCTGGTTCAGGCGCTGATACAGTGCTTCGGCACGGCGGATCTGCTCGGCGGTGGGCTTGACCCGCACCGACTCGAAGCCAGTCACCTGGTTGTTCTCGAAGATTGGCGTAACGTAGGCATTGACCCAATAGTGATCGCCTGACTTGCACCGGTTCTTGACGATACCCATCCACGGCAGGCCCTGCTTCAGGGTTTTCCACATGTGGTCGAACACCGCCGAAGGAACGTCCGGGTGGCGCACCAGGTTGTGCGGAGCATGCATCAACTCTTCACGGGTGAAGCCGCTGATCTCGATGAAGTCATCGTTGCAGTAGGTGATCACCCCCTTGCTGTTGGTGGTGGAGATCAACCGCTGTTGGGCAGGGAAAGTCCGTTCGCGCTGGGTAATCGGCTGGTTGTTACGCATCTGCTGTTCAATCCGCAAGGCTTTCGAAAGGTATCGGCATGACCCCACTTATATTGAATGAAAATTTCGCAGGTTCAGCCAAGAGCCTGCACAGGGTAGCTGAAAGCCACGCGTGCATAAGGACCAAGCCTAAGTGACACGGCACCACTGCGGGCAGGCGCCGGGCAAGCCCGACCCAAAACGAGCCGGGCTTGCTGGATTCAGCCAGCGATCAGCTGACGCAGCACGTAGTGCAGAATGCCTCCGGCCTTGAAGTATTCCACTTCATTGAGGGTATCGATGCGGCAGAGCACGTCGATTGTCTCTTGCCGTCCGCCCTCGCGGGTGATCCGCAGCGCCAAGGTCATGCCCGGGTGGAGCCTGGCGTCGCTGAGTCCCAGCACGTCTACGCGCTCCTTCCCGGTCAGCGAAAGGCTCTTGCGATTCTGCCCTGCGCTGAACTGCAGGGGCAGCACGCCCATGCCGATCAGGTTGGAGCGGTGGATGCGCTCGAAACTCTCTGCCACTACCGCCTTGACTCCTAGCAGGTTGGTGCCCTTGGCCGCCCAGTCGCGGCTGGAGCCGGTGCCGTATTCCTGGCCGGCGATCACCACCAGCGGCGTGCCCTCGGCCTGGTAGCGCATGGCCGCATCATAGATCGCCAGCTTCTCGCCGCTGGGTACGTGCAGGGTATTGCCACCTTCCTCGCCACCGAGCATCTCGTTGCGAATGCGGATGTTGGCGAAGGTGCCGCGCATCATCACCTCGTGGTTGCCGCGGCGCGATCCGTAGGAGTTGAAGTCCCGCGGCTGCACACCCTTGTCGCGCAGGTAGTGGCCTGCCGGACTGTCGGCCTTGATGTTGCCGGCCGGGGAGATGTGGTCGGTGGTTACCGAGTCACCCAGCAACGCCAGGATCCGCGCGCCCTGGACATCCTCGATGCGCGGCGGCGGGCCGCCGATGTCGTCGAAGAACGGTGGGTGCTGGATGTAGGTGGAATCGTCCTGCCACACGTAGGTGGCGGCCTGTGGCACTTCGATGGCCTGCCACTGGGCGTCACCGGCGAACACCTCGGCATACTCCTTGTGGAACATCGCCGTGTCGACGCGCGCCACCGCGTCGGCAATTTCCTGCTGGCTCGGCCAGATATCGCGCAGGTACACCTCTTTGTTATCCTTCCCGGTGCCCAGTGGTTCGCGGCTCAGGTCCAGGCGGACGGTGCCGGCCAGGGCATAGGCCACCACCAGGGGAGGGGAGGCCAGCCAGTTGGTTTTTACCAGCGGGTGCACTCGGCCTTCGAAATTGCGGTTGCCCGAAAGCACCGAGGCCACGGTCAGGTCGGCGCTGCTGATGGCCGTTTCGATGGCCTCGTCCAGCGGCCCGGAATTGCCGATGCAGGTGGTGCAGCCATAGCCGACCAGGTCGAAGCCCAGTTCATCGAGGTAAGGCGTCAGGCCGGCGGCCTTGTAGTAGTCGGTGACCACCTTGGAACCCGGCGCCAGCGAGCTCTTGACCCAGGGTTTGCGTTGCAGGCCCTTTTCCACCGCCTTCTTCGCCACCAGCCCGGCGGCCATCATCACGCTTGGGTTGGAGGTGTTGGTGCAGGAGGTGATGGCGGCAATGACCACGGCGCCGTCGCGCAGGGCGTACGGCTGCTCCGCGTGCTCGTGGCTCACTTCAGCGGTCTGGTCGGCATTGCCCACTGCAACCCCGCCACCGCCCTCGCTTTCCAGGCGTCCGACTTCCTTGTTCAGCGGCTTGGGTTGCAGGCCCATGAAGCCATCGAAGGCCTTGCTGACATCGGCCAGCGCGACCCGGTCCTGGGGCCGCTTGGGCCCGGCCAGGCTGGCTTCGACCTCGTGCATGTCCAGGGCCAGGCTGTCGGTGAACACCGGCTCCTGGCCAGGCAGGCGCCACAGGCCCTGTTCCTTGCAGTAGGCTTCGACCAGTTGCACGGTTTCCGGCGGGCGCCCGGACAGACGCAGGTAGTCGAGCGTGACCTCATCGACCGGGAAGAACCCGCAGGTCGCGCCGTATTCCGGCGCCATGTTGGCGATCGTCGCGCGGTCGGCCAACGGCAGCTCGGCCAGGCCGTCACCGTAGAACTCGACGAACTTGCCCACCACACCCTTCTTGCGCAGCATCTGCGTGACCGTCAGCACCAGGTCAGTGGCGGTAATGCCTTCGCGCAGCTTGCCGGTCAGCTTGAAGCCGATCACCTCGGGGATCAGCATCGACACCGGCTGGCCGAGCATCGCCGCTTCCGCCTCGATACCGCCCACGCCCCAGCCGAGCACGCCCAGGCCATTGATCATGGTGGTGTGCGAGTCAGTGCCGACCAGCGTGTCGGGGAAGGCGTAGGTACGGCCGTCTTCGTCGCGAGTCCAGACGGTACGGCCGAGGTATTCGAGGTTGACCTGATGGCAAATGCCGGTGCCTGGCGGCACCACCCGGAAGTTGTCGAAGGCGCTCTGGCCCCAGCGCAGGAAGGCATAGCGCTCGCCATTGCGCTGCATCTCGATGTCAACGTTTTCGGCGAAGGCCTGCTGGCTGGCGTAGCGGTCGACCATGACCGAATGGTCGATGACCAGATCGACCGGCGAGAGCGGGTTGATCCGCTGCGGATCGCCACCGGCCTTGGCCATCGCCGCGCGCATGGCGGCCAGATCGACCACCGCCGGCACGCCGGTAAAGTCTTGCATCAGCACCCTCGCCGGACGGTACTGGATTTCCCGATCCGAGCGCCGCTCCTTGAGCCAGTCAGCCAGCGCGCGTAGGTCGTCGACGGTGACCGTCTTGCCATCTTCCCAGCGCAGCAGGTTTTCCAACAGCACCTTGAGCGACATGGGCAGCGTCTGCAGGTCGCCGAGTTGGCGGGCCGCTTCGGGCAGGCTGAAATAGTGATAGGGACGGTTGGCCACCGTCAGCGTCTTGAGGGTTTTCAGGCTATCGAGCGAGGGCATTCCCAACTCCTTCTGCGCCGGTGACCGACAATTCCTGACTGTTGCCGGGATCACCGCCTCTGTGACGGTCCGCACGGCACGGACCTTGCTGAATGGTCAGGTTAGACCGGGTTTTCCCGACCTGACCCTATACTGGACCGGCGGGGCATGTCGCAGGTTCCGATCTTCCTTTATCATGCGCCGCTTTAGCGGTGCAGGTCTTGCGCCGGATCAGGGTTGGCGGTGTTGGCGCCAACCGTCGTGGAGTGAGAAATGAATACCCTGTTCATGCATTGCCGGCCCGGTTTCGAGGGCGAGGTCTGCGCCGAGATCAGCGAACACGCTGCCCGTCTGGGCGTTGCCGGGTACGCCAAAGGCAAGCCGCACAGCGCGTGTGCCGAATTCGTCTGCAACGACACCGAAGGCGCCGAACGGCTGATGCGTGAATTGCGCTTCTCCCAGCTGATCTTCCCGCGCCAGTGGGCCCGCGGCAGTTTCATCGAGCTGCCCGAGACCGACCGCATCAGCGTATTGCTCGAGCACCTGGCCGATCATCCGGTGTGTAGCAGCCTGTGGCTGGAGGTGTTGGACAGCAACGATGGCAAGGAGCTCTCGACCTTCTGCCGCAAGTTCGAAGTGCCCCTGCGCAAGGCACTCGGCAAAGCCGGCCGGCTGGTCGAAGGTGGCATCGATGCCCGTCTGCTCTTGACCTTCATCAGCGGTCGACGGGTCTTCGTCGGCCTGGCCGAGGCCGGCAATTCGGCGCTCTGGCCCATGGGCATTCCGCGCCTGAAGTTCCCCCGCGAAGCACCCAGCCGCTCGACCCTCAAGCTCGAGGAAGCCTGGCACCAGTTCATCCCCCGCGAGCAGTGGGCGCAGCGCCTGTCCGACGACATGACCGGCGTCGACCTGGGTGCGGCCCCTGGGGGCTGGACCTACCAACTGGTCAAGCGCGGCATGCTCGTGACCGCCATCGACAACGGCCCCATGGCCGAGAGCTTGATGGACACTGGCCTGGTTCAGCACCTGATGGCGGATGGATTCACCTGGCGGCCCAAGCAGATGGTCGATTGGATGGTCTGCGACATCGTCGAGAAGCCCGCGCGCAGCGCGGCCTTGCTGGAGACCTGGTTGGGCGAGGGGTTGTGTCGCGAGGCGGTGGTCAACCTCAAATTGCCGATGAAGCAACGCTATGCGGAAGTGCGGCGGTTGCTCGACCGCATCGAGGCGGGGTTCAAGGCCCGCAAGGTCAAGGTTTCGATTGCGTGCAAGCAGCTCTACCACGATCGGGAAGAGGTAACCTGTCATTTGCGGCGGCTGGATATCAAGGCTCGGGTTTCTTGAGAGATACCTCCATTCGGCCCAAGGGGGCGCAAGCTAGGGGCGGCGCCTGATTAAGCGTTGAACCCACCTTGATTTTCCGATCGCGCAATTCGCTGGGGCCTTAACGAGCCCCGAGAATCCTGCCAAGCGTCTCAGCCCGAGGAGCCCCCTGCTGACTTTGCAGCCGTCCTTGCTCATCGCGATAGAAGATTGCCGGCGTCGCGGCCAGCCCGAGTTCCTCCATCAACGCCAGATTGGCGTCCAGCTTGGCCTGCACGGCTTCGGGAATCGTGTCCAGCGCCTTGAGCATGCTGGCTTTGCCCGCTTGCTCATGTTCGCGCAAAGCCTTTGCCGGGTCCTTGCTGGCTAACAACGCAGCCGACTTGCCAGGGCTGTCCTCACGGATGATGCCCACCATGATATGCCGTAATTGCACCTTGCCCGATTCCACCCACGGCCTGGCCTGCTGCCAGAACATCGTGCAGTACGGGCAGTTGGGATCGCTGAACAGGTACACCGTGCGCGGCGCATCCGCCTTGCCGTCGGCGATCCAGGCGGACGACTCCATCTTCGCCCACACGGCCTTGCTCATCGGCCCGTAGACCAGTTTCTCCAGCGGCTCGGCACTGAGGTCCTGGCCCTGTTCGTCGAACAGGTTGCCGACCAGTACATGCTTGCCGTCAGGTGTCAGGTACAGGGCCAGGCCGTTGTTCTGGTATTGCGCGGCATAGCCGCGCAGCCCGTTGGGGGCGTCGAAACTGCCTTTGATCACCGCGCCCTTGGCTTGCAGTTGCTGGATCGGCTTGGGCAAGTCTTCAGCCCGCAGGGTGGGGGCGGCCAGCAGGCTGAGGGTGAGGGGCAGGAGGGGTATCAGGCGCATGCTACTTTCCTTGTACGGTTGAGGCGGGCGCGTCGGCGCGTTGCAGGGGATGCAGGGCGTGTTGCAGGCTGGCCCGGGACAGTTCCCCCAGGTGACTGCCGACCAGGCGTCCTTCGGCGTTGTAGAACAGCGTAGTGGGCAGGGCCATGGAGCCGACCCGCTGGGCGAGCTGGCCACTGCCGTCGAACAGGACGTGGGACAGGTTGAGGCCGGTGGTGGCGAGGAAGGTGGTCACCGTCTGCGGGGTTTCACCCTGGTTGACGAACAGGAAGGTGACGTCGGGGTGTTCGTGCTGGGCCTGCTGCAGCACCGGCATTTCCCGGCGGCAGGGCGGACACCAGGTGGCCCAGATGTTCACCACCAGCGGTCGGCCACGGTACGCGCTCAGGGCCACGGGCTGGTCGCTGGCATTGCGCAGGGTCAATTCCGGCAACCGCGTGCCCTCGCTGTACAGGTGGCTGCCAAGGCTGCCAAGAACCCATAATAAGGCCCCGCTGAATAGGCCCCAGCCCAGCGGCCGGCGCAACCTGGGCCGTCGCCAGCCTTGCCAGAGCGCGCCGGCCGCCACGGCCAGCAGCCCAGGCCAGAGCAGAAAACCGCCGTCGCGCAGGTCGATGATCTGCAAGGGGTCATCGCGGAACATTGGCCAGTAGCTGAGCACGAAGCCCAAGCGGGCGCAGAGCAGGCCCAGCAGGAACAGGTTGAACAACGTCGATTCCGGGCTCTGGCCGCCGCGACGGGCAACTCGCCAGCCGACCAGGCTGGCGATGGCCAGGGCGCAGAGCAGCAGCACGTGGTTCAGGGCCATGGTCAATGGCCCCAGGGTCAGCGTCAGCATCAACCTTGGCTCCGTGTCTGGGCCCATTGCTCGAGGAAACCGCGGGCATCGATTTCGCCGGTGATGCGCCGGGCGCGGCGCTCTTCGCCTTCCGGGCCGATCCAGATCAGGCTGGGCGGTCCAGGCACCTGGTAGCGTTGCAGCAACGCACGGCTGGCCGGCGTATCAGCAGTGACATCCAGGCGCAGCAGATGCACCCCGGCCAAGCCTGCCTGTACGTCGTCGCGGGCGAACACCTGTTTTTCCATGACCTTGCACGAGACGCACCAGTCGGCAGAGTAGTCGAGCATCACCCATTGGCCGCGGGCCTTGGCGCTGTCCAGCTCACGCTGCAGCTCCTCGGGCTGGCTGACGGTGACGAAGGCGTCCTGTACAGCGGCCTGCCGCCCAGCCCCGGGGCCGGCGGCAAAGGGCTGTAGGGGCTGCCAGGGATCGCTGCCCCCGGCGGCGGCCCCGACCAGCAACAAGGCCCCCCAAAGGGCGCTCAGCAGCGGCAGGGCGCGCAACGCGGGCAGGCGCTGCAACGGTGGCCAGGCGGCCCAGGCGAAAGCGATCAGCCAGCCACCTGCCAAAGCTAGGAACAGCGCCGGCGCGAGCAGGCTGCGCAGGGTGTACAGCGCCATGCCAAGAAAAACGAAGCCGAAGAAACCCTTGACCAGGTTCATCCAGGCGCCGGGACGTGGCAGGTAGCGGTTGCCTAGGGTTACCAGCAACAGCAGCGGCACCCCCATACCCAGCCCGAGGCTCAGGAGCACCAGTCCTCCCTGCAGCATATCGCCGCTTTGGGCGATGTAGAGCAGGGCACCGGCCAGTGGCGCGGTCATGCACGGGCCCATGAGCAGGCCGGAAAGCGCGCCGAGCAGCGCCGCGCCATACAGGTTGCCGCCACGGGTGTCCTGGCCGGCGCGGTTGAGCCGGTCACGCAGCCCCACCGGCAGCTGTAGCTCGAAGGCACCGAACATCGGCAGCGCAAGGAGTACGAACAACATCGCCAGACTGCCCAGCAACCACGGCTGCTGCAGCCAGGCTTGCAGGCTGGCGCCCAATAGCGCGGCAACGACGCCCAGCGCGGCATACACCAAGGCCATGCTCAGCACATAGACCCCGGCCAATAGCCACCCGCGGCGTGCGTTGGCGCCATTGCCCAGAACCAGCCCGGCGAGGATCGGCAGCATCGGCAACGAGCACGGAGTAAAGGCCAGCAGCAGGCCGAGGCCGAAGAATGCCAGCAGGCTCCAGGCCAGACTGCTCTGTTGTAGGGCAGTGGCCAGGACCTGGTCGCTGGCCTGATCAGTGGCAGTCCCGACGGCTGGTTTGCCGCCCAGGTCGATCAGGCGGGTCTGTGGCGGGTAGCACAGGCCGGCATCGGCACAGCCCTGCCAGCCCAAGCGCAGCTCACCGCTGGCCGTGGCCGGCAGCAGCAGCTCCAGCTCGCCGCGGTAGACAGGGCTGTCGCCGAAGAACTCGTCACGGTGGTTCATCGCCGCAGGCAGCGTCGGCTGCTGGTCGGCGGCCAGGCCATCGAACTTCAGGCGCTTCTGATACAGGTAGTAGCCATCTTCGATCTTGAAATGCAGGCGCGTTTCCCCTGACGGCAGGCGATCCTGGGACAGGACAAAGGCTTTCTCCACCGGGAGGAAGTCAGGCTGGGTGAAGAAGGGGTTGGCCTGGAGCGGGCCGGCGAGCAGGAGCATCAGTGAGAGGAAGAGAACGCGCATGTCGACGCCTTGGCAATACGTTTGAGCGGCCATGCTGGTCCGCGCCGATTAACCGAGAGTTAACCCGGTGCTACACGGTGGTCGCCAGGCCGCGACGGCGCCGGCCTGGCGCGGCATAATCCTGCCTTAATCGATGGCCTGTGCAATACCCCTCTTTTCTTATGGAGACAGCCCCATGCACGTACTGCTCTGCGAGGATGACGACCTGATCGCCAGCGGCATCAGCGCCGGCTTGACCGCGCAGGGGCTGACCGTCGACCGGGTGGCCAGCGCTTCGGCGGCGCGGGCGTTGCTGCAGGCGGCGCAGTTCGATGTGATGGTGCTCGACCTTGGCCTGCCCGATGAAGACGGCCTCAAGCTGCTGCGCCGTCTGCGCCAGCAGGGCGCGACGCTGCCGGTACTGATCCTGACCGCGCGTGACGCGATCACCGACCGCGTCGACGGCCTGCAGGCCGGTGCCGACGACTACCTGCTCAAGCCCTTCGACCTGCGCGAACTGGCCGCGCGGCTGCATACCCTGCTGCGCCGTGCGGCGGGGCGGGTGGTCAATGTGATCGAGCATGGCCCGTTGCGCTACGACCCAAGCAGTTGCGAGGCGAGCCTGGGCGGGCAGCCGGTAGACCTGTCACGCCGCGAGCAGGCGCTGCTTCAGGCCCTGCTCAACAATCCCGGCCGGGTACTGACCAGCGAGCAGCTCAAGGATTGCGTCTATGGCTTCAATGACGAGGTCGAGAGCAACGCCCTCAACGTGCACATCCATCACCTGCGCCGCAAGCTGGGCAACAGCATCGTGGAGACGGTGCGCGGTCTGGGCTATCGCCTGGGACCGGCGCAGGCGCCGCAGGAGACGGCATCATGAGCCTGCGGGTGCGCCTGAGCCTGATTCTGGGCAGCGCCTTCGTGATCATCTGGGCGCTGGCGGCTGCCTGGATGCTGCGTGACTTGCGCCAGCAGATGATGTTCTCCCTGGACCAGCGCCTGGTGGCGTCGGCGCGGATGGTCGCTGGCTTGATCGACCAGCTGCCGCAACCGCTGACGGCCAAGGGGCAGGAGGCGCATTTCTCCGCCGATCAGCTCAGCGTCCCGGACGGCATGGCCTGCCAGGTCAGTTCGCTGCGCGGCGAGATCCTGGCCAGCAACCACAAGCATGACGGCTCCATGGACGACCAGCGTAGCGGCTTCCAGGACCAGACCATCGATGGCGCCTCGTGGCGCACCTTTACCTACACCCGTGGCGATGTGCGCATCACCACCGCTGACCGGCACATGGAGCGCGAGGCGTTGAACCGCTCGATCCTGCTGGCGGCATCGGCACCCGTGTTGATGGCCCTGCTCGGCAGCCTGGGCCTGCTCTGGATGGGGCTGGGCAAGGGCCTTGAACCGCTCAAGCGCATGTGCGATGCCCTGCGTCGACGACGCGCCGACAGCGTCGAGCCGATGCAGGTAGCGGGCATGCCGAGCGAGTTGCAGCCCCTGCTCGAGACCCAGAACCAGCTGTTCCTGCGCATCGCCCAGACCCTCGAGCGTGAACGGCGTCTTACCGATGATGCCGCCCATGAACTGCGCAGCCCGCTGACCGCCATCAAGACTCACCTGCAGGTGGCACGAATGACCGATGGCAACGTGCGCGAGCAGGCCCTGGAGCACGCCGAGCAGGGGGCCGACCGCTTGCACCGGACCCTTGAGCAACTGCTGATGCTGGCGCGAGTTGAAGGCAGCCTGTCGTTCGACGATGGCGTGCGGTGCAGTGCCGAGCAGGTAGCGTTGCAGGCGATCCAGGATGCCGGCGGCGGCGACAACCGGCGTATCGCCCTGCGTCTGCCGGCCGAGGCAGCCAAGGTCTACCTGGGCATGCCGGCGCCGCTGGCGGTGGCGGCCTTGCGCAACCTGCTCGACAACGCGTTGCGCCACACCGCCGGGGACGATCCGGTGGAGTTGGAAGTGCACATGGCGCAGGGGCAGGTGGGTTTTCTGGTGCGCGACCATGGGCCAGGAATACCTGACGAAGACCTGCAGCACCTGACCGAGCGGTTCTGGCGCAGCCGCCAGAGCGGCGGGTGCGGTCTGGGGTTGGCGATCGTACAGGCCATCGTGCAGCGGTGTGCGGGGAACTTGCGGTTCGAAAGCAGCAGCGACGGGTTGCGGGTGTGGTTGCAGGTGCCTTCGAGGGCTTCGGTGCAGCAGCCGTAAGGCACAAATCTTGGAGCGGTGGCTAAATCCCGACCGGGCTGAAGCGTTTTTCAAGCGATAACAACCCGACACATATCCGGTTACAAGGTCGTGCCGGGCCTATTCGCTTGCTTGCGAGGGTTACTCCAGATGTCGACCGCTTCCAGCCTTGCCCAGGTCTTGCCGGTTTGCGAACCGCAGACCTTGTACGAATTCACCGATTCCCCCTTGCTAGTGCGCCAACAGCAGCAGGAGTCCAACGCCCGCAGCTATCCTCGGCGCCTGCCGCTGGCGCTCAAGCGTGCGCGCGGGATCTACGTGGAGGACGTCGAAGGACGTCAGTTCCTCGACTGCCTGGCCGGCGCCGGCACCTTGGCACTGGGGCACAACCATCCCGTGGTGATCGAGGCGATCCAGCGGGTGCTGGCCGATGAGCTGCCGCTGCATACCCTGGACCTGACCACACCGGTCAAGGACCAGTTTGTCCAGGACCTGTTCGGCCTGCTGCCCGAAGCGCTGCGACGCGAGGCCAAGATCCAGTTCTGCGGGCCCACTGGCACGGATGCGGTCGAGGCCGCGCTGAAGCTGGCACGCACCGCCACCGGACGCAGCACGGTGCTGGCGTTCCAGGGGGCCTACCACGGCATGTCCCAAGGCGCACTGAGCCTGATGGGCAGCCTGGGGCCCAAGCAGCCGTTGGGCGCATTGCTCAACAACGGCGTGCAGTTCATGCCCTATCCCTATGACTACCGATGCCCGTTCGGCCTGGGCGGCGAGGCCGGGGTGCAGGCCAACCTGCACTACCTGGAGAACCTGCTCAGCGATCCTGAAGCCGGTGTGCAACGGCCGGCCGCGGTGATCCTGGAAGTGGTGCAGGGCGAGGGCGGTGTGATCCCCGCCGACCTGCACTGGCTACGTGGTGTACGCCGCATCACCGAGCGAGCCGGGGTGGCCTTGATCGTCGATGAAGTGCAAAGCGGTTTTGCCCGCACCGGGCGGATGTTCGCCTTCGAGCACGCCGGCATCGTGCCCGATGTAGTGGTGCTGTCCAAGGCCATTGGCGGCAGCCTGCCGCTGGCGGTGATGGTCTATCGCGACTGGCTGGATACCTGGGCGCCGGGCGCGCACGCCGGCACGTTCCGGGGCAATCAGATGGCCATGGCTGCAGGCTCGGCCGTGATGAAATACCTGGTCGAGCATCAGGTCTGCGAGCAGGTCCAGGCCCTGGGCCAGCGGTTGCGCGGGCACTTGCAGGCGCTGCAGCGTGACTACCCGCAGCTGGGTGATGTCCGGGGACGTGGCCTGATGCTTGGCGTCGAGCTGATCGACCCGCAGGGCACACCCGATGCATTGGGCCATCCACCGGCGTTACCCGGCCTGGCGCCGCGCCTGCAGCGTGAGTGCCTCAAGCGCGGGCTGATCCTCGAGCTGGGCGGGCGCCATGGCGCGGTGGTGCGGTTCCTCCCGCCGCTGATCATTACCGCCGACCAGATCGACGACGTCGCGGCCCGCTTTGGACGCGCCCTGGCGGCGGCGGTCGCCGGCGAATGAGGCCAAGGCCCGGTGCGCGGCGCCGGGCCTCTTCAGGGGTCAGTCGAAAGTGCGCCCGGCGCGCCAATACCCCATGAGCGTCAGGGTCTGGCGATCGAGCCCGCGTTCCTTGATCAGGTAGCGGCGGATATCCATCACCGTTGCCGATTCGCCGGCGATCCAGGCGTAGAAGTCGGCGTTGTGCCGGCTTGCTTGCTCCCAGAGGATCTGCTGGTCGATATCGACCTCCTCCAGGGTGGCGGGACCGGCGCTGCGCACCCTCGGCAGGTCGGCCAGCTCGCGTACGGCATGGCGCATGCCCTGGCCGTGATCGCAGCGCAGCAGGTCACGGGGCAGCCAGTGCAGGTGCGTTGCCGCGCTGTGGCGCAGGTCGATGCAGTCGCTTTCATGGGGGACCTCGATGAATGCCTGTACAGGCAGCTGCGGTTGCGCCTGTGCCAGTTGTTCGAGGATCCCGACAATGGCCGGCAAGGCCGTTTCGTCACCGATCAGCAACGCTTTGCGCAGCGCTTGCGGGGGTTTCCATTCGTAGCCGCCTGGATCGCTGGCATAGGCCAGGTTGGGCGCCACCATCTGCAAGCGCTCGCCCACCCGGGCCTGTGTAGCCCAGGCCGAGGCCGGTCCATTGATGCCATGCAGCACGAAATCAACGTCCACTTCCAGCACCTCGCGGCGCAGGGCGCGGATCGTATAGGTGCGCATCGCAGGCAGCTGGTCGCTGGGCAGGTCGCGCCGGGCCTGTTGCCACTGGCCGTCCTTGGGCAGCCGCGGCGGTTCGCCGGCAGGGGTGGGGAAGAGCAGCTTGACGCGCTGGTCTGGCGCCAGCGTGTTCATCTGCTGCACATCGTCACCGGTGAAGACGAAGCGGCACAAGGACGGGCTCAGGCGCTCGATGGCCTTGAGCTGGACATCGAAGATCCGGTAGGCGGTGGCCTTGGCCGGGCGTACGAGGCGTGAAAGCAGGGAGGTCATGGGGCAGTACCTCTGACAGTAGGTACTGAAGAAACGAGTCCGCGCGCCGACGAATTAGCCGCCGCCCCGGCCGGGGTCTTGGCGCAAGGCCTGCAGGCCAATCAGGATAGCCGCCATGG
>JAEWGL010000045.1 GCA_023388335.1 Pseudomonadota bacterium | reverse complement strand
GAACTGATCCGTAACATCGCCATCGAGCACAGCGGTTATTCCGTGTTCGCCGGTGTGGGTGAGCGTACTCGTGAGGGTAACGACTTCTACCACGAGATGAAGGACTCCAACGTTCTGGACAAGGTTGCCCTGGTCTACGGTCAGATGAACGAGCCACCAGGAAACCGTCTGCGCGTAGCGCTGACTGGCCTGACCATGGCCGAGAAGTTCCGTGACGAAGGTAACGACGTTCTGCTGTTCGTCGACAACATCTACCGTTACACCCTGGCCGGTACCGAAGTATCCGCACTGCTGGGCCGTATGCCTTCGGCAGTAGGTTACCAGCCGACCCTGGCTGAAGAGATGGGCGTTCTGCAAGAGCGCATCACCTCCACCAAGGAAGGCTCGATCACCTCGATCCAGGCCGTATACGTACCTGCGGACGACCTGACCGACCCGTCGCCAGCCACCACCTTCGCCCACTTGGACGCTACCGTCGTACTGTCCCGTGACATCGCCTCCCTGGGTATCTACCCAGCGGTCGATCCACTGGACTCGACTTCCCGTCAGCTGGACCCGAACGTGATCGGCAACGAGCACTACGAGACCGCTCGTGGCGTTCAGTACGTGCTGCAGCGTTACAAAGAGCTGAAGGACATCATTGCGATCCTGGGTATGGACGAACTGTCCGAATCCGACAAGCAATTGGTATCCCGCGCTCGTAAGATCCAGCGCTTCCTGTCCCAGCCGTTCTTCGTGGCTGAAGTCTTCACCGGTGCTCCAGGCAAATACGTTTCCCTGAAAGACACCATTGCTGGCTTCAAAGGCATCCTCAACGGTGACTACGACCACCTGCCAGAACAAGCGTTCTACATGGTCGGCGGCATCGAAGAAGCGGTCGAGAAAGCCAAGAAACTGTAATCCCGGCGCCCCGAAAGGGGCGCTATCAGGTTGAGGCAAGCAGATGGCTATGACAGTCCATTGCGATATCGTCAGCGCGGAAGGAGAGATCTTCTCCGGTTTGGTCGAGATGGTGGTTGCGCACGGTAACCTGGGTGATCTTGGTATCGCTCCAGGCCATGCGCCGCTGATCACCAATCTCAAGCCTGGTCCGATCACGCTGACCAAGCAGGGTGGCACCCAGGAGGTGTTCTACATCTCTGGTGGTTTCCTCGAGGTCCAGCCGAACATGGTCAAGGTGCTTGCCGATACCGTGCAACGTGCTGCAGACCTGGACGAAGCTCAGGCTCAGGAAGCCCTCAAGGCTGCCGAGAACGCCCTGAATGAAAAAGGCGCGGAGTTCGATTACGGCGCCGCAGCCGCACGCCTGGCCGAGGCCGCAGCTCAGCTGCGTACCGTCCAGCAATTGCGCAAGGGTAAGTAATCTGGCTCAGGTCGATCACTGCCGTTGCGATTGAGTTAAAGGGTAGCCTCGGCTACCCTTTTTCTTTTCCGAATTATTCTTCCGGTCACATCGCTGACCTCCCGGGATTGGTAGCCAGTCAATGTCACTCGATATCGTTATTCTTGCCGCAGGCCAAGGGACTCGCATGCGCTCGGCGCTACCCAAGGTCTTACATCCCGTCGCTGGCAATTCAATGCTCGGCCACGTTATCCACAGCGCGCGCCAGTTGCAGCCCCAGGGGATCCACGTGGTCATCGGCCACGGTGCCGAGCGGGTGCGCGAGCAGCTGGCCGCCGATGACCTGAACTTCGTGCTGCAGGACCAGCAGCTGGGCACCGGCCATGCCGTGGCTCAGGCACTGCCGGCCCTGGATGCCGAGACGGTGCTGATCCTTTACGGCGATGTACCGCTGATCGAGGTCCAGACGCTGCAGCGCCTGCTGGCCAAGGTCAACAGCGAGCAGTTGGGCCTGCTCACCGTCAACCTTGCGGACCCGACGGGCTACGGCCGCATCGTTCGCGATGCCCAGGGCAAGGTCGAGGCGATCGTCGAACACAAGGATGCCAGCGATGCGCAAAAGGCAATCAAGGAGGGCAACACCGGTATCCTCGCCGTGCCGGCGACGCGCCTGGCCGACTGGCTCGGCCGCCTGTCCAACAACAATGCCCAGGGTGAGTACTACCTTACCGATGTGATCGCCATGGCTGTCGCCGATGGCCTGGTGGTTGCCACCGAGCAGCCGCAAGACCCGATGGAAGTGCAGGGCGCCAACGATCGTCGTCAGCTCGCCGAGCTGGAGCGCCACTATCAACTGCGTGAAGGCCGTCGGCTCATGGCCCAGGGTGTGACCCTGCGCGACCCGGCACGTTTCGACGTCCGCGGTGAAGTCAGTGTAGGTCGCGACGTGCTGATCGACATCAACGTCATCCTCGAAGGCAAGGTGGTCATCGAGGACGATGTGCAGATCGGCCCGAACTGCGTGATCAAGAACAGTACCCTGCGCAAAGGTGCTGTGGTCAAAGCCAACAGTCACCTTGAAGGTGCCGTGCTCGGCGAAGGCAGCGATGCCGGACCGTTTGCGCGCCTGCGCCCCGGTAGCGTGCTCGAGGCGCGTGCCCATGTGGGTAACTTCGTGGAACTGAAAAACGCCCACTTGGGCGAGGGCGCCAAGGCCGGGCACCTCTCCTACCTGGGCGATGCCGAGGTCGGTGCTCGCACCAACATCGGTGCAGGCACCATCACCTGCAACTACGACGGCGCCAACAAGTTCAAGACGGTGCTGGGCGAAGATGTCTTCATCGGCTCGAACAACTCGCTGGTGGCACCTGTGGATATCCAGGCGGGTGCTACGACGGCGGCCGGCTCGACCATCACCCAAGCGGTCGAGGCTGCACAGCTCGCCGTGGCCCGGGCGCGCCAGCGCAATATCGATGGCTGGAAGCGTCCTGAAAAACTGAAGAAAAGCTGAAATTATCCACAGCTCGAAAAGGCCGGCTTATGGATATAAGCCGGCTTTTTTATGCCCGCTCGTCCCAGCGATGTGCATGGGTTTATCCACAGCCAGTGATTTTAGTCCTATGCGCTTGACGAAATCGCTTCCATAGGTTTTGATTGCAACTAATAACTTTCGAATCGAAACTTAATCCGTCATGTCGAAACGTAATACGCCGCAACGTCGTCACAATATCCTTGCCCTGCTCAATGAACAGGGAGAGGTGAGCGTCGACGCCCTCGCCAAGCGTTTCGAAACCTCCGAAGTCACCATCCGCAAGGATCTGGCCGCGCTTGAAGCCAACGGTCTGCTGCTACGCCGCTACGGCGGCGCGGTGACCATGCCCCAAGAGTTGATCGCTGAGTCGGCGCAACCGGTGTCCTTGTACAAGCAGGCCATCGCCAAGGCAGCGGTCGAGCGGATTCGGGAGCATGCGCGAATCATCGTCGACAGCGGCAGTACCACCGCCGCGATGATTCCTGAGCTGGGCCATCAGCCAGGCCTGGTAGTGATGACCAATTCGCTCAACGTGGCCCGGGCGCTGAGTGAGCTGGAACATGAACCGGTGCTGTTGATGACCGGCGGTACCTGGGATCCGCATTCGGAATCCTTCCAGGGTCAGGTCGCCGAGCAGGTATTGCGCTCGTACGATTTCGACCAGCTATTCATCGGTGCCGATGGCATCGACCTGGACCGCGGTACCACCACCTTCAATGAATTGCTCGGCCTGAGCCGCGTGATGGCTGAAGTCGCCCGAGAGGTGATCGTCATGGTCGAGTCGGAGAAGGTCGGGCGCAAGATACCCAACCTCGAGCTGCCCTGGAACAACGTAAATACCCTGATAACCGATGAACGCCTGCCCGCCGAGGCACGTGAACACATTCAAGCCCGCGGCATCAACCTGATCTGCGCCGCCCTTAGCTAGGAGCAAATTACCTATGTGTGGAATCGTTGGTGCCGTTGCCGAGCGCAACATCACAAGCATCCTTATCGAAGGCCTCAAGCGCCTGGAATATCGCGGGTATGACAGCGCCGGCCTGGCGGTCTACACCCAGCAAGGCATCCTGGAACGCCGCCGTCGCATCGGCAAGGTCAGCGAACTGGAAAGCGCTACTGCGGCCGAGCCACTGACTGGCCAGCTGGGTATCGCCCACACCCGTTGGGCGACCCATGGCGCACCGAGCGAACACAATGCCCACCCACACTTCTCGGGCCACGATCTGGCCGTGGTGCACAATGGCATCATCGAGAACCACGAAGCCTTGCGTGCGCAGCTGAGGGACCTGGGCTACGTGTTCAGCTCCGAGACCGACACCGAAGTCATCGTCCACCTGCTTCACCACACCCTGAAGTCCGAAGCTGACCTGACCGCGGCGCTGAAGGTGGCGGTCAAGCAGCTGCATGGTGCCTATGGCCTGTCGGTCATCAGCGCCCATCAGCCAGACCGCCTGGTCGCAGCCCGTAGCGGCAGCCCCTTGGTAATCGGCCTGGGTCATGGCGAGAACTTCCTGGCTTCCGACCAGTTGGCCTTGCGCCAGGTCACCGACCGCTTCATGTACCTGGAGGAGGGCGATATCGCCGAAATCCGTCGTGACCAGGTGACCATCTGGGACCAGGCCGGTGAGCAGGTACAGCGCGAAACCGTGCAGTATCACGAAGGCGCCGAAGCCGCCGACAAGGGTACCTACCGCCACTTCATGCTCAAGGAAATCCACGAGCAGCCCACCGTCGTGCAGCGCACCCTGGAAGGCCGCCTGGGCAAGGACCATGTAATGGTCCAGGCCTTCGGCCCACAGGCTGCCGAGCTGTTCGCCAAAGTGCGCAATGTGCAGATCGTCGCCTGTGGCACCAG
>JAEWGL010000025.1 GCA_023388335.1 Pseudomonadota bacterium | reverse complement strand
GGTCACGGCTGCGCTGGTATTGGGTGCGCAGGCGCCGCAGGTGGGGCGGGTAGTGGCCGCCCTCGATGAAGTCGGCGATCGCCAACTGCGGTTGGCTGGCGGTGCAACCGGTGCTGATGTACTTCATGTGCAGCACCCGCTCCAGGTAGCGCCCAGGCGCGACCCAACCGATGCGCAGGCCCGGCGCCAGGGTCTTGGAGAAGGAGCTGCACAGCAGCACGCGCCCGTCGTCGTCGAACGACTTGATGGTGCGTGGCCGCGGATAGGTGTAGGCCAGGTCGCCGTAGACATCGTCTTCGAGAATCGCCACGTCGAAGCGCTGGGCCAGGGTGAGCAAGGCCTTCTTGCGCGCCTCGGGCATGATGTAGCCCAGGGGGTTGTTGCAGCTGGGGGTGAGCTGGATCAGCTTGATCGGCCACTGCTCCAAGGCCAGCTCGAGGGCTTCAAGGCTGATGCCGGTCACCGGGTCGGTGGGGATCTCCAGGGCCTTCATGCCCAGGCCTTTGAGCGTCTGCATGGCACCATGGAAGCTGGGCGATTCCACCGCGACAATGTCGCCTGGCTGGCACACGGCGCGGATGCTGGTCGACAGGGCCTCATGGCAGCCGGTGGTCACCACCAGGTCGGCGGGGCCCAGATGGCAGCCGGAATCGAGCATCAGCCGGGCGATCTGCTCGCGCAGGGCCTGGGTGCCATGGATGTTGTCGTAGTACAGGCCTGGCATGTCCTGCCTGCGGCTCAGTTGCGCCAGGCTGCGCAGCAGAGGCTTGAGCGTCGGCGTGTCGATGTCGGGCATGCCCCGGCCGAGCTGGACGATATCGTTGCGCGGGGTGCTGCGTACCAGTTCCAGCACCTGCTCCCACTGCGAGATATCCACAGGCCGCTGGGCTGGGCGGCTGACGGCGGGCAGGGCCGGTAGGCTGCGGTGCTCCGGGACGAAGTAGCCGGACTTGGGCCGCGGCGCAACCAGGCCATTGTCCTCGAGCAGGCGGTAGGCCTGCTGGACGGTGCTCAGGCTGACGCCGTGCTCCACGCTCAGGGCACGCACCGACGGCAGGCGCTGGCCCGGGCGGTAAAGACCTTGCTCGATGCGCGCGCCGAGCAGTTCAGCCAGGTTCAGGTAGAGCGTCACGGCATACTCCTGTGCGGTCTTTGGGAAACCACCAGTACAGATTGAGCTTAATTAGAGCATTCAGACGGCGGTTTGCCAAATCTGTATGGAAATAATAAAGCATCATTAGATCTGTATTGTCTTCAGGCCCGACGCGCATCCTTTCTCCAGTATCCACTTGCTTGGAGATCAGAGATGAACAGCTTGAGCGACGCGCGCCTGCAAGGGTATGCCGAAGAATGCGATACCGCCCAACAGCCGCAGCGAGACAGCATCCCCGCCGGACTAGGGTGCTGGGGCTTGATGCTGCACCGTCGGCAAACCCGCAAGGCCCTGCTGCAGCTGGATGACGCGCAACTGCGCGATGTCGGCCTGACCCGCGAACAGGCGCGCAGGGAGGGGAGCAAGCCGTTCTGGCGGCGCTAGAGCAGTTCTTTGAGCCGGTGCCAGAGCATGCCCAAGGCGAGCAGTGGCGAGCGCAAGTGCTTGCCGCCCGGGAAGGCCACGTGTGGTACCCGGGCGAACAGGTCGAAGCGCCCGCTGGCCTGGCCGCTGATCGCCTCGCCGAGCAGGCGAGCGGCCAGGTGCGTGGCATTCAGGCCGTGGCCGGAGTAGGCCTGGGCATAGTAAACGTTGGGCTGGCTGGCGAGCCGGCCGATTTGTGGCAGGCGGTTGGCGCCGATGCCGATCATGCCGCCCCATTGGTAGTCCACGCGCACCTGGGCCAGTTGCGGGAACACCTTGAGCATCTTCGGCCGCATGTAGGCCGCGATGTCCCGCGGGTCGCGGCCGGAGTAGTGGCAGGCGCCGCCGAACAGCAGCCTGCGGTCGGCCGAGAGGCGGTAGTAGTCCAGGGCAACGCGCTGGTCGCACACGGCCATGTTCTGCGGCAGCAACTGCTGGGCGACGGCTTCGTCCAGAGGCTCGGTGGCAATGATGTAGCTGCCGGCGGGCAGCACCTTGCCGCCGATCTCGCGGTTGAGGTCGTCCAGGTAGGCGTTGCAGCACAGCACCAGGGTCTTGGCGCGGACCCGGCCTTGGGCCGTGTGGACCTGGACCTGCGGGCCGTAGTCGATGCGCGTGACCGCCGACTGCTCGAACAGCTGCGCGCCCAGGCGGCTGGCCACGGCAGCTTCACCCAGCGCCAGGTTCAGCGGATGCAGATGGCCGGAGCCCATGTCGACCAGCCCGCCGACGTAGCGGTCCGAGCCGACCACGCTGTGGATCTGCTCGGCCGGCACCAGGCGCAGCGCGTGGCGATAGCCCAGGCTGCGCAATTGGTCGGCCTCCGCGGCGAACCCTTCCAGCTCGCCTGGTTTGTTGGCCAGGTCGCAGTAGCCCCAGGTCAGGTCGCAGGCGATGCCGTGGCGCTCGATGCGCTCACGAACGATATCCACGGCTTCCAGGCCCATCAGCTTGAGGCTGCGGACACCGTCTTCACCCAGTATCGGCTGGAACTGCTCCAGGCCATGGCCGACACCGCGAATCAGCTGCCCACCGTTGCGCCCGCTGGCGCCCCAGCCGATCTGCCGGGCCTCGAGCAGGGTGACGGTGAAGCCGCGTTCGGCCAGTTCGATGGCGGTATTGAGCCCCGAATAGCCACCGCCGACGATGCACACGTCGCAGCTGTGCTCGCCTTGCAGCACAGGGTAGCGCGGCTGCGGGACGCTGCTGGCGGCGTAGTAGGAAGCGGCATGGCGCGCGCTGTGGGTCATCGTGGCAGTCCTGGCGTGGTGCGAAAGGCTGCGAGGATAAGCCGTGGTTTCGGGGTGGGGCAACAGCGGGGCGCCAACCAGAATTCGAGACGCTCCTTGAATGGGCCTATAATCGACACACCCTTTCGATCGCTACCAAAACCATGTCCTGCAACCGCCACAAGATCCACTTTTTGCGCGAACTGATCCCGTCATTCGAATGTGTGCCCGGCTGCCATGACTGCTGCGGGCCGGTCACCACCTCCACGGAGGAAATGGCGCGCCTGCCGCGCAAGAGTCCGGCCGAACAGGAGGCCGCCCTGGAACGGCTCGACTGCGTCCACCTGGGCCCGCACGGCTGTACCGTGTACGAGGAGCGACCAATGATCTGCAGGCTGTTCGGCACCACGCCGCGCTTGCCGTGCCCACGCGGCCAAGGCCCTGCGCAGCCGATCGAACCCGAGGCCGAACAGCTGGTACACCGGTTCATCGCCAGCACCCGTCAGGTATTGGTCTGAGGCTCAGTCGGGAATGGGCAGGTTGAGGCTTTCCTTCACCTCCTCCATGACGATGTAGCTCTTCGATTCGCGCACATGGGGCAGCTTGAGCAGGATGTCGCCCAGCAGCTTGCGGTACGAGGCCATTTCCGAGATGCGCGCTTTCACCAGGTAGTCGAAATCGCCGGAAACCAGGTGGCATTCCAGCACATGCGGCAGCTTGAGCACCGCGCGGCGGAACTCCTCGAAGGTGTCGCCCGACTTGTAGTCCAGGTTGATCTCGACGAACACCAGCAGGCTGCCCTTGAGGTGCTGCGGATTGAGCCGGGCGTTGTAGCCCATGATGATGCCTTCGCGTTCCAGGCGCCGCACTCGCTCGGTGCAAGGGGTGGTCGAAAGGCCGACCTTTTCGCCCAGTTCCGTGAACGAGATGCGACCGTCAGCCTGCAGGATACGCAGGATATTGCGGTCGATCTTGTCCAGTTCGCGCTTGCTTTGATGCTGGGTTCTCACAGTGGATGCCCCTCCATAAAAGGCCGCTAGGCCGAGAATTCTCGCCAAATATAGGCTTTTATATAGTGAAATGCACTGGTGTGTCGTCCTTATACTGCGCCCATCCATGCCATTTCAATAAAAGTCTGCGGTGCGCCGCGTGCGGGGGATACAACATGCGAGTTCTGGTGCTTGGTAGCGGTGTGATCGGAACCGCCAGTGCCTATTATCTGGCCCGGCAAGGTTTCGAAGTCGTCGTGGTGGACCGTCAGCCGGCCGTCGCCATGGAAACCAGTTTCGCCAACGCCGGCCAGATCTCTCCAGGCTATGCCTCACCTTGGGCTGCCCCAGGCGTGCCGCTCAAGGCCATCAAGTGGCTGCTCGAGCGCCATGCCCCACTGGCCATCAAGGCCACCGGTGACGTCGACCAGTACTTGTGGATGGCGCAGATGCTGCGCAACTGCACGGCCAATCGTTATGCCGTGAACAAGGAGCGCATGGTGCGTCTGTCCGAGTACAGCCGCGACTGCCTCGACGAGTTGCGCGCCGAAACCGGCATCGCCTACGAAAGCCGCACCCTGGGCACCACCCAGCTGTTCCGCACCCAGGCGCAGGTAGACGCTGCGGCCAAGGACATTGCCGTGCTCGAACAGTCCGGCGTGCCCTATGAACTGCTCGACCGCGACGGCATTGCCCGCGTCGAGCCAGCCTTGGCCGGGGTCAAGGAGATTCTCGCCGGGGCACTGCGCCTGCCCAACGACCAGACGGGCGACTGCCAACTGTTCACCACCCGCCTGGCAGAGATGGCACTCAAGCTGGGTGTCGAGTTCCGCTTCGGCCAGAACATCCAGCGCCTGGACTTCGCCGGCGACCGCGTCAACGGCGTATGGATCGACGGCAAGCTGGAAACCGCCGACCGCTATGTGCTGGCGCTGGGCAGCTACTCGCCGCAGCTGCTCAAGCCGCTGGGCATCAAGGCCCCGGTGTATCCGCTCAAGGGCTACTCGTTGACCGTGCCGATCACCGATCCGGCCATGGCCCCGACTTCGACCATTCTCGACGAGACCTACAAGGTGGCGATCACCCGTTTCGACAACCGCATCCGCGTGGGCGGCATGGCCGAAATCGCGGGTTTCGACCTGTCGTTGAACCCGCGTCGGCGCGAAACACTGGAGATGATTGTCAACGATCTTTATCCTCGCGGCGGCGACCTGAGCCAAGCCAGCTTCTGGACCGGCCTGCGCCCGGCAACCCCGGATGGCACGCCGATCGTGGGCGCCACGCCGATACGCAACCTGTTCCTGAATACCGGTCACGGCACCTTGGGCTGGACCATGGCGTGCGGCTCGGGTCGCTTGCTGGCTGATCTGATCGCCCGGCGCAAGCCGCAGATCAGCGCCGATGGCCTCGATATCTCCCGCTACGGAAAACACCAGGAGACTACCAAGCACACCAACCCGGTCACCGCTTGAAGCAAGCCGCAAGCTGCAAGCCACAAGAAAGGACGGCCCTGTGGCGTTCCAGAGAACGCGTGGCCTTAGCTTGCTTGGAGCTTGGAGCTTGGAGCTTGGAGCTTGGAGCTTGGAGCTTGGAGCTTGGAGCTTGGAGCTTGGCTTGGAGCTTGGAGCTTGCGGCTTGCAACTTAACCCTATCGTCCGACTGCCAGAAGGCTGCCGCTATGCGTCCCGCCCGTGCCCTTATCGATCTCCAGGCCCTGCGCCATAACTACCGTCTGGCCCGTGAGCTGACCGGGGCCAAGGCCCTGGCGGTGATCAAGGCCGATGCCTACGGCCACGGTGCCGTGCGTTGCGCGCTCGCGCTGGAAGCCGAGGCCGATGGCTTCGCCGTGGCCTGCATCGAGGAGGCGCTGGCGCTGCGGGCAGCCGGTATCAAGGCACCGGTGCTGCTGCTCGAAGGCTTCTTCGAAGCCGCCGAGCTGTCGCTGATCGTCGAGCATGACCTGTGGTGCGTGGTGCATTCGCTGTGGCAGCTTGAAGCGATCGAGCAGGCGCAGTTGCACAAGCCGCTGACCATCTGGCTCAAGCTCGACACCGGCATGCACCGGGTCGGCCTGCACCCCAAGGATTACCACGACGCCTACCAGCGCTTGCTGGCAAGCGGCAAGGTGGCGCGCATCGTGCTGATGAGCCACTTCGCTCGCGCTGACGAGCTCGACAGTCCTGCCAGCGAAGAGCAGGTGGCCGTGTTCGAACAGGCACGCCAAGGCTTGGCCGCCGAGTGCAGCCTGCGCAATTCACCGGCGGTGCTCGGCTGGCCGCATGTCCCCAGCGACTGGGTACGCCCCGGCATCATGCTCTATGGCGCCACGCCATTCGAGGTCCCGCAGGCCCAGGCCGAGCGCCTGCAGCCGGTGATGACCTTGCAGTCGCGGGTGATCAGCGTGCGCGAGCTGCCGATGGGCGAGCCGGTGGGCTACGGTGCCCGGTTCGTCAGCCCGCGGCCTACCCGTGTCGGCGTAGTCGCCATGGGCTACGCCGACGGCTATCCCCGCCAGGCGCCCACCGGTACGCCGGTGCTGGTCGCCGGCAAGCGCGTGCCGCTGATTGGCCGGGTATCGATGGACATGCTCTGCATCGACCTGACCGACGTGCCCGAAGCGGGCCTGGGCAGCCCGGTCGAACTCTGGGGCAAGCAGGTGCTGGCCAGCGACGTGGCGATCCAGGCCGGGATGATTCCTTACCAGATGTTCTGCAACCTCAAGCGTGTGCCCTTGGACTATATCGACGGTTGAAGGGGCAAAGCGGACAGGCTGGGGCTCGAGTGTTGTAAATACTGAACGCTGTTGCCATGATATCGTTCACATTCGAAACCCCATCCGTTCGTTTCAGGAGGCTCCAGCTTTGGACGTCGGTGAACGACTACACGCCATCCGCAAGCTAAAGGGCCTGTCCCAGCGCGAGCTCGCCAAGCGAGCGGGCGTGACCAACAGCACCATCTCGATGATCGAGAAGAACAGCGTGAGCCCTTCGATCAGTTCGCTGCGCAAGGTGCTGAGCGGAATTCCGATGTCCATGGTCGAGTTCTTCTCGGCCGAACTGGAGCCTGTGAGTGCCGCCCAGGTGGTCTACAAGGCCCATGAATTGATCGACATTTCGGACGGTGCCGTGACCATGAAGCTGGTCGGCAAGGCCCACCCGAGCCGCGCCATCGCCTTCCTCAACGAGATCTACCCGCCGGGCGCCGATACCGGCGAAGAGATGCTCACCCACGATGGCGAAGAAACCGGCATCCTGCTCGAAGGACGTCTGGAGCTGGTGGTCGGCCTGGAAACCTTCATTCTCGAAGCGGGCGACAGCTACTACTTCGAAAGCACCCGTCCGCACCGCTTCCGCAACCCCTTCGACGAGCCAGCCCGGCTCATCAGTGCGGCGACACCCGCCAATTTCTGAAGCTGCGCGGCGGATTGTCGCGCTTATACCCATTCATTTAATGGGGTTGTTCCACCGGTTCAGGCTTCTCGCTATACTTCTCAGCGCCTGCGAAGCCGTGGCCGCGGGCGTGATTAGCCACCATGAGGGTGTACGCGTGAACCAAATCAAGAAAATGCTGGCCGTACCAGCAGCCGTATTCGCCCTATGGGCCGTCAACGCACACGCAGCGACCAATGATGAAATTGCCAAACGCCTGGAGCCAGTCGGCCAGGTGTGTGTCCAGGGCCAGGAGTGCAAGGGCATGCAAGTGGCCACCGCGGTGGGCGGCGGCGGGGCCCGTACGCCAGACGAAATCGTCGCCAAGCACTGCAACGCCTGCCATAGCACCGGCCTGCTCGGCGCGCCGAAGGTCGGCGACACCGCGGCCTGGAAAGAACGCGCCGATCACCAGGGCGGCCTCGATGGCATCCTGGCCAAGGCCATCACCGGTATCAACGCCATGCCCCCCAAGGGCACCTGCGCCGACTGTTCGGACGAGGACTTGAAGGCAGCCATCCAGAAGATGTCCGGGCTCTGATTCGAAGCAGCTCTGCCTAACGACAGCGTAACTGTGCAGCAAACCGCGGCTAATGCCGGTCCAACCTGCACGCACGGATGTCATGGGAGGCCGAGATGGCGCAGAGTTGTTCGATCGAAGACGCGGTAGAGCAGGTGCTGACGCAACTGCCAGCACATATCCACATGGGCTTGCCATTGGGCCTGGGCAAGCCCAATGCCTTCGTCAATGCGCTCTACGCCCGCGTGCGCGAGCTGCCCGAGCGGCGTCTGACGCTTTACACGGCGCTGAGCCTTGGTCGCCCGCCACTGGGCGACGGCTTGCAGCGACGCTTTCTCGAACCCTTCGTCGAACGGGTCTTCGCCGATTACGAAGAGCTCGACTATCTGGCCGACCTGCACCGCGATAGCCTGCCGGCCAACATCCGCGTCGAGCAATTCTTCATGCAGCCAGGCAGCCTGCTGCACAGCGAAGCGGCGCAGCAGGACTACGTCAGCAGCAACTACAGCCACGCCGCACGCGATATCAACGCCAAAGGCCTGAACCTGGTGGCACAGCTGGTCGCCGAGACTCCCGAACGTCCCGGCCACCTAAGCCTAAGCTGCAACCCGGACATCACCCTCGACCTGCTGCCGATGATCGAGCGCCGCCGCGCGGCGGGCGAGACCATCCTCGTGCTCGGCCAGGTGCACGCCGAACTTCCTTACATGCCAGGGGACGCAGAGCTCACGCGTGAGGCGTTCGACCTGCTGATCGACATCCCGGAACGCCGCCGGTTGTTCTCCACGCCGAACATGCCGGTCACGCCCCAGGACCATTTCATCGGCCTGCATGCCAGCGCCCTGGTGCGCGACGGTGGCACCCTGCAGATCGGCATCGGCGCCATGGGCGATGCGGTGGCGGCGGCCTTGCTGGCGCGGCAGGCCGACAATCCGGCGTACCGCGCCCTGCTCGACGAGCTGGACCTGCGCCCCTGGCAGGCGTTAGTCGAGCACGAGGGCGGCCTGGACGCCTTCGCCCAAGGCCTGTACGGCTGTAGCGAAATGTTCGTCAACGGCCTGCTGGCGCTTGCCGAGGCAGGCGTGGTGCGACGGCCAGCGGATGAGCAGGGTGTGCTGGTGCACGGTGGCTTCTTCCTCGGCCCCCAGGCGTTCTACCAGCGGCTACGTGAGATGCCACTGGCGCGGCGCAAGGTGTTTGCCATGAGCGCCATCAGCTACATCAACGAACTCTACGGCCAGGAAGCGCTCAAGCGCCGACAGCGTCGCGATGCGCGCTTCATCAATACGGTGTTCAACATGACCCTGCTTGGTGCTGGCGTGGCCGATCAGCTGGAAGACGGCCGGGTGCTCAGCGGCGTGGGTGGACAGTACAACTTCGTTGCCCAGGGCCATGCCCTGGAAGGCGCACGCTCGATCCTGCTGCTGCGCAGCTGGCGCGAGGCGGGAGGCGAGGTCAGTTCCAACCTTCTCTGGCAGTACGGCCATTGCACCATCCCCCGGCACCTGCGCGATATCGTGATCACCGAGTACGGTATCGCCGATCTGCGCGGGCAGACCGACAGTGAAGTGATCGCGAGGTTGCTGGCGATCAGCGATTCGCGCTTCCAGCAGTCGCTGATGGAGCAGGCCAAGGAGGCCGGCAAACTGCCCAAGGACTTCCAGCTTGCCGCCCGTTTCACCGACAACACCCCAGAACGGCTGGAAGCTCTGTGCGCGCGCCATACGCAGCTGTTCCCGGAGTATCCCCTGGGCAGTGATTTCACCCCCGAGGAGTGTGATCTGCTGCGCGCGCTGAACTGGCTCAAGAGCAAGTTCAAGCTCAGTGAGGTGCTGGAGTTGGGCAAGGCGGCATTGGATGCGCCCGAGCCGGAGGAGTATCCGGCGCAGCTGGCGCGCATGGGCCTGGAAAAGCCGCGGGGACTGAAGGAAGAGTTGTATCAGCGGTTGCTGTTGGCGGGGCTGCAGGCGAGTCGTGGTCGCTAAATCAGGCTGGCTCAGCGGTCGTGTACAACATGTACGACCGCCGCGGTAGGTGTGGGAGCGGGCTTGCCCGCGAACACCGGCGAAGCCGGTGCCATACACCGCGGTGCCCGCTTGTATGCAGGATCCTGGAGCGGCCTCATGCTGCGAAGCGCCGCGCGGGCGGCGCTCGATCTCATGAGTGCTAGAAGACCCAAGGCAAGCCCATCAGCCAGCCATCACTCCACAAACGTCACTTCGCCACCGGCCAGCGACTTGACCCGCGCCAGCGACTCGACGCGGTAGCCTTGGGCGTCCAGTTCGGCGCGGCCGCCCTGGAACGACTTCTCGATGACGATGCCCAGGCCGGCCACGGTGGCGCCAGCCTGCTTGATGATCGAGATCAGGGCTTGGGACGCCTTGCCGTTGGCCAGGAAGTCGTCGATCACCAGCACGCGGTCGCTGCTGTTGAGGTGACGCGGCGAGATGGCCACGGTGTTCTCGGTCTGCTTGGTAAACGAGTACACCGAGGCCGTCAGCAGGTTTTCCGTGAGGGTCAGCGACTGGTGCTTGCGGGCGAAGATCACCGGTACACCGAGCTTCAAACCGGTCATTATCGCCGGGGCAATGCCGGAGGCTTCGATGGTGACGATCTTGGTCACGCCCGAATCGGCGAACAGACGCGCGAACTCGTCGCCGATCAGTTGCATGAGCGCGGGGTCTATCTGGTGGTTGAGAAACGCATCGACTTTGAGAACCTGATCGGAAAGCACGATGCCTTCTTCGCGAATCTTCTGGTGCAGTGCTTCCACTGTGGTATTTCCTCGATGTTGCAAGCGTGGCCGCGGCACAGGTCCGCGGCAAAGGTTGATGTTCTATCGTTTGAGCATGGCGCGGATGTCGGCCAGTGCGTTGTTGCCGCGCGCGGCTTTTACTTCGGTCGGCGCATCATCAAGGCCTTCCCAGGCCAGGTCGTCCGGCGGCAGCTCGTCGAGAAAACGGCTGGGCGAACAATCGATGATCTCGCCGTACTGCTTGCGCTTGGCGGCGAAGGTAAAGGCCAGGGTCTGGCGCGCGCGGGTGATGCCCACGTAGGCCAGGCGGCGCTCTTCCTCGATGGTGTCGGCTTCGATGCTGGAACGGTGTGGGAGGATTTCCTCTTCCATGCCCATGATGAACACGTAGGGGAACTCCAGGCCCTTGGACGCGTGCAAGGTCATCATCTGCACGCCTTCGGCGTTCTCTTCCTCTTCCTGCTGGCGCTCGAGCATGTCGCGCAGTACCAGTTTGCCGATGGCGTCCTCGATGGTCATGTCACCCTCTTCATCCTTCTCGAGGGTGTTCTTCAAAGCATCGATGAGGAACCAGACGTTACCGATACGAAAATCCGCCGCCTTGTCGCTGGAGCAATTCTGGCGAATCCAGTTTTCGTAGTCGATGTCGGCGATCATGCCGTGCAGGGCGGCGATGGGGTCTTCCAGGGCGACGCGCTGGCGCACCCCGTCGAGCCAGTGCTTGAAACGCTGCAGGCGCTCGGTGAAGCGGCTGTCGAGAAACTCGCCCAGGCCCAGCTCTTCGCTGGCCGCGTACATCGACACGCCCCGCTCGGTGGCGTAGTTGCCGAGCTTTTCCAGGGTGGTCGAGCCGATTTCCCGGCGCGGCACGTTGATGACCCGCAGGTAGGCGTTGTCATCGTCCGGGTTGACCAGCAGGCGCAGGTAGGCCATCAGGTCCTTGACCTCCTGGCGGCCGAAGAAGCTGTTGCCGCCCGAGAGGCGATAGGGCACCTGGTGGTGCTGCAGCTTCAGCTCGATCAGCTTGGCCTGGTAGTTGCCCCGGTAGAGGATGGCGAAGTCACTGTACGGGCGATCGGTGCGCAGGTGCAGGCTGAGGATCTCCATGGCCACGCGTTCGGCCTCGGCGTCCTCGTTCTTGCAGCGGATCACGCGGATCTCGTCGCCATGGCCCATTTCGCTCCACAGCTGTTTCTCGAAGGCGTGCGGGTTGTTGGCGATCAGCACGTTGGCGCAGCGCAGGATGCGGCTGGTGGAGCGGTAGTTCTGCTCCAGCATCACGACCTTCAGGGACGGGTAGTCGTCCTTGAGCAGCATCAGGTTTTCGGGGCGCGCGCCACGCCAGGCGTAGATCGACTGGTCGTCGTCGCCGACCACGGTGAACTGGTTGCGCATGCCGATCAGCATCTTCACCAGCAGGTACTGGCTGGCGTTGGTGTCCTGGTATTCGTCCACCAGCAGGTAGCGCACGCGGTTCTGCCACTTCTCGAGGACGTCGGCGTGCGCTTCGAACAGCTTCACCGGCAGCAGGATCAGGTCGTCGAAGTCCACCGCGTTGAATGCCTTGAGCGTGCGCTGGTAATGGGTGTAGACGATGGCAGCGGTCTGCTCGCGCGGATTGCGAGCCTTTTCCAGGGCCTCGGGGGGCAGGATCAGGTCGTTCTTCCAGGCGCCGATCATGTTCTTGATCTCGTCGACGCCGTCGTCGCCCGAGTATTCCTTCTGCATGATGTCGGTCAGCAGGGCCTTGATATCGGTCTCGTCGAAGATCGAGAAACCCGGCTTGTAGCCCAGGCGCTGGTGTTCCTTGCGGATGATGTTCAGGCCCAGGTTGTGAAAGGTGCACACCGTCAGCCCGCGGCCTTCGCCAGCGCGCAGCAGGGTGCCGACCCGTTCCTTCATCTCCCGCGCGGCCTTGTTGGTAAAGGTCATGGCCACGATGTACTGGGCACGGATGCCGCAGTTCTGGATCAGGTGCGCGATCTTGCGGGTGATCACGCTGGTCTTGCCGGAACCTGCACCGGCGAGCACCAAAAGAGGGCCGCCGACGTAGTTCACGGCTTCTTGTTGCCGGGGATTGAGTCGGGACATGCTAAAACCGGGGGTCGCCAGAAAATAGCCGCGCATTTTAGCAGGCATGGACCCTTTATGGCGCGACCGTCTGACAGTGAGTCGCCGGGGCATCCGGATTTGCCGGTTAGATGACTTTCGCGCAGGATGCACGACATGATTTGTCGCGCTGCTGCCACCGCATGCCTTGCGTTTAAGTGAAAACCATTTCCAGTCATGCGGTAGGATAAACAGCATCCGTTAAGTGATGTTTTGTCTGTGTTCGCGTTCTAAGGAGCCTGCTTGTCCACGCCCGTCGAACCTTTGCGTTTGCTTTTGTTGGCTGATGAGCCGCAATGGGCCGCGCGGTTGCGCGAGTGCCTGCAGCCACTGACCGGTAGTGCGGTAGTGCTGAGCGCGCCGAGCTGGGAGGCCGTCGACCACTTGTGCGGCCGAGACCATCAGACGCTGGTGCTGGCCACGCCTGCATTACAGCCGGCGCCGGGGCGCTGCGGCCTGCCGCTGGTGTTGCTGCTGGAAGAGGAGCCGGAACTGCCGCCCCCTGGGGTCAGTGACTGGCTGGTGCTCACCCAGCTCACCACCGATACCTTGCGCCGTTGCCTGCGCCACGTGCGCGAGCGTGGCGTGCTCGAAGCCGCTTTGCAGCACCTGGTCGAACAGGATGGGCGCGGCATGCTCCCCGGCCATCTGGACCTGGACAACTTTCGCCGTGCCAACGACGCGCTCGGTCACCACGCTGGCGACCGCCTGATCGAATTGCGTCGGGCTCTGCGCCGCGATGAGTTGGCGCTGCACTACCAGCCGCGCCTGAGCCTGGCCGACGGCCGTATTGTCGGTCTCGAGGCTCTGGTGCGCTGGCACCATGTCGAGCGTGGCCTGTTGCCACCGAGCGAGTTCGTGCCCCTGGCCGAGCAGAGTGGACTGATCGTGCCGCTGGGCTACTGGGTCATCTCACGCGCTCTGTGCGACATGCAGACCCTGCGCGAGCGCGGCCTGGCGCCCCTGCACATGGCGGTGAACCTGAGTTTCCGCCAGTTCCAGGACAGCCAGCTGCTGGCCACTTTGAGCCGCCTGATCATCGAGCATGGCGTCGATGCCCGCTGGCTGGAGTTCGAGCTGACCGAAACCGCCGTCATGCGGCGCAATGACCGGGTCCAGCAGACCATGGAGGCCCTCGACCAGCTGGGCGTGCGTTTTTCATTGGACGACTTCGGCACCGGCTTCTCCTCCTTCGTTCACCTCGACAGCCTGCCGATCACCCTGCTCAAGATCGACCGCAACTTCGTGGCCGGCATGGATAAACGCGAGGAGAACCGCAAGCTGGTGCACGCCATGATCAACCTGGCGCACAATCTCGACCTTCAGGTGGTCGCCGAGGGCGTGGAGAATGCCGAACAGCTGGCGTTGCTGAAGGCCTATGGCTGTGACCAGGTGCAGGGCTTTTTGATCAGTCGGCCCTTGCCGGTCGACACCTTGGTGCCTTTCCTGCTGGCCGATGCCGGGCAGCAGGCGTTCGTGCGGTAGCCCGTCAGGCCGACACCGGCGAAACCTTCCCAGCACCTGCCCGCGTCAGCATCCGCCGCATCCGCCATTCAAAGGCCAGGGTCAGGCTGACCGCCGCACAGGCCAGGCCCAGCGCCAGCCCCCACCATACACCTACTGCGCCACCGCCCAGGGTGAAGGCGAACAACCAGGCGCAGGGTGCGCCGATCAGCCAGTAGCAGCCCAGGCCCACCAGGAAGGTGGTCTTGGCATCCTTCAGGCCACGGATCGAACCCATGGCGATGGTCTGCATGCCATCGAACAGCTCGAACCAGGCCGCGACCATCAGCAGACTGACCGCCAGGTGAATGATGTCGGCGAACGCTGGGTCGTCATGGTCGAGGAAC
>JAEWGL010000185.1 GCA_023388335.1 Pseudomonadota bacterium | reverse complement strand
CGCGTGCCCACTCGAGAAGCTCGCCGCGCTCCTTCATGTCTTCAAAGGCGCGATGGTCGACGAAGTGATAGTCGACGCCGTCCTGCTCGCCCGGCCGCGGCGGCCGCGTCGTCACCGACACCGACATCTCAATGTTGCTGTCAGCGGCGAGCACGCGCCGCGCCAGCGTCGTCTTGCCGGCGCCCGATGGCGAGGAAACGATATAGAGCAGTCCCCGGCGCGCGATGTGCGGCTCGGAAATACCGTCACTGCTTGCTCCGCTCGCTGAATTTTCCGCGCTGTTCTTGCTCATCTTATTCGACATTTTGCACTTGTTCGCGAAGCTGGTCGATGACCGTCTTCAATTGCAGCCCAAGCCGCGTGATATCGACCGCATTGGCCTTCGAGCAAAGCGTATTGGCCTCGCGATTGAATTCCTGCGCGAGAAAATCGAGCTTGCGGCCGACGGCGCCAGGCTCGCCCATGATATCCCGCGCGCCGGCAACGTGAGCGGTAAGCCGCTGCAGTTCTTCCTCGACGTCGGCACGTGTCGCCATCAGCATCGCTTCCTGATGCAGCCGGTCGTGATCGAGTGCCGCCGTCGCCTCGAAGAGACGTGCGATCGCATCCTTCAGCCGATTGGTGATCGCCTCGGGCGTGCGAGATGGTGAGGTCTTGACCTCTCCGGCCAGCCGCTCGATCTGCGCCAGCTGATCGCGAACGATTTCGGCAAGACGCGCACCCTCCGCCCGCCGCGCTTCGGCAAGCTTGTCCAGCGCCGTTCCGAGGCTACTGAGAAGCGCCGCCTCCCGCGCCGCACGCGCATCGGCATCTTCAGCCGGCTGATCGGCGATTTCGAGCACGCCTTTGATCATCAGAAACTGCGCCGCATCGGGTTTCGCCGCACCCGACAGCGCCGATACCCGTTCGGCTGCCTTCACCACGTCGGCCAGCACGAGTTCGTTGAGGCGCACCGAGCCGTTACCCTGTTGCCGTTCGAGCGCGAGCGAGAGCGCGATGTTGCCCCGCACGAACCGCTTCGAGACGGCTTCACGCGCCGCCACCTCGAGAGACTCGTAGCCCGGGGGCAAACGCAGACGCACGTCCAGGCCCCGGCCGTTGACGCTACGCACTTCCCATGTCCAGGCGAGCCCATTGGCCGAGCCATCGACACGGGCAAATCCCGTCATACTGGAAATTGTCATGGAAAAGGTCTCATTGACGGGGTGGGTTATGCGGCGCGCAACTTAACGGGAAGCGCCGCGCCCGCCAACAGGCGTTATGCCGGCATTTCGCTGTCCCCGCCCGGCTCCGCGCCGCGGAGTAGCCATGGGCGGATGTAGGCTATTCCTTTTTCGGCTTCCGGACAGGCAACGGAACAGTGGTCGTGTTGGCCGGCGCCGTTGACGAAACCGTGCCGTCGGCGCCGTTCGATGCCGAAGCCGCCTTCGCAGCTTTCTGGCCTTTCGTCGTCACCGGACCGGTCTTGGGGCCTTCCTCGCTGCTAGGCGGAATCGGCGCAGCCCCCGCGGCCTGATCGGCAGCATCGGCCGCGCTCTGTTTCGCCTTCGCCTGCTTCTCGACCGCACGCCATTTCTGCACAGCCGAGTTGTGGTCCTTCAGCGTCTCCGTGAAGGTATGACCTCCCGTGCCATCGGCGACGAAATAGAGATCCGACGTTTTCGCCGGATGCAATGCCGCGTGCAATGCGGATTTACCCGGGTTGCAGATCGGCCCCGGCGGCAGACCATTGATCTGGTAAGTGTTGTAAGGCGTCTTCCCCTCGATGTCGGACCTCGTAATCCCGCGGCCGAGCACGCCCTGTCCGCCAACGATGCCATAGATGATCGTCGGGTCGGATTGGAGCCGCATTCCCTTCTTCAGCCGATTGTAAAAAACGGCGGCGACACGTTCACGCTCGTCGTCGCGTCCCGTTTCCTTCTCGACGATGGACGCGAACGTCACCAGCTCTTCGACGGACCGGATCGGAAGATCGGGATCGCGGCCTTCCCAGAGTTCAGCCAGAGACCGTTCCATGGCCTCGCGCATGCGGTCGAGGATCTCGTTCCGCGCCGTGCCTTTCGAGAAATGGTACGTATCGGGAAGGAGCGAACCCTCAGGTGGAATGCTCGTGATCTCACCGCTGAGGTTCGGCTCGGCCTTGAGGCGTTCGACGATCTGCTCGCTCGTCAGCCCCTCGGGCAGCGTCGTCTTGTAGAGGATCGACTTGCCCTCGGCGAGGGTATCGATCACCTCCCGCATCGAGGCGTGTTCTTTGATCTCGTACTCGCCGGCGCGAAGCTCGGCCGGTTTCTTGGGACCGACAAGGCCCTGCAGCAGGTAACCGCCGACGAACGTCCAGCGATTGGTAATGATGCCTTCCCGTTCGAGTCGCTCGGCAATGGCGATGCGGCCTTCGCCCTTGGGAATCACGACGATGCGCGGCCCCTCGAGCGGCCCGGGACTTTCGAAGTTGTTGAAGATGGCGAACACGGTGCCGCCAACGAGCAGCATGACCACGAGCGTGACTGTCAGAACGCCGCTGATGACGCGAACGAAGCTCGCCAGCGCCCGCGATGGCTCGCGCGCCTGCAGTCCGCGCGGCCGCCCCGGCGCGCGACCAGGCTCCAATCGTTCGGCAGGGCTTCGAGCCCCAGCAGTCCGAGACGTTCTAACACCGTCTGGACGCTTCCTGTTCTGACTCATGATACCGCGAGCACCGTCATTGAAAGAGCGCTGCAAACCGGGCCGTTCGCCCCGGACTGCGCTGCTCCATCCCCCACCCCGTCGGGACGCTCAACGTAAAATGTGGCAAAAACCCGTACTCGCCGCCGCTTTAAGCAACGCGGCGGAGCACCAGCGAGGCGTTTGTTCCGCCGAAGCCGAACGAGTTTGAAAGCGCGATATTGATGTCACGCTTTTGTGCCTTGTGAGGCACAAGATCGATGGCCGTCTCAACCGATGGGTTGTCGAGATTGAGCGTCGGCGGAGCGATGTTGTCGCGAATGGCGAGCACAGAGAAGATCGCCTCGACAGCGCCGGCCGCGCCCAGCAGGTGGCCGATCGCCGATTTGGTGGACGACATCGCGAGCTTACCCGCGCTGTTGCCGAACAAGCGTTCAACGGCCTTGAGCTCGATTTCATCGCCCATCGGCGTCGAAGTGCCGTGCGCGTTGACGTAGTCGACTTCGCTGGCATCAACGCCGGCACGCGCCAGCGCCATCTTCATGCAGCGATAGCCGC
>JAEWGL010000202.1 GCA_023388335.1 Pseudomonadota bacterium | reverse complement strand
TATAATGCGTTGCAGGACATGGACTCATAGCTCAGCTGGATAGAGTACTCGGCTACGAACCGAGCGGTCGCAGGTTCGAATCCTGCTGAGTCCACCATATAATGAAGTTGTTTGGCGTGACTGAGCGACTTTGTTAGAGCCAGTGGTAATCTGGTCTAAAACTACCCATTGTGGACTCATAGCTCAGCTGGATAGAGTACTCGGCTACGAACCGAGCGGTCGCAGGTTCGAATCCTGCTGAGTCCACCACTTTATGAAGCTGGCTTGGTATCAAGGCAGATTCATCAAACCAGTGGTAACCTGGTCTAAAAATACCAACTTGGACTCATAGCTCAGCTGGATAGAGTACTCGGCTACGAACCGAGCGGTCGCAGGTTCGAATCCTGCTGAGTCCACCATACAACGAAAAGCCCGCTCTTGTAGCGGGCTTTTTGCTTTCCGGCATTTGCCCATCTTCATGCTTTCTGCGTGTTCCTTGACCAATTCGTGCTCTCACTGTGCGCTTTGCCTACGTGCGCCGCCGCACTGATGGTCTTGAGCGTTGTCATAGCTTTATCGCGCAAGCGATTGTTATCCCCAAAAATTTAAGCGCTGCGATAGCCGAGGCAGTGTATGATTGCGCCCGTCAGCCCCGCCGGGGCTTGTGGAATACCACCATGGACTTACCCAGTAGTTACTCAATAGCCCGATTTGCCAAGCAAGATCTGATCGATTGATTCTCCCGGCGTGCTCCGCTGCTGGGAGTGGAGTTCGCCTATGACCGAAATCGAAGTTAAGAAAGCTCAAGAGAGCCTGCAGGACCGCCTTGCCCAGGTGGTCGAACTGCTGCAACGCCAGCGGGTCGTCGAAGACCTGACCCACCGCCAGGAAGGCCACCACCAGGACCTGGTGGAAAATCTCGTCCACCGGCAGAACCTCGTCGAGCTGCAACGCAAGCTCGATGACCTGCACTCCGCCGACGTTGCCCATATCCTCGAAGCCTTGCCCTTGGATGACCGCCTCACGGTGTGGCAACTGGTCAAGGCCGAGCGCGACGGTGACATTCTGCTTGAAGTCTCGGACGCCGTCCGGGAGACCCTGATCGCCGACATGGACGATCACGAGCTGCTTGCCGCTGCCAAGGAGATGGATGCCGACGAACTGGCTGACCTGGCGCCTGAACTGCCGCGCGATGTCGTCCATGAGTTGATGGAAACCCTCGATGCCCAGCAACGTGAGCGCGTGCGCTCGGCGCTGAGCTATGACGAGGACCAGGTCGGTGCGTTGATGGACTTCGAGATGGTGACCATCCGAGAGGACGTCAGCCTGGAAGTGGTTCTGCGCTATCTGCGTCGCCTCAAGGAGCTGCCGGGGCATACCGACAAACTCTTCGTGGTCGACTACGACGGCATCCTCAAAGGCGTGCTGCCGATCAAGCGCCTGCTGGTCAACGACCCGGAAAAGAAGGTGGCGGAGGTCATGGCCAGTGACCCGGTGAGCTTCCACCCGGATGAAGATGCCTACGACGCGGCCCAGGCGTTCGAGCGTTACGACCTGGTCTCGGCCCCCGTGGTGGACAAGAGCGACCGCCTCATCGGTCGTCTGACCATCGACGAGATGGTCGACCTGATTCGTGAAGAAAGCGAAAGCGAAGTGCTGAACATGGCCGGCTTGCGCGAAGAAGAAGACATCTTCGCGTCGGTCTGGCGTTCGCTGCGTAACCGTTGGGCGTGGCTTGCGATCAACCTGATCACCGCGTTCCTGGCCTCGCGGGTCATCGGCCTGTTCGAGGGTTCGATCGAGAAGCTGGTTGCCCTGGCCGCGCTGATGCCGATCGTTGCCGGTATCGGCGGCAACTCGGGCAACCAGACCATCACCATGATCGTGCGGGCCATGGCCCTGGACCAAGTGAGCCCTGGGAATACCTCAAGGCTGATGCGCAAGGAGCTGGCGGTGTCGCTGCTCAACGGCCTGATTTGGGGGGGAGTGATCGGCGCCGTGGCCTATGCGCTGTATGACAGTTGGTCGCTGGGCCTGGTGATGACCGCGGCCATGACCCTCAATCTGTTGCTGGCCGCGCTGATGGGCGTATTGATCCCCATGACCCTGACGCGCCTGGGGCGCGATCCAGCCATGGGCTCAAGCGTGATGATCACCGCAGTGACCGACAGCGGGGGCTTCTTCATCTTCCTTGGCTTGGCGACAGTGTTCCTGCTCTGAGCCAGCAAACGCCCACAAAAAAGCCAGCTTTCGCTGGCTTTTTTGTGGGCGTGAATCAGGAAGCGTCAGCCGTCATTTCCACGTCATGGGCAATCAGCGCAACGAGAGCGTTTTGCTGTCGGTGGGAAAGTTGGCGGAAGCGTTGCAGCAGCTCGCGTTCGTGCAGCGACAGCTCCGGGCTGTCCAGGCGCATGCTCAGCTCATCGCCGAGGGCGCCTTCCTGGATAAGGCTCTGCTCCAGGCGCGCGATGATTTCAGAGTTCATGCTGCGGTGATGATTGCGCGCTACCTCGGCAATGCGCTCACGCATTCCGTCTGGCAGGCGGACGACGAACTTGTCAGCGGTGCGGCTCGAATAGATAGCCTGTTTCATTGGGCGCATATAATTGACCGGTTTTTAGTTCAGGGGAAGCGGTTCTCAAAATTGGCCGCACGATGGGATGTACGACCGTCGCGACGACAAAATGTTCAACGTGTACTGCGAATAAGCTGCCCATAATGCCTCAAAGTCGCCGTTTCCTTGGCGTCAAATCTGTGACAAATAGTGAGCCGGATAGAGGCTTTATGCCAGCACTAATTATCAGAAATGAGCACTGGTTTGAAAAGTTTGCTTTTATCCGGTTCAGCGTACCGCCACACCTTTGTCGTCAAATTCTGGTTACGGTCGGCAAAGGGCAGGGAAAACACGTAGAATGCGCAGGCTTCCTCTATTGAGCATAGTGGCTATGGAGCATGACGCAAGCAAGGGTCCCTGTGGGCGTCCGGCAGGTCGTCTGATCTATTTGGTAGGACCTTCGGGCGCAGGCAAAGATTCCCTGATCGAAGCCTCTAGGGCGCGGTTGCGCGCGCAGGGCATTGAGGTTGCCCGGCGCGTCATCACCCGATCCGCTGAAGCCAAGGGCGAAGATGCCATCGGCGTTTCCACAGAACGGTTCACCGCGTTGCGTGATCAAGGCGGCTTCGCCTTGCATTGGCAAGCCAACGGCCTTGCCTACGGCATTCCTGCGGACATCGACCGTTGGCTCGGCGAAGGCCGAAACGTCCTGGTCAATGGATCACGTGGCTACCTGGCGCAGGCCCGGCAGCGTTATCCCGACTTGCTGGCCATTCGACTCGAGGTGGATCTTGCCGTGTTGCGCCAGCGGCTCGTTGCACGGGAGAGGGAGCCTATCGAACAAATCGAGCAACGCCTGGCGCGCGGTCAGCAGTTGCAGCGCACCGATGATGGCCGTATTCGCGTACTCGATAATTCTGGGACGCTTGACGCGGCGGTGGACAGCCTGTTTCGGATTCTTGCGCAAGAGGGGTTGAACGCCTCAGTGAACTAAGCGTCAGAAAGACAAGCGCTCCGTCGAGACACTCAGCGTGTTGCTTGGCGCCGAACCCATCACCGCCTGGCGCGCCGCCATGGCTGGCGAGTGCTGCACCTGGGCCACCTGCCCCGGCGCGGTTTCGTACAGGCTCAGACCAATCACGACGGTCAGTGCAAGTATATTAAGGGCTATCAGCAATCCATTCATGGTGCGTCTCCAGCAGGCGAAGGGTGAAGAGTACCGAAAGAAGGCCTAGGGTATAAAGCATCCTGCATGCCATTTTGATATCCATGAAAAAGCCAGAAAAATCAGCTGGTTGTGCGAGTTTTAGGGTCGATTTGCCGTGCGTTTTGCATTCTGCACGGTCAGAGAGATTGCAGTTTGCACGGTCAGAAAGAGCATGATGAAACGCCCTACGGGCAAAAAGCCCGATTGACGCATGACAAATTGCACCTCGGTGGTTAACATGCTGCCCGTCCTCCCGCGCAGCGCTCGCTGCCGACGCGTGCGTCTCAGTAGCTCAATTGGATAGAGCATCCCCCTCCTAAGGGGAAGGTTGCAGGTTCGAACCCTGCCTGGGACACCACTCCTTTCAAGCCTTTCCGATTTCCTGCCCACTCAAGAGAGCAGCAGGGGCATTTCCACGTCAATCGCTAGCAGTGTTCCCCGGCCATGTCGGGAAAAGCATCCGAGCGTTGAATGGACTGATTTCCATGATGGGCTGCGAAGGGCTGGGACAGATGAGGGTATTTGGGGCTTTCAGGCCGCGACACGGTCTTCTCGGCTCTATCTGTCCTCGCTCCGTTCCGGACGCGGTCTACCAGCGGTAGGTCAGGGTCGCGAGCATTGTGCGCCGTTGACCGTAATAGCACTGCAGGGCGTTCTGGCAGAAGGCGACATAGCGCTTGTCGAACAGGTTGTTGGCGCTCAGCCGCAATTCGATGCCTTCCAGGCGAGCGTCCGTCTTGCCCAGGTCGTGGTGCAGGCTGGCATCGAACAAGGTACGCCCTGGCATCTCCAAGGTGTTGGCCGCATCGCCATAGGCCTTGCTCATGTAACGTGCGCCGAACGCTGCGCCGACCCCCTGCAGCAGTCCTTCGCCCAAGGTATGGTCGAGCCACAGGGAGGCCTGGTGTGCCGGCACCTGGACCAGTTCGTTGCCTTCGAGGCTGTCACCATTGGCCGACGCATTGGCTTTGGTGATCTTGGAATCCATGTAGGCATAGGACGCCAGCAGGTCCAGGCGCTCGTGCAGGCTGGCCTTGGCATCGACCTCCAGGCCGCGCACCCGGGCCTGTCCGGTCTGGACATTGAAGCCGACATGGGTAGGGTCCGGGTCCGGCGTGGTGATGTTCTCCTGGCTCAGCTGGAAGGCAGAGAGCGTCACGAAACTGTTGCTGCCTGGCGGTTGATACTTCACGCCCACCTCGTATTGTTCACCAGTCATCGGCTTGAATGGACGCCCGGAGAAGTCGGTCCCGTCCAGTGGCTCGAATGAGGTCGAATAGCTCAGGTAGGGTGCCACGCCGTTGTCGAACAGGTAGGTCAGGCCGATGCGTCCGGTCGGCTTGTCTTCGCGCTGCTTGCTCCTGTTCTCGCCGTTGAGGCCGCTTTCGTTACGGGTCCAGACCCAGTCCTGGCGTGCCCCGAGGGTCAGCAGCCAGTTATCCAGGCGGATCTGGTCCTGCAGGTAGAGACCGGCCTGCTCGCGGTGCTGGTGGTAGTCGATACGGGGAATCAGGTCGGGGACGGTCTGGCCATAGCGCGGTGCATAGATAGCCAGGGGCGTGCTATAGAGCCCCGAGGCGAACTGGTATTCGTCTTTGAGCGATAGGTAGTCGACGCCCGCCAGGAACGTGTGGCCGAGTCGACCGGTGGTGAAGTGGGCCTGGGCGAAGGTATCGACGGTGACGCTGCGCGCTTGGCCTTCGCCGCGGCTGGCGACACGGCTGAGCTGACAGCCATCGGCGCTGAGCAGATAGCCAGGGCTGGCCCGGTTGTCGACGCGGGCACTGTTGACCTGCAGGTTCTGCTGGACGCTCCAGACATCGTTCAAGCGATGCTCGAGCAGATAGCCGAGCGAGAACTGCTCGCGCTCATAGCCGTCGAAGTCCGGCTCCCCCAGATAACTACTGCGCGGTAGGCGACCGTTGGCGCCGGCATACAGGCTGGCGGTGGCTGGCAAGGCGACGTAGTCGGAAATGTTCTTGTCTTTCTGATAATGACTGAGAAAGGTCAGACGGGTGTCCTCGTCTGCCTGCCAGGTCAGCGCCGGCGCGATGAATTCACGCTTGTCATAGCCATGGTCGACTTCACCCTGGCTGTCGCGCAACAGGCCGGTCAGGCGGTAGGCGAGGGTGCCTTCATCATCGAAGCTGTCGCCAAGGTCGAAGGCGCCTTGGGCGCGGTCGTTGCTACCGGTCTGCAACTGGACCTCGTGCAGCGGCGAGAAAGTCGGGCGCTTGCTGATCAGGTTGGCAGCCCGCCTGGGGTATTCTGGCCATACAGCACCGACGCTGGTCCCTTGAGCACTTCGATGCGCTCCAGGCCGTAGGGCTCGATGCGCATCATCGCTGCGCTGTAGGCACCGTAGGGCAGGCGTGAGCCATTGAGGTTGTAGCGCAGGAAAAAGCCACGGCTTTGCAGGACATCGTTGCGGCTGTCGTTGTCACCGAAGGAGGCGATTACCCCAGGGGTATAGCGGACCGCCTCGGTGACGTTCTGCGCACCCTGCGCTTGCACCTGGTCATGAGTCACGATGTTGACGGTCTGTGGTATCTCGATCAAGGCACTGTCGGTTTTCGAGCCGGTAGCGCTGCGCGTGGCCACATATCCCGCGACCGGGCCCCAGGCTGATTCCCCGGCGCTGGCGTCGATCATGATCTCACCGAGATTGACCTGATCCGCCGCTTGCCGGTCCAGGGTCAGGATGCCGCCGGGGGTGACCTGGAGCACCAGGCCCGTGCCCGAGAGCGCACGTGCAATGGCCTGCTCCGCCGTCATACGCTCGCGCAAGGCTGGGGCGGACAGTCCACGCGCCAGTTCCGGGGCATAGACGATGGTACGTCCGCTTTGCAGAGCGATCTGATCGAGGGTGGCTGCCAGGGAGGCGGCAGGCAAATCGAATTCCAGGACGAGCTGCCGGCTGTCGGCCTGGGGCTGGGCGGCCACGGCGCTCGCCGAAAGGCTACAGGCCAGTGCCAGGCAAAGCGGGGCCAGCAGGAAGGGATGGCGTGGGTACATGAACGGGCTCCATAGGTCTGGGCAGGTCCGCGTTTTCGAGCGGCTTCAGGTCCTATGTGCGACGAGAGCGCGAAAGCGATATAGCCACATGAAAAAATAATTACCTAGGTGTGCCGCAGCTCGATGTGGGTCCACCAGCCGAAGGTGCGTTCGATCTTCAAGGGCATAGCCTGTTCCAGGGCGTGCAGGGCACCGTCGCTGTCGTCCAGGGGGAACAGCCCCGACACCCGCAGACCAGCAGCTTGTGGCGCGACCCTCAGGATGCCCTGGCGATAGGGGCGCAGGGCCTCGACCAATTCGCCCAGGCTCCAGTCGTCTACGCTGAGCCAACCACCTGTCCAACTGCTTTCGCCCCCTCGATGGTCGGCCAGGCGCTGGATACCGGCCCTGTCGAAACGCGCGCCTTGGCCTTCGCCGACTGTCGCCTCGGCACCGCCGAGGGTCCTGATGGTGGCGCTGGAGCGCTGCACCCAGACCCGGCTCGCCTGCGCCTGCAGCGCGACGGTAAACCGCGCGTCCACTGTTTGCACGCGGCCCCCCGGCGTACGTACGATGAAGGGGCGGGTGTCGGCGATGACCTGGACTTGCAGCTTACCCTTGCGCAAATAGACCTCGCGGCCATGGGCGTCGAAGCGCAGGTCGACTGCGCTGCAGGCATCGAGCAGCAGCTTGCTGCCATCAGGAAGGCGCCTGGCGATCCGTTCAGCGGTGCCGCTGCGTATATCGGCGGTCAGTTCTCCTGGCAGGCCGGTTTTCCCGAGCACGTAGCTGCCCAGGCCGAAGCCGGCGAGCGCCAGGGTGCCGCGCAGCATGTGCCTACGGTTGATCGACGATGCCGTCTGCAAGGTACGGCGCAGGGCCGGTCCGCCATCGACCAGTGGGTTCAAGGCCATCCCCAGGTGGCCTTGAACCTTGCTCCAGGCCTGGACATGGGCCGGATCGGCGACGAGCCAGGCCTCGAAGGCGCGTTGCTCGTCTGCCGATACCTCGCCGGAGCGCAGGCAGGCGGTCCACTCGATGGCCTGTTCGATCGCCCGACTCATGGCTGCAGCAACTCCTGGCAACATAACCTGAGTCCCTTGGCCACATATTGCCGCACGCGAATGGTCGACACGCCAAGCTGCTCGGCGATGTCGGCATACTTCATGCCGTCGAGCTGGCTGCAGAAGAACGCGGTGCGAGCCTTAGGCGATAGACCGTCGAGCAAGGCATCGATCGCCAGCAGTGTTTCCATCGCCATCACCCGTTCTTGCGCGGAGGGGGCCATGGCTTCGGGTTCCTGCGCCAAAGCCTCCAGGTATGCGCGCTCCAGATCGCGTCTGCGCCAACTGGCATAGACCAGCCGCTTGGCGATGGTGGTCAGCAAGGCACGGGGTTCCCGGATAGTGTGCGGCGTCGGGTGGGCGACCACCTGGACGAAGGTTTCAGCCGCCATGTCCGCCGCGTCGTGGCTGCACCCCAGGCGAGCCCGCAGGCGCCCCAGCAGCCAGCCGTGGTGCTCGCCGAACAGGCGATGCAGAACTTGCTGGCGTGGAGACAGGCTGGGTAGTGACGGCATAGGGGAGAGGGGGCGGGCGATTAATGAGAAGTATTATTATTTATTATTTCAGGGCAGACAACAATGTTCGGCGGTCATCCACAGTCGCTGGCCTCGGTAGCCGACTGGGTTCCTCTGGCCGTAACCCTTGAGCTCAAGCGTTGAACTACGAAGGCTTTGCCTCCGTCCACCCATAAACCACCAAACGCTTGCAGGCTGGGTCGCTGAGCAAAATTCATCAATAACGAGAGTTCAGCAAGGGGCATGTCATGACGTTGTTCAATCGAAGCACCCCTCTGGTATCTGGAATATTGGTATCACTCGTCGGCATGATTTTGTTTTGCGGCGGCATTTGGCTTGTAGTGCTTGGTGGATCCGCCTATTACGCCATGACGGGTGCTGGCTTGCTCCTGGTGGGCATCGGCCTGATCAAAGGCAGACGATGGGCATTATGGCTGTATGGCGCGATCTGGCTGGCAACGGCCCTGTGGGCCATCGGTGAGAGCGGGCTGGACGTCTGGGCACTCGAACCGCGGCTACTGATTCCCACCTTGCTAGGCTTGTATCTGCTGATGCCAAGGATTCGTCGCAGGCTTGAACCTCGCACGTCGGTTTCCTCTATCGGCACTATCGTGCTGCCATTGACTGGAGTGGCCATGCTGGCCGGGTTGTTCTTCGCCCATGCTTATCCCGGCCAGCCAGAAGAGGAAGCTGTAGTCCAAGTTTCGTCCGAGTCCGAGTCGATGGGAGGGCAAGATTGGCACTATTATGGCCGTACGCCACGTGGTGAGCGGTGGTCGCCGCTCACTCAAATCGATCGACATAATGTGGGGCAGCTCGCACCCGCCTGGGAATATAGAACGGGGGATGGGGTACGTCCGGGCGAGAACGAACATGGGTATGAATATAATTTCGAAGTGACCCCGATCAAGGTAGGCGAAACGCTCTATATCTGCACGCCGCATAGTCAGGTCATCGCACTGGATGCCGTTTCTGGCGAAGAACGCTGGCGTTTCGATCCAAAACCCGACACGGGTAACAACGCTTATCTGGCTTGTCGGGGTGTCGCGTATTATCAGGCGCCTATGGCGGGCGAATGTGCCCAACGCATCATCGCGCCCGTGGCCGATGCCCGGCTGGTGGCGCTCGATGCCCATACCGGCGAGCCTTGCAAAGGCTTTGGCGAAGAGGGATTCGTGTCCCTGCGTGAACATTTGGGCAATGTGCCCAGGGGTTTTCACTTCATTACTTCGCCGCCGCTGGTGGTCAATAACCGGGTGATCCTCGGCGGGTGGATCTATGATGGCCAGAAAACCAATGAGCCTTCTGGCGCAGTCCGGGCCTTCGATCCGCTGACGGGTAGAATCATCTGGGCGTGGGATGTCGGACATCCCGATGGCCCGGTCGCGCATCCCGCGGCGGGGGAAACCTTGACTGCCGGAACTCCCAATGCATGGGGCGTCTATACGGCCGATCCGGAACGCGGGCTGGTCTATCTGCCAACGGGCAACGCCGTACCGGATTACTACGGCGCGCATCGCCGGCCATTCGACGAGCAATATTCAAGCTCGGTAGTTGCAGTGAGTATCGAAACCGGTGAGCCGCGCTGGTCCTTCCAGACCGTGCACCATGACCTTTGGGACATGGATGTGCCTGTCGGGCCTACATTGGTAGACCTGCAGAACAGCACCGGCACAACCATCCCGGCTCTGGTACAAACTACCAAGCGCGGTGAGCTGTTCCTGCTCAATCGGGAAACCGGCCAACCGATCGCCGATATCGTCGAGAAACCCGCGCCTCAGGGCGGGCTTGCCGACGATCCTATTGCCACCACACAGCCCTATTCGGTGGGAATGCCATCGTTCGCCCCAGCGGTTCTTGAAGAAAAGGACGCCTGGGGAGTGACACCGGTGGATCAGATGCTGTGCCGGATCGAATTCCGCCAGCTTGATTACAGAGGAGCTTTCACACCTTTCACAGTAGATAAGAAGACACTCGTCTATCCAGCCTTCGACGGTATCATCGATTGGCACGGCGCTTCAGTGGACCCTGAAACGAAGCGTCTGTATGCCAACCTCAGCTACATCCCATTTGTCGCGCAGACCTTCACCCGCATGGACGCCGAAGCAAAAGGCCTTGTCGAGCCTTGGGACGGCACAGGCCAGCCACCGCGTCCGAAGGACTTTGCCATCAACCCCCAATACGGCACCCCCTATGTCGTCAAGGTAGATCCCTGGTTAGGCATGTTCGGTGCACCCTGCAAGGCACCACCCTGGGGACAGCTGGCGGCAGTCGACCTGCGCACCCGCTCATTGATCTGGAAGCATGACGTCGGCACGACTCGAGACTCGGGGCCGCTGGGGCTACACGTGAACCTGCCGTTTCCCACCGGAATCTTCAATATCGGGGGTAATATCGTCACCCGTTCGGGGCTTATTTTCATGGGCGCGACGGCAGACAATTACCTTCGCGCCTTCGATACGCGCAATGGCGAGGAGGTATGGCGCGCGCGGTTGCCGGCGGGAGGCCAGGCGACGCCAATGACCTATCTGGGCAAGGATGGCCGCCAATACGTAGTCATTGCCGCTGGCGGTCATGGCGGCTTGAAGACAAAATCGGGCGATTATGTAGAGGCGTTTGCGCTGCCGTCCAGGGATGTCAAATAAACGACGTAAGCCGAGGACGCCTCGGATGATTCACGGTTCTGCTTGGACGAGCAGGCGTTCGATAAGACTACGCAAGGAGTCGCGTTCGGCTGAACTCAGGTGTTGCGTCAAGATGTGCTCGACTGTTTCCACTCGCGGCTTCAACTCATCCAGTTGGGCTTGGCCCTTATCCGTCAGGTACAGCGTATTCCGACGCTTGTCACTTGGGTCACCGGCCCGTGCGACAAGACCGTTACGCACCATGCGCGCAGCTAACTCGGCGATCGTGGACCGGTCCAGATCGAGTTCATCACCCAACTCACGCTGGCTAACACCGGGGCGCTGTTCCAACACAAGAAGCACGGCATATTGCACGCTGGTTACATCAGCGGAAACTTCCCGCATCCAAATTGCCACGTGACGTTGTTGTGCTCGGCGTATCAAGCTGCCGGTATGCACGAGAATCCTACGTTGGGTGATGATCGACACAGTTGAGAGCCTTTATTGCGGGACAAAAACTGGCTGCAAGAATGCCTCTAGCTCACGGTATCCGTCCAGGGGAAGAACGTGGGCAACGTACTGGTCTGGCCGCACCAGAACCATGGCTCCTCGTAGTGGGTCGACGCCACGCGATTCGAAAATATTGGTTGCTGAATCAACCGTAAATGCCTTTTCGTAGTCGATCAGTCCAAAGCGACCTTTACGTGGTAGCAGCAATGTCGGCAACTGCTCGACGTCAAGTTCCCGGTGCGGTCGCTGGAAAATGGCTCGCACATCGAGGACGCTATCAAGGTCCGCACCTGGGGCAGTGAACCGGCGAACAGGGGAATCCAGGTCGTGCTCCAGGTAGTGGCACAACGCGCGCAAGGCTTCACCAGAGGCATCGGAAAAGGCGTACAACCGCCAACGCCCATCGGCGGTGGCTGCATGTCCGAGATGCATGGGGCGAGCGTCGGCCAGACGAATGACGGGAGCAGAATGGAAGCGCGTGCCAATGACCAATCCACTGGCCAGCCCCTGCCAAGTGCCCTGGCCGGTCAAAGGCCCCGGACGGTAGCGGGTAGCAACCCCTGCAGTGTATCTCCCTGCTTGCACGAAGTAGGCCTGCAACTCGGTCGGGTCTATTCCTCCGGCAGCGGGATTCAATGGGTCCTTTGGCCGCGCCCCGATCATGGCCGACCACTCCTTGTCGAAGCTGATCAACTCCTGGGCCACCGGCTGCCGCTCCTGCGAGTAGCTGGCCAACAGGCGGGCAGGGCTGCGACCATCAAGCACCGCCGCCAGTTTCCAACCCAGGTTGAACGCGTCCTGCATCGACACATTCATTCCTTGCCCGGCTTTGGCGCTATGGGTGTGACAAGCGTCGCCTGCAATGAATATTCTGGGTTCGCGCTCTTGCCCGGCGTCGTCGACAGAGTCATCGAAACGGTCGGTAAGGCGCTGGCCTACCTCGTAGACGGAAACCCAGGCGACATTTTTCACTTCCAGTGTGTAGGGCTTCAAGATCCGCTGTGCTGTGGCGATCAACTGTTTGGCACTGGTCTCGCGGATCGTTGCGCGGTTTTCCTCAGTTACCTCACCTAGATCCACGTACATGCGAATCAAGTGTCCTCCTTCTCGTGGAATGAGGATCATGTTTCCGGCAGTAGATTGGATGGCAACCTTGAGACGGGTGTCAGGGAAGTCGGTCACCGCCAGCACATCCATTACCCCCCAGGCGTGGTTGGCGGCATCGCCTCGCAATTGCTGGCCAATTGCTGCGCGGACTTTACTGCGTGCCCCGTCACAGCCAACGAGGTAGCGCGCGCGGACCTGGACCGTCTGCTCAGCAACAGTACTTTTCAGGGTCGCTGAAACGGGATGAGTTGGATGGAAATCGCGAGTGACATCGGCAAGTTCCAGATTGTAATCCGGTTCAAGCCGCTGGGGTGACTTGAGCATGCTATCGAGCAGGTAATCCTGGATGCGAGCCTGATTGACGATTACATGGGGGAACTCCGACAAGCCATCCTCGGTGTCCTGCACCCGACCGGTACGCTCGATGCTATGCCGGTCATCTGCCTTCGGCCGCCAGAACGCGGTTTCATTAACCCAGTAGGCTTCACGTACCAGCTTTTCCGCCAGGCCGAAGGCGTTGAACATTTCAACGGTGCGGCAAGCGATCCCGTCAGCCTGTCCCAATTGCAACCGGGCACTACGGCGCTCGACAACGCGCGTGACGATATTCGGGCATCTAGCTAACTGCGCGGCCAAGACCAAACCAGCAGGACCGCTGCCAACGATCAGTACGTCAACCGTTTCCGGCAGTGGGGGCGTTTGCGCTGCTGGATAAAGCTCTGGATCTCCGGCCTGGAATCCGTTGAGGTGGAACTGCATGGGCATTGTCCTTGTAGTTGTTGGGGAAAAGCGATGCCCCAATACAATATGCTCAGTATACGAACTATTACAACTCCCGCTTATAATCGGTGAGGTTCCTGGCTCGCCGGCATTGGCTGGCGCCCACGCCGAAGGCGTTGCCCGCCAAGCGTCCGGGCTCACTGAGCGTGCAAGGCACGGGTGTCTGAACGCTTTGAAAATCTCCTTCTCGTGGTTGTGGCCGTTGCCTCATAAGAATAAGCGATGCCTGGATAATCATTAGCGAGAGGACAGCTCCAGGCGTACCGGATAATTTGGGCGCCACGGAATGTCCTGGTTCTTTACAAAGACGTGGACAGCCTGACGTTTGCGCTCCGACGAGCTCCTGATGGCTCTGTAAGCGCAAGCCAAAATAAAAATAGGAGGCAAATATGTTGCAAGCCACCCCGCGTCCACCGCGTCAGCGTTCCAACCCGATGGCTGACCACCGAACGCCATTGATTCGTAACTGTTGGTACGTTGCGGGCCTGAGCAGTGAGGTCGGACGCCACTTGTTGGAACGTACCCTGCTAGGTACATCTGTAGTGATGTACCGTACCGAGGAAGGTAAGCCGGTTATTTTGAATAACCGCTGCATCCATCGTTCGTTCCCACTCAGTCGCGGTCGCCTGGAAGGTAACGATGTGGTGTGTGGTTACCACGGCATGGTGTATGCGCCAACGGGCCAATGTGTAGGCATGTCCTCGCTCGCGAACGCGCCAAGCCACGCCTGCGTAGACAGTTATCCTGTTATCGAGAAAGCACCGTTCATCTGGGTCTGGATGGGCGATAAAAGCAAGGCTGGGCCGGATACGGTGCCCGATACATATTGGTTGGACCAGCCAGAATGGAAGACCATTAGCGGCACTTTCAACTTCCATAGCAACTACGTGGCGATGCACGAGAACTTGCTTGATCAGACTCATTTTTCCATTCTGCACGCGAAAACGGGCATTGGTACTCCAGCCTACGTGCGCTCTGATCTGGATGTGCGTGCCGAGGGTGATCGCGTGATCATTCTGCGTGCTCTGAAAAACTCACCTCCACCGCCGGTATATGCCGTGCCGATGAAGCTTGAAGGTCGCAATGTCGATCGTTTTTCCGATGCGCGCTTCGAGTCGCCGGCCATTCATATTGCTCACGCCAAGATTGTCAATCTGGAACCTCGTGGCGATGAGGCTGAGGAATTTCGAGTCAATATTACTCACGCTTTTACCCCTGAAAACCAGAACAGCCTGCATTACTGGTGGTTCAACAGCCGGGACTTCTATCTTACCGACGCAGATATCGACACCTATATCTACGAAAGTCACAAGGCTGCCTACCAAGAGGACGTCGAGGCACTGACCTGGATTCAGGAACTGCTTGATCGCGAGCCTGGCCCAGTTGAAGAACTGAGCTTTGGACCTGATCGTCCAGGCATTCTCTGCCGTAAGACCATGCTGCGCTTGTCGCAAGAGGAGCAGGGGCTCATCGACGCCCAGCAACTCTGACCTCGAAAAAAACCGCGGCAGACCCGTGAGGTCAGCGTAAGAAAAACAAAAAACAGGATTGTGCCATGTTGGAAGTGATAGTTACCCACAAGCGAAACGAAGCGTTGGATATCTGCAGCTTTGAGCTGGCGCGCGTTGACGGGAAGCCACTGCCAGCTTTCAGCGCCGGCTCTCACATCGATGTTCACATCGGTCCGTGCCTGGTTCGCCAATATTCATTATGCAACCATCCCGAGGAAAACCATCGGTATCTTATCGGGGTGCTGCTGGATCCAAACTCGCGTGGCGGTTCCAAGTCGATGCATGAGCAAATCGAGGTCGGACAGACGTTGCGCATCAGTGAGCCGCGCAACCTGTTCCCTTTGGAGCATTCCGCAGCACGCACCCTACTGTTTGCCGGCGGAATTGGTATCACGCCGATTCTGTGCATGGCCGAGCGCCTGGCGCAAAGCGGTGCCGCGTTTGAACTGCATTATGCAGCACGTTCTGCGGAGCGGGCGGCGTTTCAAGCGCGCATACAGGAGTCGTCATTCGCTTCACACGTGCATTTCTATTTCGATGACGCAGAACCTGCTCAGCCGCTGGAGATGGCAACGCTGCTCCGTGACCCGCTGCCATCCACACATCTTTACGTCTGTGGGCCGACGGGCTTCATGGAGTTTGTTTTGCGTTCAGCGCGGGAGCAGGGTTGGAGTGAGGACACCCTGCATCGCGAGTACTTCTGCGCTTCGGCGGATGTCTCAGCGGGTGGGGCGAGTTTTGAAATTCAGCTCGCTAGCTCCGGGGACATTTATGTCATTGCGCAGGATCAAACGATCATCGACGTACTGTACGAGGCGGGGATAGATATTCCCGTCTCGTGTGAACAAGGGATTTGTGGGACCTGCGTTACTCGCGTACTGGAGGGCGAGCCCGATCACCGTGATTCCTTCCTCACCGAAAGCGAGAAAGAGCGAAACAACCAGTTCACCCCTTGCTGTTCGCGGGCAAAAAGCAAGCGTCTGGTGCTGGATATATGAGCCATCCTCCTTGAGGAAAGCGGATTTCGATCTTCCAATTGATATTGCAATTGTATTGAAGGACGTTTCGCCTGTCACGCGGCCCGCTGCATCTGGTGGCGGTAAGCGTGTTCCTGAAGTTGGCCAACTACCGCCTCAAGTTACTTTAAACAATAATAAAAAGAGAGTTGCCATGCTTAAAATAAAGTTTTTTCGTGAAGCAGCCATGCTCAGTCTCTTATGCGCTATGCCCATCGCGGCGTGGGCTGATTCAATTACGCTGCCTACGACGCTTGAACAGGCCCGTCCTTCGCGCCCGGCTTTACCGCGCTGGGCAGAAAATTACAGATTCTTGAAAGACGAATCGAAAAGGACCGATCCTTTTGACGGACTTCGTTATATCCCACTGGGCGCGTCGGCCTGGTTGCAAACAGGTGCTGAAGCACGTTATCGCGCGGACGCGATCGATAAACCCTTCTTTGGTTTACGCGGCATTAACGACGACAGCTATGTGCAGCAGCGTTTGCAACTGCATGCTGACCTGCACCTCTTTGAAGATCAGCTTCGTGTGTTTGCCCAGTTGCAAAACTCACGCACTTGGGGCAAGGACCTGTTTTCGCCTTTCGATGAAAGCCGTACGGAATTCCAGCAGGCATTCGTGGACTGGAACCTGAACTTCAATTCGGGTTATCGCCTGACCACGCGTCTGGGTCGCCAAGAGCTGGTGTACGGCAGCCTGATGCTCATCAGTGATCGGGACGTGCCCAACATCCGCGCCAATCTGGATGGCGCCAAGGTCATGTTCAAGATGCCGAGCGGTATTTCAGTGGATGCCTTTGCGCTGCGTCCGGTCGAGTACGGGCTAAAGTCTTTCGACGACCAACCTAGTGATTACATCAAGTTTTACGGTGTTTACGGTACGGTTCCTGTCAATAAGGCCGTTAATTTCGATTTCTACGGATTGGACCTGGAAACCAAAGATCGCAATCTCGCGGGCGTGACCGGTGACGAGAAACGTTACACGGTGGGTAGTCGATTTTTTGGCAAGAACAACGGCTTCGACTGGACCTGGGATGTGGCAGGTCAATTTGGCCACCTCGGCGATGCGCAGATCAGGGCGTGGTTCGTATCCGGTGTCACGGGTTACACCTTCGATCATCCTTGGGTGCCACGAATCGCGTTGCGTTCGGACATTTCCAGTGGTGATTCAAGCCGTGGCGATAATAAAGTGGGAACGTTTGACCCGCTGTATTCGAAAAATGGTTATTACGGTGAAGCCAGCCTGACCACGCTTTCCAATTTGATCGTTTTCGGGCCCAGTTTTGCGTTTTCGCCCACGCCGCAGATTCGCGTCGAGCCTGCCATTTACCAGGCGTGGCGTGAGAATACAAATGACGGTGTCTACTTCACCGGCATGGCCCTGGTGCCCAACAGTGCGAACGTCTCCGGCAAGTCTGTGGGTACGATCTACAAGGCCACAGGCCGCTGGTTGGCCTCACGTAACGTCACGGTCGATATGGATTGGGAATATTTCGACGTGGGGAAGGCGGTAAAGGAAGTCGGCGGTCAAAGTGTCAATTTTGTGAGCTTGCGTACGACGTTCCGTTACTGATGATAACTAAAAACGATCCCTGCTTAAGCATTCCGCAGCGGCTTTAAGGTCTGGCTGGAATATGATGAGCCACGCCTGTCCTTCTTCTAGTGTCCTGTCTCGGAAATACGTTCTCTTTTGGCGAGTGGCTTGGGTGTTCGGCCAAGGCGCCGCGACGAGTCATAGCAGGGCTATGGCGAGGAGTGGCAACGCCGGCCGGGCGCCCAAGACGC
>JAEWGL010000098.1 GCA_023388335.1 Pseudomonadota bacterium | reverse complement strand
GGCGTGCCTCGAGCAACACGGCCTGGTTCCAGTGGCTGGGCTCGACCACGTCGCTGTCGAAGAACCAGTGCTGGATCGGCGTCAGGGCGATGTGCCCCTGTCGCGCGCCCTGCTCGATGACGCTGGGCGCCTCGCTGCGGCTGACCACCGACGCCAGGGCCTGCACGGTCTGGTGCTGGAACAGGTCGCGGGGACTGAATTGCAGGCCCAGCTGGCGCGCACGGCTGACCACCTGGATCGACAGGATCGAGTCGCCGCCCAGCTCGAAGAAGTTGTCCCGCATGCCGATGCGCGGCACGTTGAGCACCTCGCACCAGATCTGCGCCAGTTGCGCCTCCAGCTCGCTGGCCGGGGCCTGGTAGTGCTCGCGGGCCTGCTCCAGGTCCGGTGCCGGCAAGGCGCGGCGGTCGAGCTTGCCGTTGCCGGTCAGCGGGAGTTGTTCCAGCAGCACCAGGTGCGTCGGCACCATGTACTCGGGCAAGTGCTGGCGGGCATGGGCCTTGAGGGCGTCGCGCAGGGTGGCCTGGGCCGAGGCATCCGCGCGGGCCTGGGCGCAGACGACATAACCCGCCAGCTGCTTGCCGCCCGGCAACTCAAGCGCCACCACCACGGCGTGCTCGACCTGCGGGTGTTGCTGCAGGCAGCTCTCGATCTCGCCCAGTTCGATGCGGAAGCCGCGGATCTTGACCTGTTGGTCGGCCCGGCCGATGTACTCCACCTGGCCATCGGCGCGCAGGCGCGCCAAATCACCGGTGCGGTACAGGCGTGCGCCGTGCGGGCTGAAGGGGTCAGCGACGAAACGCTCGGCGCTCGGGCCCGGACGGTCGTGGTACCCCTGGGCCAGCCCGGCGCCGCCCACATACAGCTCGCCGATGCTGCCCGGCGGCAGCAAGGCCAGGTCCTGGTCGAGGATGTAGGCCACCCGTGCGCCGATCACCCGACCGATCGGCACGCTGCCGGCGTCAGCGGGGAGCTGCTCCGGGGCGAGGCACGCCAGGGGCATGACCACGGTTTCGGTCGGACCGTAGGCATTGAAGAACTGCCGTGGAGCAAAGGCCTGGCGGATGCGCTGCAGGTGCTCGCCGGTCAGCGCCTCGCCGCCGGTGATGACCAGGCGTACCGGCAACTGTTCGTCGCGGCTGGCCAGCCATTGCGCCAGCTGGCTGCCATAGCTGGGGGTAAAGCCGAGGATGCTCACCTGCTGCTCGCGCACCAGCTGGCAGATCCCCTCGGCATCCCACTGGCCCTGGGCCCGCAGGACCACCCGGGCGCCGCACAACAGCGGCGCCAGCAGGCGCTCGGTGGCGGCGTCGAAGTTGATCGAATAGAAATGCAGCTCGCAGTCCTCGCTGCGCATGCCGAAGGCGGCGATCACCGCCTGGCAGTGCATGGCGATTTCGCCATGGCTGACCACCACGCCCTTGGGCTTGCCAGTAGAGCCTGAGGTATAGATCAGGTAGGCCTGGTGCTGCGCCAGGGTGTGGTTGTCCAGTGGCGCGGCGCTGTAGCCGGCCAGGGCCGCGCCCTCCTCCTCCAGGCACCAGCGCGCCACGCCGGCGGGCAACGGGCCAAGGGCCTGGAGCAGGTTGCGCTGGCTGAGCAACAGGCCGATGCGGCTGTCCTCGATCATGTAGTGCAGGCGATCCAGCGGGTATTCCGGGTCCAGCGGCACATAGGCACCCCCGGCCTTGAGGATCGCCAACAAGCCAATCACCATCGCGGGCGACCGTTCCAGGGCCAGGCCAACGCGCACCTGCGGACCGACACCGCGTTCGCGCAGCACGCGCGCCAGGCGGTTGGCCTGCTGGTCGAGCGCGGCATAGCTCAGGTGCTCACCGGCAAAGGTCAGCGCCCGGGCCTGCGGGGTGCGTGCCGCCTGCTCGGTGAACAGCGCATGCAGGGTATGGGTAAGCTCGAAGTCATGCTCGCCCTGCAATTGACCGAGCAGCACCTGCTGCTCGGCGCTGGACAGCATCGGCAGCTCGCACACGCGGCGCTGCGGATCGTCCAGCAAGCCCACCAGCAGTTGCTGCCAGTGCTCGGCCATGCGCGCGATGCGCGGCTCGTCGAACAGGTCGCGGCTGTAGGTCAGGCAGCAGCCCAGGCGGCCATCGAGGTCGGTGACCTCCAGGTAAAGGTCGAACTTGGTCGCGCTGGCGTCGTTGACCAGGTAGTCCACCTGCATGCCCGCCAGGCTGCGGCTTTGCTGGAAGGCCCAGCGCTGGACGTTGCACATCACCTGGAACAGCGGGTTGTAGGCGCTGCTGCGCGGCGGCTGCAGGGCTTCGACCAGTTGCTCGAACGGCAGGTCCTGGTGCGACTGGCCCTCGATCACGGTCTGGCGGACCTGCTCGAGCAACTGGGCGACGCTCATCTGCCCATCCAGCTCACAGCGCAGCACCTGGGTATTGAGGAAGGCACCGATCAAGCCTTCGCTCTCCGGGCGAATGCGGTTGGCCATCGGCGCGCCGATGCGCACGTCGTGCTGGCCGCTGTAGCGGTAGAGCAGCGTGGCCAGGGTAGCGGTCATGGTCATGAACAAGGTCAGGCCACGTTCGCTGTTGAAGCGGCGCACACGCGCCGCCAGCTCCGTCGCCAGGTCGAAGCGGTAGAGCTCGCCGCGATGGCTCTGCACGGCCGGACGCGGGCGGTCGGTGGGCAATGCCAGCACCGGGTGCTCATCGCCCAGGCGGGCTTTCCAGTAGTCCAGTTGGCGCTGGCCTTCGCCGCCCTCCAGCCACTGGCGCTGCCAGACGCTGTAGTCCAGGTACTGCACCGGCAGCGGTGGCAGCGGCGAGTCGCGATCATCGACGAAGGCTTCGTACAGCTCGCCCAGCTCGCGGGCGAAGATGTCCATGGCCCAGCCTTCGGTGACGATGTGGTGCAAGGTCAGGACGAAATAGTGCTCGCGCTCGCCAGCCTTGACCAGGCAGGCACGCAGCAGCGGCCCAGTTTCAAGGTCGAAGGGCTGGTGCGCCTGTTTGTCGGCCAGCTGGCGCAGGCGCTGCTCGCGGCGCTCGCCGTCGTCGGCGGAGAAGTCCTGCCACCGCAGGGGCAGCGGGCA
>JAEWGL010000026.1 GCA_023388335.1 Pseudomonadota bacterium | reverse complement strand
TCACCCACGACCAGGAAGAAGCCATGCGCCTGTCCCAGCGCATCGCCATCTTCAGCCATGGCAAGATTGTCGGCCTGGGCAGCGGCTACGACCTCTACCAGAATCCGCCGAATGCCTTCGTCGCCTCGTTCCTGGGCAACTCCAACTTCCTGCGCATCAAGGCCAACAGCCACGGCGCGGCGAGTTTCGAAGGCCAGGCGCTGTCGATTCGACTGACCCCAGGGCTTGCCGCGGAGCAGGACGTGCTGCTGATGGTGCGCCCGGAGAAGGCCCTGGCCCTGAGTGTCGATCAGAGCGCCAGCGCTCCGCTGCCAGCCGGTTGGAACGAAGTGTCGGCCAAGGTCACCGAGGTGCTGTTCCTGGGCGAAAGCCAGACCTGCCACGTGATCACCGCCGGCGGTACCGCGATGACCGTCAAGGCCCTGTCGGCGGCCGGCATGCCGATGCAGCCTGGCGAAACAGTGAAGGTGCGCTGGGCGACAGCCGATGCCTGCGTGTATACGGAGTGGACCGAGAGCGACCTGAGCAAGGCTGCCGGGGCGCATTGAGGAGGCACGCGCCACAGGGGCGAGCGTGGATTTGCAGCGCCCCTGGACACGACAGCCCAGCGTTCGGCTGGGCTGCCTCTTAGCGGGAGTATCAGCCAGCCAGGCCTACATAGACGTTCTGTACATCATCGTTGTCATCGATGGCTTCCAAGAACGCCTCGACCTCGGCCATCTGCTCGTCGCTAAGGGTGGTGACCGGGTTCTTCGGGGTGTAGCCGATCTTTGCCGAAGTCACGGTAAAGCCTTGGGCCGGCAGCGCCTTCTGCACAGCATCGAGGTCAGTGATGTCGGTGATGAACAGAGCCGAGCCCTCTTCCTCGCCTTCGGCGAAATCCTGCGCGCCGGCCTCGATGGCGGCCATTTCCGGATCGGCATCGGCCGTGTCAGGCGTCGCTTCGATCAGACCGACGTGGTTGAAGTCCCAGGCCACCGAACCGCTGGCGCCCAACTGACCCTTGCGGAACAGCACGCGGATCTGCGCGACGGTACGGTTGACGTTGTCGGTCAGGCACTCGACGATCAACGGCACTTGGTGCGGGGCGAACCCTTCGTAGCTCACAGCGTGGTACTGCAGCTGATCGCCGAGCTGGCCCGAGCCTTTCTTGATCGCGCGCTCCAGCGTTTCACGAGTCATCGAGGCTTTCTTGGCCTGTTCGACGGCCAGGCGCAGACGCGGGTTCATGTCGGGGTCAGGGCCGGCTTTGGCGGCGATCTGAATTTCCTTGGCCAGCCTGCCCATGATCTTGCCCTTGGCATTGGCTGCGGCTTCTCTATGCTTGGCTTTCCACTGTGCGCCCATCTCGACTCTCTTGCTTCAGGTGCCGGTTCAGGAAGCGACCGGCAAAGTGGGTGCAGTTTATACGCCCTCCGGCGGGCATTCGACAAGAAATCGCTCAGCCTTTGTCGGCTTTTCCGGCCGCCGCGGCACACCACCTGACGCTGCTTGCTCCTGATCGAGCCCACAGCGAGGCCCATTCCATGCTTGACCGAATCGCTGCCGACACGCTGGTCCTGCTGCACCTGGCCTTCATCCTGCTGGTGCTGTTTGGTGGCCTGCTGGTACTGAAATGGCGCAAGGCGATCTACCTCCACCTGCCCGCGGCGGTCTGGGGCGTGGCGGTGGAGTGCCTGCACCTGGGCTGCCCGCTGACCGACTGGGAAAACCGCTTGCGCGTCGGCGCCGGGCAGGCCGGCTACCAGGGTGGCTTCGTCGAGCATTATATCTGGCCGCTGATCTACCCCGCCGGACTGACCCCGCAAATACAGGTCGCGCTGGGGGCCGTGGTGCTGCTGCTCAACCTCGGCATCTACGCCTGGGTGATCAGGCGCTGGCGGCGTTAGCGGGTGGCGACCACGAACAACCGCGGGAATGGCAGCAGCACCTTGCCGTCGCTGGCGGTGGGATATGCCCGCTGCATGGCCTGCAGGTAGTGCTGGAGAAAGTCCGCCTGTTCCGGCGCATCCAGTAGCGCAAGGTAGGGGCGCAGCGCCGAGCCCTTGAACCATTCCACCACCGCTTCGGCGCCGCCGGCCAGCGGGTGGTGGTAAGTGGTGCGCCACACGTCCACGCGAGCGCACAGCGGGCTGAGCAAGTCGTAGTAGAAGGTCGCGTTATGCCGCGGCGGTAACCGCAGATGGCCAAGCTTGGCCGCCCAGGGGCCGGTGCTGGCGATTTCGCGCAGCTGCCGGTGGGCGGGTTCGTCGAGGTTATCGGGCGTCTGCACGGCCAGGCTGCCGCCCTCGGCCAGCTGGCGGACCAGGTGCGGATAGAGCGCGCGGTGGTCCGGCACCCATTGCAGCGACGCGTTGGCGAGGATCAGGTCCTGCGGTTCGCGGGCCGACCAATCGGCGATATCGGCTACCTCGCTCTGCACCTGCGGCAGGCGTTGGCGCGCCTTGTCGATCATGTCCTGGTCACTGTCCAGGGCGCTGACCCGCGCCTGGGGGTGGCGCTGCAGCAACACCTCAGTGGAGTTGCCCGGGCCACAGCCCAGGTCCGTGGCCCGGTGCACCGGGCCTGGCGGCACGGCGGCCAGCAGGTCATGCACCGCACGGGTGCGTTCGTCTTCGAAGCGGGAATACTGGGAGGCGGACCAGGCCATTGTGGGCTCCTTCGAGGGGAAGTATGGCCAGCATAGCACCTGGCTTCGTGCCGTCCCGCGCAACCTGTTCGATCCGCCCCTGCACAATTGTTCTAAACGCCAGCTCCAATTCCGCGTTAAGGTCAGCGCTGCCTTACAGCTGGAGCCCCACCGTGCCCATGCGCAACTGGATCGACCTCAACCAGGACGCCGACACCGGCATCGAGTCGGTGCGCGCGCATTTTACCGGGCATGCCTACGACCCGCACTGGCATGACAGCTACCTGGTGGGTGTCACCGAGCAAGGCGTGCAGCAATTTCACTGCCGCCGGATCAAGCACCTGTGCACGCCAGGCCAGGTATTCCTGCTCGAACCCGGCGAGATCCACGATGGCCACGCGCCAACCGCGGACGGCTTCACCTACTCCATGCTCTACCTCGACCCGCACTGGCTGGAGCGTGAGTTGCGGGCGTTGTTCGAGCAGGCGCCGACCGATGCGCTGCCCCGCTTCGCCGACACCCTGTGCCGCGACGTCAACCTGGCGGGCGCGACCTTCCAGGCCTTGCAGACGTTGCATGGCCAGGACTTGCGCATCGTCCGTCAGGCTGCCCTGGACGATCTGCTCGGCCATCTCACTCAACACCTGCAGTGGCGCAAGCGCCTCAACCCCGACCCACGCCTGCCACGGGTAGCCCAGGTTGCCCGCGACTACCTGCATGCCCATGTCGAGGGCGACATCGGCCTGGACGATCTGGCCGTGGTCTGCGGCGTCGACCGTTTCCGCCTGAGCCGCGCCTTCAAGAGCGCCTTCGGACTGGCCCCGCACGCCTACCTGATCCAGCTGCGCCTGGCCCGCGCACGCCAGCGGCTGGCGCGGGGCGAGAGCCCGGCACAGGTGGCCAGCGCGCTGGGTTTCGCCGACCAGAGCCATCTTGGCCGCTGGTTCCGCCGAGCCTATCGGCTGACCCCGGCAGACTACCGCCGGCGCTGCACAAAGCTTCCAGACTGAGCGCCCGGCACGCTTGATCATGGGCGCTCTTTCATTGGAGCCCCAAGCCATGCTGCACAACCTGTTGCCCTTCGCCCTCTTCGCCCTGATCGCCAGCCTCACGCCTGGGCCGACCAATCTGCTGATCCTTGGCCATGGCGCACGCTTCGGCCTGCGTGCGACCCTGCCGCTGGTGCTGGCCGCGGGCCTGGCGGCTGCGTCGATCGTGTTGATGGTCGGTCTGGGTCTGGGCGAGGTGCTGCTGCACCACCCGCGGGTGCAGCAAGCCATGAGCTGGCTGGGGGTGCTGTGGCTGAGCTGGCTGGCCTGGCAGCTGTGGCGCGCGGCAGGGGCACCCTTGCAAGGGCCTGGCCAGCACCACCTGGGGGCTTGGGGCGCGGCGCTATTGCAACTGGTCAACCCCAAGGTGTGACTGATGGCGGTCGCGGTTGTCGGCGTGTTCGCCGGCCCGCAGGCAGCAAGCGGCCGGATCCTGCTACTGTCGCTGATCTTCCTGCTCATGGCCCTGCCCTGCATGAGCGCCTGGGCCCTGCTTGGCGTGGGTAGCGCGCGCTGGCTGCAGGCGCCGCGCCGGCAACGGCGCTTCAACCAGTGGCTGGCCTGGCTGTTGCTCGCCTCGGCGTGGACGGCGGCGCTGCTCTAGCCACGCCACCGGCGAGACAAGGCTCAGTTGCCCTGGGAAGCCGCCGCGAAACGACGGCTGGCACTCAGGCACAGCAACAGTCCGACAACCGCTATCATTCCACCGACCAGGCCGATATGGGCCACGCCCAACTGGCTGCTGACGATGCTGCCGAGCAACGCACCACCGCCGATGCCGATGTTGTAGATGCCGGAGAACAGCGCCATGGCCACGTCGGTGGCATCGGTTGCAAGCTTCAAGGTCCTGGACTGCAGAGCCAGGCTGAAGCTGAGGATGGCGATGCCCCAGAACACGCTCAGAACGGCAAAGCTGTAGAAATTCCCCGACAGCGGCAGCAGCAGTAGCAGACAGGCGGCCAGTCCCGCGATGGAGGTCACCAAAAAGCCCTGCGGGAAGCGATCGCTATAGCGGCTGAACAGCACCGAGCCGAACACCCCGGCGCCGCCGAACAGCAACAACAACAGCGTGATGCGCTCGCCGCTGATCTGCGCGACGTTCAAGGCGAACGGTTCGATGTAGCTGTAGGCAGTGAACTGCGCGGCGATGACCAGCGCCACCAGTAGATACACGGTAACCAGCGCCGGGCGCTTGAACAGCACCGGCAGGCTGCGCAGCGACCCGGAATTCTGGCTCGGCAGCAGCGGCAGCGATTTGACCAGGCACAGCATGGTGGCCAACGCCACGCCAGCGATGCACAGGAACGTCACCCGCCAGCCGAGGGCTTCGCCCACCACCCGGCCCAAGGGGATACCCAGGACCATGGCCAGGGTGGTGCCGGTGGCCAACAGCCCGAGCGCCTTGGCCTGCTGCCCAGGCGGAGCCACGCGCACCGCCAGCGACGCGGTGATCGCCCAGAACACAGCATGGGCCAGAGCGATGCCGATGCGGCTGAGCAGCAGCATGGCGAAGCTCTGCGCCATCCACGACAGCAGGTGGCTGACGATGAACACCGCGAAAACCAGCATCAGCAGGCGGCGGCGCTCCATGTTGCGGGTCAGCAGCATCATCGGCAGGGAGGCCAGGGCGACCACCCAGGCATAGATGGTCAGCATCAGGCCGACCTGCGCCGTGCTCATGTCGAAGCTGCGGCCAATGTCGCTGAGCAGGGCCACCGGGACGAATTCGGTGGTGTTGAAGATGAATGCAGCGAGGGCCAGGGCGATGACGCTCAGCCAGCTACCGCTGGCGGCAGGAGTGGAACTGTTCATGGGTGGCGACGAAGGCTCCGGAAACGGGACAAACAAGCACGCGCCGGCCGGTCCGAAGACAGGTCAGGCACGCACAGGTTAGTTATTGGAAGGATGACCGGCATGGTACGCGTCACGTCGAGGCGTCACAACCGCGCGGCGGTGCTCGCCTTGGATTTTATGGCGACCTAGAGATCGAGCGCCAGAGAACCCAGGGCAAGCAGGGCATTCATCATGCCCTCCCTCCCGGCAATGCATGCTGGACCTTTTCTGCCGCCCGCAACCTGCCGCCTGCCACTCAGCCCTTCAAGGTAGCCATGTCGATCACGAAGCGATACTTCACATCCCCGGCGATCATCCGGCTGTAGGCCTCGTTGATATCGCGGATGTCGAGCATCTCGATGTCGCAGGTGATGCCGTGCTCGGCGCAGAAATCGAGCACTTCCTGGGTCTCGGCGATGCCGCCGATCAGCGAGCCAGCCAGCACCCGACGCTTCATCACCAGGTTGGCCGCGTGCAGAGCCGGGCCCACCGGTTCGATCAGGCCGACCAGGATGTGCACACCATCGAACTTGAGGGTTTCCAGGTAGGGGTTGAGGTCGTGCTGCACCGGGATGGTGTCGAGCAGGAAGTCGAAACGCCCTGCTGCGTCACGCATCTGCGCGTCGTCGGTCGACACGATCACGTGATCGGCGCCCTGGCGACGCGCTTCCTCGGCCTTGGCCTGGGAGCGGGTGAACAGGGTCACTTCGGCGCCCAAGGCCTTGGCGAACTTGATGCCCATGTGACCCAGGCCACCCATGCCGAGAATGCCGACCTTGTGCCCGGCCTTGACGCCGTAGTGCTTGAGCGGCGAGTAGGTGGTAATGCCGGCGCAGAGGATAGGCGCGGCGCTCGGCAGGTCAAGGGCCGCTGGGATGCGCACGACGAAGTGCTCGCTGACCACGATGCTGTTGGAATAACCGCCCATGGTGTTGCTGCCATCGACCCGGTCGGGCGTGGCGTAGGTCAAGGTCGGGCCTTCGAGGCAGTACTGCTCGAGGTCGGCGTGACAGGCTTCGCAATGGCGACAGGAGTCGACCATACAGCCAACACCGACCGTGTCTCCGACCTGGTACTTGCTGACGTTGGCACCGACAGCGGTGACCCGACCGACGATTTCGTGGCCTGGCATCAGCGGATAGACGGCGATGCCCCATTCATTGCGCGCCTGGTGGATGTCGGAATGGCAGACGCCACAATAGAGGATGTCGATGGCGACATCGTCGGGGCGCGGGCTGCGGCGCTGGAAGGTCATAGGCGCCAGGGGCGTGGTGGGCGACTGGGCGGCGTAACCGATGGCTGTGTACACGCAGGACCTCGCAAGACAGGAACAATTGAGGCGATGCATTGTGCGCCTCGAGGCCTGTAGGGCCCACGGCGGATTCTCCGGCAGTCATGCCTGATTCTCCGAACCTGGCTTGAACGACCTGGCATTGGACAGCCAATCTGCGATGATGCAATTGTCTGATTCTCTGTTCCGAGCGCCCATGCACCTGACCCGTCACCTCGATGCCAATGCCACCCTCTGCGCCCTGATCGAGCCACTGGCCACGCACCCAGGTTTCGTCGAGACCGCCCTGCCCCAGGTCCAGGTCCTGTCTTGGGGACACTACGTGGCGAGCAGCCCGCAGATCTACGAACCCAGCCTGATGATCCTGGCCCAAGGCAGCAAGCTGGCACGGCTGGGTCCACGTACCCTGGAGTATGGTGCCGGGCACTACTTGGTACAGGCGTTGTCGGTGCCATTCATGTGCGAGACCTTCGCCACCGCTGAAGAACCCTTGCTCGGCGTGGCGGTGGAAATCGACCGTGGGGTGCTCGGTGAACTGGTGCAGAGCATGAGTCTGCCGCCCGACCCGGCGGTACAGGCGCAGACGCCGCAGTCGATGACCTCTGCAGCGCTCGACGAAGCCATGCGTGACAGCGTCGAGCGCCTGCTGCGCTGCCTGCACGATCCGCTGGATGCCCAGGTGCTGGGCCCGGCGCGCGTGCGTGAGGTGCTCTACACCGCCCTGCGCGGCCCCCAGGCCGGCGTGCTGCGGGCGTTGGTCGAACAGCAGGGACACTTCGCCCGTATCGGCGCCGCCCTCGCTTATCTGGGCCAGCACTATGCCGAGCCCTTGGGCGTGGAAGCGCTGGCCAGCCGCGCCAACATGAGCGTGTCGACCTTTCGACATGGCCCCGATGCAGTACCTCAAGCGCCTGCGCCTGCTCAAGGCGCAGCAGATGCTGATCGGCGAAGGCTTGGGCGTGGCCCAGGTGGCGCATCGGGTGGGCTACCAGAGCACCTCGCAGTTCAGCCGCGAGTACAAGCGCCAGTTCGCCCGTAGCCCGGGTGAAGAGCAGCCCTACCAAAGCCTGCCTGCCTAGCTGCAAGCTGCAAGCTGCAAGCTGCAAGCAAAAGCTGCAAGCAAAAGCTGTAAGCAAAAGCAAAAGCAAAAGCAAAAGCATGCATCGTCGACAGGCCGATTGCAGTCCATCGAGTACCCCGGCTACTATTGAGAACGATTTACACTCACAACCGGATACCGCTCGGTGGACAACGCCTCGACCCGCAAGCTGGGCTTCTTCTTCAGCGACCACCACCGCTGGCTGCTTCAACACGTCCACAAGCGCCTGCGCAACCGAGCGGATGCGGAAGATACGGCGGCCGAGGCGTTCTGCCAGATGCTCGGGGCGCGGGTCGATCCGGATAGCATCGAGCAACCGCGGGCCTACCTCTCGACCATCGCCCGACGCCTGATTTTCGATCGCCACCGTCGCCGCCAGCTGGAACTGGCCTACCTGGAGCGCCTGGCGCAGCTGCCAGAGCAGGTGGCGCCTTCGCCGGAAGAACAAATGCTGCTGGTCGAGGCGCTGGTGACCATCGACCAGGTGCTCGACGGCCTGCCGGCCATCGTCAAGGCGGCCTTCCTCTACAGCCAGCTCGACGGCATGAGCTACGTGGACATCGCCGCAAGGCTGGCGCTGTCCGAGCGTACCGTCAGCCGCTACATGAAACAGGCCCTGCGCCAGTGCTACCTGAGCGAACTGCAACCATGAGCGCCCGGACACTGGACCGTACCGCCGAACAGGCCATCGACTGGATGGTCGAGCTCAACGCCCGCCGTCCCGACAACACGCTGCTGCAACGCCTGGAGCACTGGCTGCAGGAGGATCCGGCGCACCAGCAAGCCTGGGATCATCTACAACAACGCCTGGGCAAGCCCTGCTCGGCATTGCGCGAGCTGGAGCGTCGCGCCCCCGGCCAGGCCGGCGAGGCGCGCCGGCTGCTGTTGCAACCGACCCGTTCGCGTCGCGAGGTGCTGCGCAGCCTGGCAGGTCTAGGCTTGCTCGGTGGTGGCTTATGGGCCGGCTGGGCCGGCGAAGTGCCCCAGCGCTGGCTGGCCGACTTGCACACCGACCGCGGCGAACGGCGCAGCTTCACCCTGGCCGACGGCAGCCGCCTGAGCCTGAACAGCGCCAGCGCCGTGGACCTGCGCTTCGACGCCGAACAGCGCCTGGTGTTGCTGCGCCGTGGCGAACTGCTGATCCAGGTCGCCGCCGATCCCCTTCGTCCCTTGCGGGTGCGTACGGCACAAGGCCAGGCACAGGCGCTGGGCACGCGCTTTCTGGTCAGTCAGGAGGACAATGCGACCCGCGTCGTGGTCCTCGAGCACAGCGTGCGCGCGAGCCTGCTCGACGGTCGCCACCAGGACCTGCAACAGGGCCAGTCTGCGCTGCTGCGCGATACCGGCATCGAACGCCTGCACAGCGAGCAGCAGCAACGCGCCGCTTGGCTCAACGGCAAGCTGGAGGTACTCGATGAACCACTGCAGGCGGTGGTCGAAACGTTGCGCCCCTATCAGCGCGGCTACCTGCGGGTGGCGCCAGAAGTTCGCAACCTGCGCGTGCAAGGCGTGTTCCCCTTGGACCGGCCACAGGAGGCGCTGGCGGCCCTGACCGAAACCCTGCCGATCCGCATCGAACGCTATGGTCCATGGCTGACCTTGATCACAGCGCAACCGCCGCGCTGAAATTTTTGAAAATCATTCGCAATGGGTGTCCGGTTTTCGTTTCTCGTCCCACCTATCTCCTGACAGCCAACTCTAATCGGGAGAACACCGTGTACAACCCCTGGCCCCGCGCCCTGCCCCTCGTCGTCGCCCTGAGCAGCCTCAGCGCCCTCGCCCAGGCCCAGACCCTGGCGTTCAATCTGCCGGCGGCGAGCCTGGCCACCACCCTGAACCGCATTGCCAGCCAAAGCGGCCACATCATCGCCCTGGAGCCTGCGCTGGTACACGCCAAGCAGGCGCCGGCGGTGGTCGGCAACATGACCGCCGAGCAGGCGATGCAGCGCGCCCTGGCCGGCAGCGGCCTGCAGTTGCGGGTCACTGCCAGCGGGCACTTCAGCGTAGCGCCCCTGCCACGCGAAGACGGCGTACTGGAGCTGGGCAGCACCAGCATCACCAGCGGCTTCCTGGACGCCACCAGCGAAGGCAGTGGCTCCTACGCCGCTCGGGCGGTAACGCTCGGCAAAGGGACCCACACGCTCAAGGAGATCCCTCAGTCGGTGACGGTGATCACCCGCCAGCAACTGGATGACCAGGGCATCACCGACCTCAAGGACGCCGTCAACCGCACCACCGGGCTGGTCGGCGCTCAGGGCATCGGCCCGGGCATGGTGGTGACCTCGCGAGGTTTTCAGATCGATGATTGGCAATACGACGGCGTGCCGGTCCAGCGCAACAACTACTCGCTGGGCAACTGGGCGACCCAGGACCTGGTGTTCTTCGACCGCGTGGAAATCCTGCGTGGCGCCGCCGGCCTGCTGCAGGGCACCGGCAGCCCGGGTGGCGCGATCAACCTGGTGCGCAAGCGTGGGCAGTCGAGCCCGACCGTCAGCCTCACCGGCAAGGCTGGCTCCTGGGATCACTATGGCCTGCAACTGGATGCCGGCGGCCCGCTGACCGACGACGGCAAGGTGCGCGGCCGCCTGGTCGCCGATGAAGACCAGAGCGACAGCTTCATCGACTACCAGTGGAGCAAGACCCACTCCCTCTACGGCGCCCTGGACTTCGACCTCAATGACGCCACCACTGTGGGCGTCGGCGTCAGCTACAGCCGTGAGAACTCCCGGCCCATGCTGCGCGGCATCCCCCGCTACGCCAATGGCAAACCGGTCGACCTGCCGCGCTCGACCTACACCGGCGCGCGCTGGAGCCGCGCCGAAACCGAAGTCACCACCTACTACGCAGACCTCGAACACCGCTTCAACGACGACTGGACGTTCAAGGCCGCCGCACTGCGCATGGACGAGACCAATACCTCGACCCACCAGCGCACCCAGACCGTCAACGAGGGCCTCGAGCCCGATGGCAGCGGCGTCCAGTACGCCGATTGGATCACCGACTTCCATTCCACCAAGCTCGGCCTGGACATGAACCTGGTCGGCCACTTCGACACCGGCTCCCTCGCCCACGAGGTTACTGTCGGTGGCAACTATGCCCAACTGCACTCCGATGATGGCTACTGGCGCAACTTCGGCGGCAACGACAGCATTTTCGACATCGATCACGATCGCCCCGAGCCTAGCCGCGACAGCCTGCTGGCGCAGGACAACGGCCGTGGCGCGAGCACCGGCTACGACATCCGCCAGAAAGGCGTGTACGGCGCCTGGCGGGTCAAGCCTACCGACCGCCTGACCTTGGTGCTGGGCTCGCGGGTCAGTTGGTACGACTATCGTTATGACGACACCGTTTACCTCAGCCCGACCGACCCAGGCTCGGCCAGCCCCACCAGCCGCATGACCGAGACCGGCCAGGTCACGCCCTATGCCGGCATCGTCTATGACCTGACCCGCGAATGGGCCTGGTACGCCAGCTATACCGATGTGTTCCAGCCGCAGAGCGAGCGCACCGTCAGTGGCTCGGTACTTGAACCGGTAGTGGGCAGTAACTACGAAACGGGCCTGAAAGGCGAATTGCTCGACGGCAAAGTCAATGCCTCGCTGGCGCTGTTCCGCTATGACCAGAAGAACCGTGCGGTCACCGACACCGCCTCCGGTTTCGCCTGCGACGGCTGGTACTGCTCCACCGCCTCGGGCAAGGTCCGCAGCCAAGGGGTGGAAGCCGAAATCAGCGGCGAGGTGCTCAGCGGCCTGCAGTTGTTCGCCGGCTACACCTACAACACCACCACTTTCCTCGACGACCCGGACAACAAAGGCCGCGTGTTCAGCCAGTGGACTCCCAAGCACATGCTGCGCGCCTGGGCCGACTACAGGCTGCCGGTGGACGGTCAGCGCTGGAGCACCGGCCTGGGCTTCAGCAGCCAGAGCCATACCCTGGGCTACGAACGCACCTACGAGGTGCCGGGCTATACCGTATGGAATGCCCGCGTGGCCTACCAGCTCACCCCCGAGGTCAACCTGGCGGTCAACGCCAACAACCTGTTTGACAAGAACTATTGGGTCGCGGGCTTCAATCAGCTCAACGGCAGCAACAATTATGGGGAACCGCGCAACTTCATGTTCACGGTCAAGTACACGCCGCAGCTCTGACCCTGCGCCCTACTCTGGCAAGGGCCACTGGGCCAGCGGCCAGTAGCGGCCCTTGCGTGATTCGTACAGGGTGATGTGCCGTGCGGCGAGGTGGAAGTCGGGCGCCGTGGTGGCTTCCGGAACTTCGTCGCGAAACTCGCGGGAGAGGGTCAGGTGCGGGCGGAACTCCCGTGCCTGCTCTTCGAACCCCAACGGCAACAGCGCCTGCTGAAGGGCGTAGACCAGCTGGCGCAACGCCGGCGGGGTCTGTTGCGGCGCCAGTACCAGCACGCCCGCGCGCGGCCAGCATTGCAGCTGGTCGAGCCGCAGGCGCAATGGGCCACGCGGTAAAACCAAGTTGTCGATCGCAGCGCAGATCGTCGGAACCCGCAGGGCCTCGACGTCCCCGAGAAACAGCAAGGTCAGGTGGAAGTTCTCCGCCGGCACAGGGCGTCCGCTGCGCAAGCCGAGTTCGCGCCGCCACTGGGCAACCGCGCGGCGTTGCGCCTCGCTGCAATCGAGCGCCAGGAACAGGCGTTTGAAGGGTTCGCCTTTGTCTCGTAGGTCCACAGCCATGTCTGCTCCTTTGATCGTCCTGAGCTCAGTCTAGCGACAATGAGGGCCAGCATCGACATTGCTTTCGAGCACGATATTGCCTTGCACAGGATGTAAACCTGCGAGGTTGGCGTGCTTTATTGATGGCTACATGCGTCACGCAAACCTTTGCGGCTTGTACCAAGGTCTGAGACCAATGAACCAACATTTAGTACAAACCCTGGATGCGATTGTTTATGCTGACGAGCTTATGCCATGGCGTAAAGCCACATCGACTCAGTATCCGCCCATGAAAATCGCACTCGTACTTCTTTTTGTGTTCTCGATCGCCTATGTCCATCTGCGCGGTCGGGTACGCCACAAACTGACCCGTCAGCTGGGCGATCACTCCAGTTTCCTGGCACCGGTCAACAGTTTCCTGTACCTGTTTTCCAAGTTGCCGGCCAAGCCCTACCTGCCGGTGGATGCCTTCCCCGAGCTGCAGCCGCTCAAGGACCACTGGCAGGAAATCCGCGCCGAAGCCCAGGCTCTACTGCATGTGGGCGAGATCAAGAAATCCGACAATTACGACGATGTCGGCTTCAACTCCTTCTTCAAGAGCGGCTGGAAGCGCTTTTACCTGAAGTGGTACGGCGAAAGCCATCCCTCGGCGATGAAGCTGTGCCCGCGCACCACCGAGCTGCTGCAAGGTATTGGCACCGTCAAGGCGGCGATGTTCGCTACCCTGCCCCCCGGCGCCAAGCTGGTGCGCCATCGTGACCCCTATGCCGGGTCCTACCGTTTTCACCTGGGTCTGGATACGCCCAACGCTGATGGCTGCTACATCGATGTCGATGGCGAAAAATATTCCTGGCGCGACGGTGAAGGCGTGATCTTCGACGAAACCTATATCCACTATGCCGCCAATACCACCGAGCACAACCGTATCATCCTGTTCTGTGACGTCGAGCGTCCACTCAAGTACCGCTGGGCGACGGCCTTCAATCGCTGGTTCAGCCGCAACGTCATGGCCGCCGCCGCGGCGCCGAACGACGCCAACGACAAGACCGGCGGCATCAACCGGCTGTTCACCCGCATCTACAAGATCCGCGAGCGCGGCAAGGCATTGAAGAAGCGCAACCGCACTCGCTACTACCTGGAGAAGTGGGCGGTGGTGGCGGCGCTGGTGTTGGTATTCATCTACATCTGATGCATGCACCCTCGAAAATGACGCCCGTCCTGTAGGCGCAAGACCTGAATCCCGAGAGTTTTCATGATCCACATCCGCCCCATGACCGATGCCGACTTCGAGCGCTTCTGGCCGACCTTCCAGACCATCGTCCAGGCTTGCGAAACCTATGCCCTCGACCCGGCACTGGACTATGAGCAGGCGCGCAAGCTCTGGCTGGAGATGCCCTTGCATGCTCGGGTGGCCGAAGCCGACGGCGAGCTGCTCGGCGCCTATTACCTCAAGGCCAACGCGGCCGGGCCTGGCGCCCATGTGAGCAACTGCGGTTATATGGTCTGCGAGGCAGCGCGCGGGCGTGGCGTGGCCCGGATGCTGTGCGAGCACTCGCAAAAGCTGGCGCGTCAGGAGGGGTTCCTGGCCATGCAGTTCAATTCGGTGGTGGCGAGCAATGAAGTGGCCGTGGCCCTGTGGCACACGCTTGGCTTCGACACTGTCGGCCGCTTGCCCCGTGCCTACCGGCATGCCCGCCTGGGGCTGGTGGACTGCCTAGTGATGTACAAATGGCTGGCCGATGAACCGGTAACGGAAAAGCCCAGCCTGCTGATCGGACGCAAGAACATCGAGGCCAAGCTGTCACGCAAGCGCGGGCGCTGACGGCTGCAGCAGTGTGGCGCAACTGCAAGCTGCAAGCTGCAAGCTGCAAGCTGCAAGCTGCAAGCTGCAAGAAAGAGCAGACCGCGGTATCCAGCCGATAAGTGCCAGACGAGACACAGCCGATCAGCTTGAGGCTTGAGGCTTGAGGCTTGCAGCTCAATGCTTGCGGCTTAGAACGCCAGGCCGACCTTGAAACCATACTCATCGCGCTTGAGCTTGGTGTTGTCCGCCACTGGCGAGTTGTCATCGAGCTTGTATTCGGTGCGGGTGTAGTACACGCCGGCATGAATCGGCAGGCCGCCTTTCTGGTTCATCAGCAGGCTGACTTCGGCATAGGGGTTGGTGCGATCCTTGAGGTCGACGCTATCGCTGCCGAAATCTTCGACCTTGAGCTTGGCACGGCCATCGATGGTATGGCGCGCACCCAGTTCGACACGCAGGGTCGAGTTGTCGAACTGATGGTTGTAGCCTAGCGCCGCCTTGGCAAAGGGCGACTTGGCGGTCAGGCGGGTGTCGAAGCCGTCGATCTCAGGCTCATAGCGTGTCCAGGTGTAACCACCACCCACGCTCAGGTCGACGAAGTTGCGCGCATCCAGCGCCGCGCGCAAACCAAGGTCCAGGTCAGCCTGGGCTTCCTTGACCTTGTTGTCGTCCTTCTCGCCGTACTTGGCCTCGGCACCGATCTGGTAGATGAAGCCGGACTCAGCGGTCATCTTGTTGCCGAAGGTGGCGAACACGCCGCCCTGGCCCAGGTGATCGGTGTCCGATTCGCTGCCGCCTTCGAGCTTGAACTTGTTGTAGCTGCCCTGCAGGCCGAGGGTGAAGATCGGGTTGGTGTCCGGGGCGGCGAAGGCGCTCAGGGGCGCGCAGGCCAGGGCCAGGATGCAGGTGTTACGCAGCAGGTTGCGAGTAGCCATTCGCAGGTATCTCCATGACAGATGGTGGTATCAAATGCACAGAGTTCGAGAAACCCACTGCTGAAAAAGTTCTGAAAAAAATGTGAAAAATTCGTTTTTATTTCGCCAGAGCAGCCGTGCGAATGATTGACTACCCATCCGTTCGGTGGTCAGATGCGCGCCAGTTTCAGGTGTCCTGCGCCGCCGTGCGCAGGGTGAAACGGGAAGCCGGTGCGTCATCCATGACCAGTCCGGCGCTGCCCCCGCAACGGTAAGCGAGCGAACCCTTCGACAGACCACTGTGCTCCGGCATGGGAAGGTGAAGGCTTCATGACCCTCGCAAGCCCGGAGACCGGCCTGAAGCTTCGTTTGGCAAACCCGCGGTGGGCGGGCGCAGGCCGGTTGTCGCGTGCGTGCCTGCGTGCGCGGTCCCTCCATGCATGCGTTGTTTCCACCGGGATTCATTCCACCCTGTTCGCAGTGGTTCGACATGTCCCGTATTTCCAAGTTTCACACCCTAGCGGCCTGCTTGGCCGTTTCCTTTCCGGCGCTGGCCGAAGAGCACGACTACGGCGTCCTGGCCCTGCCTTCCACGGCGGTCACCGATACCCGCGATGCGCAGACCGTGGACCTCGCCACGCCCCTGCCGGCCGGCTCACGCCTGAACCTCAGCGCGCTGGAGACCCCAGCCAGCACCAGCAGCATCACCGCCGAGCAGATCCAGCAGCGCGCCAACCTGACCGTACAAGATGCCGTAACCCGCTCGCCGGGCATCACCTCCATCGGCACGCCCGGCAACGGCGGCACCGCCTTGTCGGCGCGCGGTTTCACCGGCCACACCTCAGTGATGACCCTGTTCGATGGCTCACGGCTGTACACCGGCGCCGGCACTCAGACCTTCCCCGTCGACCCGTGGATGGTCGAGCGCATCGATGTGATCCGCGGACCAGCATCGGTACTTTATGGTGAAGGCGCCACGGGGGCGGTGATCAACGTGATCCCCAAAAAACCCTTCGCCGGTGAGGTGCGTAACCATCTGCGCCTGGGCTATGGTTCCTGGGACCGTCAGCAGTTGGGCCTGGACAGCGGCGGCAGCCTCAGCGAGCGCCTGAGCTACCGGGTCACCCTCAACCGCCAGGAAGGCAACGGCTGGGTCGACCGCGGCGACTCGCGCAGCCTGGCCCTGAGCGCCGCCCTGCGCTTCGATGCCAACGATGACCTGAGCTTCACCCTCGCCCATGAGCGCGGCGATGCCGAACCGATGAACTACTTTGGCACCCCGCTGATCGACGGCCATTACCGTGACAGCCTGCGCAAGAAGAACTACAACATCCGCAACGACATACAGCGCTACCATGACCAATGGACCCGCTTCAACACCGACTGGACCATCAGCGACAGCGTCAGCGCCAGCAACCAGCTGTACTACATCAAGAGCCGCCGCCACTGGCGCAACGCCGAGGACTACACCTGGGACGTCGGCCTGGGCCAGCTCGAGCGCGGCAGCTTTCTCGAGATCAAGCACAGCCAGGAACAGGTCGGCGACCGCCAGACCTTCACCTTCGACCATTCACTGTTCGGCCTGACCAGCAAGACCGTGGTCGGCGCCGAGTACAATAAGGTGCGTTTCCAGGTCAGCAACAATTCGCCCTACGTGGACATCGGCGGTGACTACATCGATCCGTGGAGTCCCGCCCCGGGTTGGTTCGAAAGCGCCAGCCCAATGTTGGCGCGCACTCACAGCACCACCCACACGGCCGCGCTGTTCGCCGAAAACCGCACCCAGTTGACCGAGCGCCTGTCGCTGGTCACCGGTATCCGCCGTGACCAGAACCACATCGAGCGCGACAACCTGGTCGACGGCAGCCGCAGCGATCGTAGCCTGCGGGGTGGCAACTGGCGCGCCGGGCTGGTGTTCGCGGTGACCGACGACTTCTCGCTGTACGGCCAGTACTCCACCAGCGAAGACGGCGTGAGCAACCTCGTCAGCCTCAGTCCGGCGCAGATGGACTACGACCTGACCGAGTCGAAGCAGACCGAGTTCGGGCTCAAGCAGCGCTTCTGGGAGGGACGTGGTGAGTGGACCCTGGCGGCGTACCATATCGTCAAGAAGAAGCTGCTGGTGGATGACCCGATCACCCATGAAAAACAGCAGGCCGGACAGCAGAGTGCCGATGGCCTGGAGGCAAGCCTGGAACTGGCCCTGGCCAACCAGTGGCAGGTCTCGGCCAATGCCGCGGTGGTGCGCGCCAAGTACGACGACTTCGATGAAATCGTTGGTGGCCAGCCGGTGGACCGTGCCGGCAACCGCCCCGCCAACGTACCCCGGCGGACCGCCAACCTGTGGCTGAACAAGGGCTTGGCCCATGGTGTCGATGCTGGCATTGGCCTGCGTTATGTGGACGAGCGCTATGCCAACACCGCCAACAGCCAGCGCGTGCCTGGCTACACCGTGGTCGACGCCAACCTCGGCTGGCAGGTATTGCCTGATGTGCGCCTGGGGCTGCAGTTGAACAACCTGTTCAACCGTGACTATGTGGTGGCGGCACACAGCGGTGAGCAGTGGTTACTCGGCGCGCCGCGGTCGTATTTCGCGACGGTCGATTACAGTTTCTGACACGGCGCATCGAGCTTGCGTAAAAGGGCCGCGTTGCGGCCCATCGCGGTGGTTCGGCAAGCCCGCTGGGCTGCGCTGTCGCGCAAAGAACAAAGCCTG
>JAEWGL010000019.1 GCA_023388335.1 Pseudomonadota bacterium | reverse complement strand
GCATTGCGATCCTATACCGGCAGCGCCACGCGCGTTGAACTTATGCAGGACAGGGTGGCTGGTATTTTTCAGGTGGTCGGATTTGTCCCCGGTGCGATAGATAACGGTGGAACCCGAATTCTTGGTGCCGATGGCCGTCTTTGGGCGCGGAGCTTCCATGGCTGTCTTCTGGCTCAGTGGTTTGTTAGCTCAACACTTCCAACCTATGACTCAAGGCCAGAGCTGCAGAGGCTTTATACGGCCGCGATGGAATACAAAGCGCCTGTTCGTCTCCAGTCATCAATTGTGTATTACATACGCTCTGGTGAACTGGTAATCGATGAGGCGGTGATCACTTATGCTGATTCGGGCGCTACTATTATTGCAGCGACTCCAGGGGTTCTGACAAAGAAAGGAACGTTCATCTATGATCGCCCATTATCTGGGCTGCAGGTCAGAGGGAGGTTCGTAGATATATCTTTGGGGACAGGTGGCGCGATAGCTACGCCACATAATTACGAGATGGTTCGAGTGCAGGACGATCGCATTGACGGAACATTAGGAGCTGGAACAAAGGTCAATGGATATAATGTACTGCACTATTTTGGTGGTGCAGGCGCAAAAGGTGGGCGGCATGCGGGTGAGTTTCGTCTGACCCAGAAGGGTATTACTGAGCCTGACAATACTGACCGGAACTACTGCGCGATTGCAGGTTTTTCCATAAGCACTACAGGTGATGGTGGCGAGCCGGGAGCGGCTAAAGGCACCTATTTCGGCGGTAATTTACAGGCAACAATACGAACGGGTGCTCTATACGCTAGGAATGTCACTGGATGCGAGTTCAACGTGGGGATCGAAGAAGGAGGATCCTCACAGATGAGAAGCGGTATATCAGTGGCCGCACTTGAAGGATATACAGCGCGAGGCTATGAAACAGATTCGGCAATATCTGTTAGCAACGTTGGTAGCGCCGGTGCTACTTGGAAAAATGGAATTCTTTTTGGCGCGCAGAACGGGCGACCAGCTTTCGGTGTTGACAGTTCTGTTTTGGTCGTCGCTGCCAATACCGCGCTATCTATGGGCATAGATTTTTCAGGGGTGCTATTCACTGGGGATGTGTTGAGAGCCCAAAATTTAAGAATTAGAAATAATGCCTTGATCATTGAAGCGGCGAGTTCTGGAGTTTCACTTGGTAGCTCAAGTGTCAGTAATACTCCGTTTCAAAGGTTCAGGTCGAGCGGGGTTTCATCAAACTATGATTCCCAAATAATTGCTTCGGGTGGTACGTCAAATGACGGCCAGGGAGATCTACGGGTAGTTGCGCAATATTTTGTGACAGGTCATACGAGACCGTTCACTGACAACGTATACACGTCGGGTACTGCCACCTATCGCGTAGCAACTATTTACTTGGGCTCGTCTCCAGTAGTGACTTCTGATGAGCGGTATAAGCAAGACATCGAGGGCATCGAAGATTGCGTCATTGATGCTTGGAGAAACGTAGGTTTCAAAAGATTCCGATTTAAGGACTCTGTGCGCACAAAAGGAAAGGATGCTCGTTGGCATTTTGGGGTTCTTGCTCAGGAAGTGAAGTCAGCTTTCGAAAAGGCCGGTCTTGACCCGTTTGCTTACGGCCTATTATGTTATGACGAGTGGGAGGAACAGCCAGCAGTTGCTGAAATTATGGGTGAGGATGGAGAGCTCGTTAGGCCAGCGTCTCCCGGCCTGCCAGAAGGTGACCGATACAGCATTCGCTATGAGGAGGCTTTAGTGCTAGAAAGCGCGCTTATGAGGAGAACTACACAGGGCCTAGAGGCTAGGCTTGCTAGGCTTGAGGAGGGGATGGCTGACGCCGACGTAAAGATCAAGGGCTAAACCATTTCCGAATCGCCCTATTGCATGTAAATTGACGAGCGGTTTGCTTTTGACCGTGCAGCGATAGGTCTGAACTCTAGAATCCAGGCTGCTAAATATATGGAGAAGCGGGATAAATCCCCCGCTTATTCATCATCGAGAACAAAGGAAGGGGTGCGTAGTGGAATCTGAAAAGGTCCTGATTCTTAAGGTTCTTGATAGGACGCATGAAAATATCAAGTACTCAATTGACTCGCCTAGGTCAGGGAATTTTAAATCAGGCGTCGAAGTGCTATTGAAGTTTTCTGGATGGATTTACACATTAGATGGACGGCCGGCAAGCTTCGTGTTCAGTCACCAGCCGGGCCATAGATTTTTTCCCACCAAAAGCAGACCAGATGTGCAGAAGGCACACCCAAAAGCCCCTCTGAATAGCGGATTGCTATTTGCTTTGGAGTTCAATTCTGACTTTAAGATTGGAGTGGAGTGTGATGGCGATGTAACTTGGGTTGCTTGTGTGTCATGCACTGTTGCGAAGGTTATTAGAGGTGTTGATGGACATCTGTTTTTAGCTAATGATCTGAATAATAGCGTGGAGCAGTTTAAAGGTAATCGCCTAATTGATTCAGATAGCATGGGGAAGTGGGGCGGGTATTTTGATTTCTTGAATCTCAGGCTGGACGCTCAAGAATGCCTTACAACGTTTATGGTTGCGCCTGGGAAGGAGTATGTTTTCCCGGATTTATTTCCAGAGGTAAGGGGGGGCGTCACCCCAACAGAGCAGTTTGTTGTTAGCTTCTCTGAAAAAGTTAAAATAGTAAACCCAACAAAAGTTCTGGTTTCAGAAAGAGAATTCTCGTATTGTAAGACTGACACCCATTGGACTGAGTATGGTGCTTCTTTGGCGGCTCAGCTATTTTGTAGGGATTCCGGCTATGAATATTTTAATCCGGATATCTCCTATGTGGTGGTGAAGAACTTTGGAGACCTAGGAGAAAAGCTATATCCGCAGAAAGCCGAGAGCGCATTGATGGTTCAGAACAAGGATTTTCTGAAAAAACATCAGGTTTTTAACAATAATGTCATGGTTCGTGGCAACATAATCATTTATGAAAATGATTCTGCTAAAAACCCACAAACTCTCTTGGTGTTTGGTGATTCGTATTCTGTCGACCTTACAGACTTCCTCTCTCACTCCTTTGCCAGGGTTGTACGCGTATTTTCTGGAGCCGATATAGATTGGGGTGCGATCGAGTTTGAAAACCCAGACCATATACTTATTGAACTTACATCAAGATTCTTGGTTAGGGCACCGAATCAAAACTTCTCAATAGTCGAAGAGATGAAAATAAAGTACAATTCGATGAATACACAAGCTCTAGATGAGCACATTTCACGACTTGTGAAAGCGAGGTGTGATAAAAACATGTACTATGTCGATGCATGCTTGTCTGCTGTGAACCACATTAGATCTAAAAGGTGAGATTTGTTTTTATCGGCGCCAGCGTTCTGGCGCCTTTGATTCAGGGGCGATCTAGCTCTAGAATTCGCTCTCCAGTCCTGTTGTGTATGTCTACTATTCCGTCAACCAGTTCTTGCAAATTGAACTCTTGACCTCTGAAGTAATATCTATGAGTGTCAGGATCGAAAAGATGAATTATATCGCTGTCGTTGATTGAATTCCCTACTATATGTGAGCGTTTGCCTATCATTCTAACTATTATACATCTGTTTTTCGAATGCTCTGCCCAATCGTCGAGTCTTTCATCAAAATGCTCGAGATGGTCTCTAAGGTCTCTTGATTTTATAGGGTGGGTATCATTGATTTGTAGCGCTTTTTTCAGGTTTTCACCGCGTGATTTTGCGCGCGCACTGCTCTCCTTGCTGAAGGATTTTGGAGGCCAAAAAATCCTGGATACTGCGGCAGCTTTATGTATAAAGCTCATAGCATGTGTGAATGGCTCATCATTTCTAGGATCATTTAGTGCGGCATTAAACGCGCTCACAGAAGCTAGACACATCCTGCAATCTTCAAGAACCTGCAAGAGATAGATTCTTTCTAGAAATCTTTCCATGTGTAACGTCTCCTGTGGTGATGCGTACTTAAGACATAGCAGAGCATCAGATTTTGCTCAAATACCTTTTCACTCATCCTGCCAAGTGCGGGCTTTTTTTCGCCTGGAGAAACCTATGACCGCTCGCGGTGTACGCAACAACAACCCCGGCAACATCGATTTCAACCCCCGCAACGACTGGGTGGGCCAGCTGGGCCTGGAGCAGGGCGCGGCCAAGCCGCGCTTCGCTCGCTTCGACTCCCCGGAGAACGGCATCCGCGCCCTGGGCAAGCTGCTCATCAACTACCGCGGCAAGGACGGCATGCCCGGCGTGGGCGGGAAGGGCATCGACACGGTGCTGGAGACCGTGAACCGCTGGGCGCCGAGCAACGAGAACGACACCCAGGCCTACGCTGCGGCGGTGGCCAAACGCCTGGGTGTGAAGCCCGCCGCCCCGATCAACATCAAGGACCCAGCCACCCTGCGCGGCATGGTGCTCAGCATCATCATCCATGAGAATGGCGGCAACCCGTATCGGGCAGAGGTGATTGATGAGGGCGTGCGGCGGGCGCTGGCATGAGCGCGGCCACCGCCGTCGCCGGCCGGTTGCTTCCGGTTATGGTGATGGCCTACCGCTGAGCGGTCATTGCCGCGGGGCTCCCTAGGATCATACGATACTGTATCTTTGTACAGTATTGGTGCGCCATGTATTTCCTCATCGTCCGACGCCGCATCCGCGGTGTCGCCATTCCTCCAGAGCAACTGCGGAAGATCCAGCCCCTGAAGGCGGACATCCATATCGGCGAACACCACAGCGAGGCGCTGGGCCGGGTATCGACTCAGGCCTGGGTATTCAACCCGTCCCCGGGTCCCGACATCATCCCGCGCCTGCTGGATGCCGACGTGAACGGCATGGCTCAGCTCGGGATGAACATCACTGGCGTGGAAGAGGTAGACGGGGTGCTCTACGCCCAATCCTGGTGGTGCCGTGCTGATTATTAGCCTACCGCAGGCCTGGCTGGCTGAGCTAAATGACCAGAGCGCGCTGGTCACCGATCCGGATGGCCGGGCCGCCGTGCTTTCGGAAATGGCATTCGGCGCGCATCGGCGCCGAGAGGTTGATGACGGCCAATTGTCCGAGATGCTGGAGTTCGTCGATGCGGCCAGGCTGTGGGCTCTGCTCGAGCATGAGGAGGCCTGGGCAATAGGGCTATTCTGCGAATCACAGGATGATGGGGGCTCCAGCCTCCCCTGAGGGGCAGTCTTCGCCTCCTTCCGGCAGAACCAAGTCTGCCCAGGCCTGCATCATTTCCCGGCGCTGCTCAAGATAAGTGGCGTGGTTGTAAACGTCACGGATCGAGCTGCTATCGGCATGCGCAAGCTGGCGCTCTATCCAGTCGCGGTTGTAGCCGCGCCCGTTCATCTCAGTGGAGAACAGGTGGCGGAACCCGTGGGGAGACTGCCGGCCTGTGTAGCCGCATCGGTCCAGCAGGTTGACCGCGTAGTTGATGCCGATTGGGCGAACTGCATCGCTACGGTTCGGGAAAACATACCTCAGGTTGCCTGATATCGGCAGCATGGCGCGCAGAATCGCGACCGCCTGGCGTGACAGGGGAACGACATGGGCCCGGCGCATCTTCATCTTCGCCGCGGGTATGGACCAGGTTGCAGACTCCAGATCTATTTCAGTCCATTCAGCCCTGCGCACCTCGGTCGGCCTGCTGGCGGTCAGGATGAGAAGCAGGGTTGCGTTCTGCAGCAGAATTCCTGACTGACTTACCCTGATGGCCTTGATGATCTCTGGCATTTCAGAAAACCCGAGGAAGGGTCGGTTTTTATGCGGCTCCATCTTCTTGGTCACAGCGTGCATTTCCGCCGTGGGGTTTGTCTCAATCATCCCGGTGGCGATCGCGTACCGGAACACCTGACCAATCCACTGCCGGGTTTTAACAGCCGTGGTAATTGATCCTCGGCGCTCTATCCGGCGAACGAGTGTGATCACGTCTGCGCGCTTGATAGCGTCGATCTGGCGAAGGCCGAGCGCAGGCAGCACATCAAGCTCCATAGCATTGGAGATGATCTTGATTGTCGATGCGGTCAACCCTCCCTTCCTGAATTCCAGCCACTCTTCATAGACCCGGCGGAATGTCCTCTCCTGGGCGCCAAGGCGCTCTATCTTTTTCTCCCTCCTTGATTCGCGCGGGTCTTTGCCCTGCGCAACCTCTTCGCGCGCCTCATCCCTTCGCGCACGCGCCTCCTTCAATCCGATCTCCGGGTATGTCCCGAACGAAATCCGGACCTGCTTGCCCAGCCAGGTAAACCTGAAGTGCCAGCTCTTGACGCCGGTCTCGGCGATGTACAGCGACAACCCAAGGGAATCTGCGAGGGTATAGCCCTTTTCTCGGGGCTTGGCCTGCCTGGCCGCGGTGTCCGTGAGCGCCACTAGTACATTCTCCTGGCTGGGCGTTATTGATGTACTGGATGATGTACTAGATGTTTCGACATGGGAAGGTACAGAGCGGTACGCGGCGATACGCCAATATCGCCCATTTGCGGGCTGTCTGGCTTTTTTTTGGTATCGCTCGGTTTTCGGCGGGAGGCGACCGTGGAATCCTTGAAGATTTCCACGCTGTATCAACTCTGTAGAACCAATGCTGGCACGCAGTCTACCAGCATGGCCGCTACAAGGGTTGCAGTTGCGTGTGCAGCCGCCCGGTGGCGATCAGCTCCAGCAGTTCGTCGCCCAGGCGCTGGCTTTCGGCGATTGCCTGGTACCAGTAGCGTCGACGGCTGCCGGCATCGCCCATGAAACGCTTGAAATCGTTGCGGTCCGGCAGCTTGCCGTAGGGCAGGCTGGCCAGGTAGTGCGGCGACGGCGCCAGCAGCAATACGTTGTGCAGGCGCTTGGCGTCGCCGCGGCGCCAAGGCAGGGCTTTGTCGAACCAGCCTGGGACCACTTTGTCGGTGAAGTGTGGGTAGAGCACCAGGTCATCGCCGCGGTAGGGCAGGTCCAGGTGATAGTCGAGCAGGCCACCATCGCGGAAGGTGCCAGGACCTGCGCCGGGGATGTCCCGCACCCCTTCCATGACCATGGGGATGGAGCCCGAGGCGAGCAGGGCGTGACGCAGGTTGCCCAGGTCCAGCGGCAGGCAGCGCGAAGGGAAGTCGGTCAGGGCGTCCAGCGGTGGTGCCGAGCGCGCATCGTGGAGGATCACCCGTTCGAAATGCCGGGCCAGGTAGGGCCGGCCCAGCAGATTGCTGGCGACTACCGATGACAGGCCCATGCCCAGGCGGCCGCGATGATCATGGGCGAGCAGGCCTTTGCTCTTGACCACCATGATGTTCAGGCGGTACTGCGCGTTGGCGAGGATCTGCCCGTCACGTCCCTGCAGCAGGTCGTCGAGCATGCGCTGGCAACTGCGACTGACGTCGGCCGGGGTCACCCCCTTGGCGAAATCCTGTTCGGTATACAGCTCACCCAGGCGGCGCAAGCCTGCGACCGGGTCCTCCAGGCAGGCACTGGCGAAGCGCCAGGAGCCGATCGAGGCGCCGATCAGCGCGCGCTGGCGCGGCGCCGACGGCAGCCAGTCACCGAACAGCGCCAGGTCCAGGCCCTGGATGCCCAAGGGCTTTGGCCCGCCGGCGGCTCCCGGCAGCACGCCGACATCGGCGGCCAGCAGGCCACGCTCGCGGATCTGCCCCAAGGCGCGCTGGCCGGCCTTGAGGGTAAGGGCAGGGTACTTGATATGGATGGCGCTCATGCGGGCCTCGCTGGCAACAAGCGCTTGATTATAGAGGACCTTCGGGCCGCCAGCCTGCGCTATCATGGCGCCAGTTGTTTTCAGCTTGAGTTAAGGACAGGGTCGTAATCTTAACGCCGTAGACAACTTGAACATCTCGATGGAGAGAAAGCATGAAAACTTTGACTGCCCTGTTCACCGCCGCCACCCTGGCCTTCGGCGCCAACGTTGCCCTGGCCAAGGACGTTCAGCTCGACCAGGCCGTGAAGCTGGTCAACGACAAGACCATCAAGCCGCTGGAAGAACTCAAGGCCGCCGCCGTGGCCAAGCACCCCGGCGCCACGGTCACCGATACCGAGCTCGAAGACAGCTACGGTCGGTACATCTACAAGGTCGAGCTGCGCGATGCCCAGAACGTCGAGTGGGACGTGGACCTGGACGCCAAGACCGGTGAAGTCCTCAAGGATGAACGAGACAACTGATGAGCCGATCGCCGCGAATGGCGCGAGCGTTGCTTCTGGCGCTGTTGGCCTGCTCTTCACTGGCCGTATCCTCGCTCGCAGTATCGCGTGACCTGGACCAGGACGAGGCCCTCGAACTCAGGCAGAAGGGCGTCATCCTGCCGCTCGAACAATTGCTCGAATCCGCCCTGGGACGTTATCCCGGGGCGCGGCTGCTGGAGGCGGAGCTGGAAGAGGACGACGACCGCTACGAGTACGAGGTCGAACTGCTGACCCCCGCCGGCGTGGTGCGCGAGATCAAGCTCGACGCCAGCACCGGGGCCTTGCTCAAAGACGAGGAAGACGACTGAATGCGCCTGCTACTGGTTGAGGACAATGTCCTCCTGGCCGACGAACTGACCGCCAGCCTGCAACGCCAGGGCTATGCCGTGGACTGGCTGGCCGATGGCCGCGATGCGGTCTACCAGGGCCAGAGCGAGCCCTACGACCTGATCATCCTCGATCTCGGCCTCCCGGGGTTGCCGGGCCTGGAGGTCCTGGCCCAGTGGCGCGCCGCCGCGCTGGCGACCCCCGTGCTGATCCTCACCGCGCGCGGCTCCTGGGCCGAGCGCATCGAGGGGCTCAAGGCTGGCGCCGATGACTACCTGAGCAAACCCTTCCATCCCGAAGAGCTGCAACTGCGCATCCAGGCATTACTGCGCCGTGCCCGTGGCCTGGCCAACCAGCCGACACTGGAAGCCGCAGGCCTGCACCTGGACGAAGGCCGTCAGTGCGTGATGCGCGAGGGCGTCGACATCCAGCTGACCGCGGCGGAGTTCCGCCTGCTGCGCTATTTCATGTTGCACCCGCAACAGATTCTCTCCAAGAGCCACCTGGCCGAGCATCTCTACGACGGTGAGACCGAGCGCGATTCCAACGTTCTTGAAGTGCATGTCAACCACCTGCGGCGCAAGCTTGGCCGCAGTGTCATCGAGACGCGCCGGGGCCAGGGCTATCGCTATGCCGGGAGCGGCGAGTGAAGTCGATCCAGGCGCGCCTGAGCCTGGGGCTGATCGCAGTACTGGTGGTCGTCGGTCTGGCGCTGGCGCAGTTGAGCCTGTGGCTGTTCGAGGTTGGCCTGCAGCACTACCTGGAAGCCGGGCTGCGCAAAGAAAGCGAAAACCTGCTGGTGGCGCTGGTGCGTGGCCCCAACGGCATCCAGCTGGATGAGCGGCGAGTGTCCTCGGCCTACCAGCGGCCGTTTTCCGGGTATTACTTCCGCATCGATTTCGACGATGGCAGCTGGCGTTCGCGTTCGCTGTGGGACCTGGACATGCCGCGCCCGAGCGAGCCGGGCCTGGACGCCAGCCTGGAACTGGGCCCAGAAGGGCAGCAGTTGCTGGTCCTGCGTGCCGATTATCGGCGTCTGGGCCAATCCATCTCGATCAGCGTGGCGCAGAACTATTCGCCGGTGCGCGACGGTTTCCGGCGGATGCAGCAGATCGGTCTGGGCCTTGGCCTGGTCGCGCTGATCCTGATCCTGGTGCTCCAGCGCATCACCGTTACCCGTTCGCTGCGACCCTTGGAGCGCGCCCGCGAACAGATCGCGCAACTGCAGCAGGGACAACGTTCACAGCTCGATACCCAGGTGCCCAGCGAACTGGAACCGCTGGTAGCGCAGATCAACCATCTGCTGGCGCACACCGAAGACAGCCTGCGCCGTTCGCGCAATGCGCTTGGCAACCTCGGGCATGCCCTGAAGACGCCCTTGGCGGTGCTGCTCAGTCTGGCCTCCAGCGAGCGGCTCAAGGACCTGCCCGAGGTGCGTGCGCAGCTGCGCGAGCAGTTGGACCAGATCCAGCAGCGCCTGGGCCGCGAGCTCAACCGTGCGCGCCTGGCCGGCGACGCGCTGCCGGGCGCGCAGTTCGACTGTGATGCCGAGTTGCCGGGGTTACTGGGCACGCTGGGCATGATCCATGGCGACGGCCTGCGGCTAGAAGCGGATGTCCCTTCCGGCCTGCTGTTGCCCTGGGACCGGGAAGACCTGCTCGAGCTGCTTGGCAACCTGCTCGACAACGCTTGCAAGTGGGCTGACAGCGAAGTACGCCTGGGTATCGCGCAGACCGCCGAGGGCTACCAGCTGTGGGTCGATGACGATGGCCCTGGTATCCCCCAGAAGGCGCGCCAACAGGTACTCGAGCGCGGCTCGCGGCTGGACGAGCAGGTCGATGGCCATGGCCTGGGCCTTGGCATCGTGCGCGACATCGTCGATGCCTGGAATGGTCGACTGACGCTGCTCGAAAGCCCGCTGGGCGGTTTGCGGGTGAGCTTGGAGCTGCCGCGCAAACGACTTTGAGGCCCTCGGCTGGCACATGGACTGTCGGGGGATATTGAGATCGACTCGGACCCTGGGACCTCTTCGCGGACAAGCCCACTCCCACAGGTCCGGGGTTGGCCGTGATCGGGTGAACGACACAATATCGTGCGGGTTTACCCGCGAAGAAGCCAACCCCTATTTCACCTGCTGTTGCTGCGGGTTGAATGCCACCTACCTGCGAAGCGCCGCGCGGGTGGCGCTCGATCTCAAGGGCCCCCCACCACCCAAGACCGACCATAAAAAAAATTGCAGCCCAAACGCATTTTTTTGAATTGGCGATCACCCCCACCGACCCGGCACAATCGCTCCCCGCAACATTCACAGTTTTTCCATCTCCACGGACGGAGCCCTTGCGCTATTGCTCCTGGCAATACAGGGCCCAGGCAGTTTCGGCTGGGCTTTCTTTTTTACAGGTAAGTCGATCCCCGATGTCATCCCCACGTTCCGAAAACCGGCTGCAGCGCTGGTTGCCAACCCCCTTGAACACCCCTGTCAAAGAATGGCTGCGCGCCGGTGTAGGCGCCGTGCTTGGTCTGTTCCTGGCCGGCTGGTTGTGCAGCCTGGCCTTCGGCACGTCGGTGGCCTTGCACCTGCTTGGGCCGCTGGCGGCCTCGGCGGTGCTGGTGTTCGCCGTGCATTCCGGGCCGCTGGCCCAACCCTGGCCGGTGCTGGGCAGCTATGCCTGTGCCGGCATCGTGGGCCTGGCCATGCGCCAAGGCTTGGGTGCCGAGCTGTGGGTGGCCGCCGCTGCGCTGGGCGTGTCGATCCTGGTGATGTGCCTGTTGCGCTGCCTGCACCCACCCGGTGGCGGCGTGGCGGTGAGCGCGGTGCTGGCCGACGCCGGGCTGGTGTCGCTGGGCGATCACCTGATCCAGCCAATCATGCTCAATGCGCTGATCCTGGTGACCGTGGCCGTGGTCTACAACCGCTTGACCGGGGTGCGCTATCCCAAGGGCGCAGTGCCGCGCAAGGACCTGCACCACACGCACGACCCGCTGCCCAGCGAGCGCGTCGGTATCAGCGGCGAAGACCTCGACCAGGCACTGGAAGAGCTTGGCGAATTCGTCGACGTCACCCGGGACGAACTGGAGCGGATCATCCTGGCCACCGAACAGCACGCGCTGCAGCGTAGCCTTGGCGGCCTCACCGCGGCCTCGGTGATGTCCCGTGACGTGCAGTTCGCTTCACCGCGCACCACCCTCGAACAGGCCTGGAAAATGCTTTCCAGCCATCACCTCAAGACCCTGCCGGTGCTCGAGGGTGGTCGCTTGGTGGGCATCGTCAGCTTGAGCGACCTGGTTGGCCCGGCCATGGCCCGCGCACGTTTCAGCTGGCGGGGTCTGTTCGCACGCCGGATCGTGTGCATGGATCAGGTGATGAGCCGCCGGGTGGTCAGCGTCGGCAGTCAGCATCCGCTGGAGCGACTGCTGCCGCTGCTCAGCGAGCAGGGCCTGCACTGCCTGCCGGTGCTCGATGGCGACACACTGGTCGGCGTCATCACCCAGACCGACTTGATCGCTGGCCTCAAGCGCCATCTGCTCAACGCTGGCGCGCGTTCAGATAACCGGGTCCCAGCGCTGTGACCAGTCGCTGGCGCCAGCCGCGACCAGGCGGCGCAGCACGCTGAAAGCCTGTCGCAGGGCCTCGCTGTCCTGCTTGCGCGCGTATACCAGGAAAGTCGGATAGGTGAACTCTGGCGCCTGCGGCACCCGCTCGAATACTCCGCTGTCCAGGTAGGCCTGCACCACGCGGGTACGGAAGTAGCCGCTGCCGCCCCGGTCAAGGATGAACTGCAGGGCCAGCGGCCCGAGGTTGAAACTCAGCGCTGCGCGCGCGCAGTCGGGCAGGGCTGCATCGTGCTGGCGGCGGAACGCTTCGCCCCAATCGATGTAGATGTACGGCTCCGGCTGACCGACCCGGCGCACGCGGATCAGCTTCTCCTCCATCAACTGCTCCACCTGCAGGCCCGGACCGTAGGTCGGCTGGTACACCAGCGCGGCATCGAGCAGGCCCATTTCTACCTTGCGCAACAGCGAGTCGCCATCGCTTACCTCGCTGTGGATAGCGTGGCTGGGGAGCTCGCGGTGTAGCGCGCTGGCCCAGTCGAGCATCAGCGGGTTGCCCAGGCTGACTTCGCCACCGATATGCAGCACCTCTTGGCACCCAGCCGGCAGCGGCAGGTCGCGGCGCGCCGCTTCCCAGGTCTGCACCAACTGGTTGGCATAGGGGACAAAGGCTTCGCCATCGCCAGTCAAGCTGGCGCCGGTGCGGCTGCGAATGAACAGCAGGCAACCAAGCTGTTGTTCCAGGCGCTGCACCCGCGCGGTGATCGCAGTCTGTGATACGTGCAAGCGCTCGGCTGCAGCGACAAGGCTGCCACACCGCACGACTTCCAGAAAGGTACGGGCCTGATCGATGTCCATGGCGTGCTCGCGTTGGAAGGAAGCCTATTCTAGAGCTTTTGCACCGAATTGGGGCGTTGCATGCGAGGTGTGGTTACGCCCTAGTGCCTCGGTGCGTCCTGCGCTGCAGTGTGGAATCGCTGCTCAAGGAATACGAACCATTGCGCCGCGCTCTACTCACATCTTCATAGCGAATTGATGAACGGGGTGCGCGATGGGCCCAGGCAGGAGTCTTAGATGAGCAAGCGCGACGAGGACTACGTTCAATGGCTTAAAGGCCAATCCATGCTGCAAGCGGCGCGTGATCGCGTCCATCTCTACTCGGGGCAGGCGCGGATGTGGCAGCACCCCTATGCCGAGACCCGGGCGCGCGATGCCAGTGCCATCGCTTCGGTGTGGCTTACCGTCTACCCGGCGTCCATCATCGTCGAGGAGGGTGGCTCGGTGCTGCAGGCGCTCGCCCACGAGCGCCTGTGGCACGCGTTGTCGGAGCTGGGCATCCAGGGCGTGCACACTGGCCCACTCAAGCGCTCTGGCGGCATCACCCAGCAAGCCTTCACGCCCAGCGTGGACGGTAACTTCGACCGCATCAGCCTGGACATCGACCCGCGCTACGGCAGTGAAGCCGAACTGGTCTACCTGAGCAAGGTCGCCTCGGCGCACAACGCGGTGACCATCGATGACCTGATCCCGGCCCATACCGGCAAGGGCGCGGATTTTCGCCTGGCGGAAATGGCCTTTGGCGACTATCCGGGCCTGTACCACATGGTCGAGATCCGCGAGGTCGACTGGGGCCTGCTGCCCGAGATCCCGGAAGGTCGGGACGCGGCCAATCTCACGCCGCAGATGTGCGATGAGCTCAAGGCTCGCCACTACATCGTCGGCCAGCTGCAACGGGTGATTTTCTTCGAGCCTGGGGTCAAGGAAACCGACTGGAGCGCTACGCCGCCGGTGCTGGGGGTCGACGGCAAGTGGCGGCGCTGGGTCTACCTGCATTACTTCAAGGAGGGCCAGCCCTCGCTGAACTGGCTTGACCCGAGCTTTACCGCCCAGCAGCTGATCATCGGCGATGCCCTGCATGCCATCGACGTGCTCGGTGCCCGGGGTTTGCGCCTGGATGCCAACGGCTTCCTTGGCGTCGAGTGCCGGGCCGAGGGGCCGGCCTGGTCCGAAAGCCATCCGCTGTCGGTGACCGGCAACCAGCTCGTCGGTGGCATGATTCGCAAGGCCGGCGGCTTCAGCTTCCAGGAGTTGAACCTGACCTTGGACGACATTGCCAATATGTCCCACGGCGGCGCCGACCTGTCCTACGACTTCGTCACGCGTCCGGCCTACCAACATGCCCTGGTGACCGGAGACACCGAATTCCTGCGCCTGATGCTGCACCAGATGCACGCCTTCAAAATCGACCCGGCCTCGTTGATCCACGCCCTGCAGAACCATGACGAGCTGACCCTTGAGCTGGTGCATTTCTGGACCTTGCACGCCAATGAGAGTTACCTCTACAAGGGCCAGACCTTTCCCGGCGGCATCCTGCGCGAGCACATCCGCAGCGAGATGTACGAAGCCCTGGCCGGCGAGCACGCCCCCTACAACCTCAAGTTCGTTACCAACGGCGTGTCATGCACCACGGTGAGCATCATCACCGCGGCGCTGGGCATTCGCGACCTGACCCACATCAGCTCGGAGCAGAAGGTGCTGATCCAGAAGGTGCATCTGCTGCTGGCCATGTACAACGCCTTCCAGCCCGGCATCTTCGCCTTGTCCGGCTGGGACCTGGTAGGCGCCTTGCCGCTGATGCCCGAGCAGGTCGAGCCGTTGATGGCCGATGGCGACACGCGCTGGATCCACCGCGGCGCCTATGACTTGGCGGACCTTGCCGCCGACGCCCAGGCCTCGGCGGAGGGCTTGCCCAAGGCGCGGATGCTCTATGGCAGCCTCATCGAGCAGTTGCATGATCCCGACAGCTTCGCCAGCCAGCTCAAGAAGATGCTCGCGGTGCGCCAGGCCTATGCGCTGGCCAGCAGCCGGCAGATCCTCATTCCCGAGGTCAGCAACCCCTCGTTGCTGCTGATGGTCCACGAATTGCCCGCCGGCAAAGGCATCCAGATCACCGCGCTGAACTTCGGCCCGCAGGCGATCATCGAAGACCTCTACCTGCCGGACGTCGGTCCTGGCGTCGTGGTCGACATGATCAACGAACGGCTCGAAGGCGAGCTCAGCGAAGAGGGTCAGTTGACCCTCCACCTCGATGGCTACGAAGGCCTGTCGCTGCGTATCGTCGGCCACGCCGGTCCCGGCCTGAGCCACGCTCCCGGCGCCTGAAGGCGCGCCCGGCCCGCCATCCGACTTAAGTCACATGGCAGGCCGGGCAAGCCGATCCATACTCAAAGCTCGCCCTTTATCAATAACAACAAGCATCAGGGTTTTGAGCGATGACCTATCAGCACAGTTACGCCCGTTCCATTGCCGACCCGGCGGCCTTCTGGGCCGAGCAGGCCGAGGGACTGGCCTGGTACCGCAAGCCCAGCCAGATCCTGCGCGGCAATGCCAACGGCACCCACCAGTGGTTCGCCGATGGCCGCCTGAACACCTGTTACCTGGCCCTGGACCATCAGATCGAACAGGGCAGGGGCGAGCAGCTCGCCCTGATTCATGACTCGCCAGTGACCGGCTGCCAGCAATCCTTCACCTTCTTGCAATTGCGCGATGAAGTGGCGCGCCTGGCCGGCGTGCTGCGTCAACTGGGCGTGGGCAAGGGCGATGGCGTGGTCATCTACATGCCCATGGTGCCTCAGGCGGCCATGGCCATGCTCGCCTGCGCGCGGATAGGCGCGGTGCATTCGGTGGTATTCGGCGGCTTTGCCGCCAACGAGCTGGCCCTGCGCATCGACGATGCGCGGCCGACCCTGCTGCTCACCGCCTCCTGTGGAGTGGAGTTCGACCGCATCATCGAGTACAAGCCACTGGTCGACCGCGCGCTGCAGCTGGCCCGTCACCAGCCGCGTCATGTCCTGGTGCTGCAGCGACCCCAGGCCGGCGCCGAACTTCGACCAGGGCGCGACCTGGACTGGCAAGAGGCCGTGGCCGAGGCCGAGGCGGTAGCGCCGGTGGAACTGCTGGCCAGCGACCCGCTGTACATCATGTACACCTCCGGCACCACCGGCAAACCCAAGGGAATCGTGCGCGAGAACGGCGGCAACGCCGTGGCCCTGCGCTATGCGATGCGGGAGGTGTATGGCATGCAGGCCGGCGACGTATGGTGGGGTATCTCAGACGTCGGTTGGGTGGTCGGGCATTCGCTGATCGTCTATGGGCCGCTGATGAGTGGCTGCACTACGGTGCTCTACGAGGGCAAGCCGATCCGCACGCCGGATGCCGGCGCCTATTGGCGGGTGGTCGAGCAATACCGGGTCAACGGCCTGTTCTGCGCGCCTACCGCCATGCGCGCGATCCGCAAGGAGGATCCGCAGGGCGCGCTGCTGCGTCGCCATGACCTGAGCTCGCTGCGCCAGATGTTCCTGGCCGGCGAGAAGCTCGACTCCAGCACCCACCAGTGGCTGGAAAGCACCAGCGGCAAGACCGTGCATGACCATTGGTGGCAGACCGAGACCGGTTGGCCGGTGACCGCACCTTGCGTCGGGCTTGCGGGCAGCGCGGCGCGGGCGGGTTCGAGCAACCGCGCGGTCCCGGGCTATCACATCCAGGTGCTGGACGATGAAGGTCGGCCACTAGGGCCTAACCAGCAGGGTGCCATCGTCATCGCGCTGCCGTTGCCACCGGGCTGCAGCCAGACCCTCTGGGGCGATCACGAGCGCTATCTGCAGGCCTACCTGCAGGCCTACCCTGGGTACTATCACACAGGTGATGGCGGCTATCTGGACGAGGAGGGCTTCGTCTACATCCTGGGCCGCACCGACGACGTCATCAATGTCTCAGGCCATCGCCTCTCCACCGGCGAGATGGAAGACCTGGTGGCCTGTCATCCGGCCGTGGCCGAGTGCGCGGTGATCGGCGTGCATGACGAGATCAAGGGGCAGGTGCCGCTGGCGCTGGTGGTGCTCAAGGATGGCGAGGGTATCGGCGAGCAGCAGCTGCAGGCCGAACTGGTGGCCCGCGTGCGTGAGCAGATCGGTGCCTTGGCCTGCTTCAACCAGGTGCGGCGGGTCAAGCGTCTGCCCAAGACCCGCTCGGGCAAGATCCTGCGGGCGGTGCTGCGCAAGATTGCCGATCAGCAGGCGTACGTGGCGCCATCGACCCTGGATGATCCGGCGGTGCTGGGAGAAATCGAAGCGGTGCTGGCGGACCTGCCACGGGCTGGCTGACCGGGCGGCTGCGCCGGCCGCGGATCAGGCCAGGCTATCCTGCGCACCCACTGGTGTCAGCTGACCCAGGCGGCTGCGGGTGCGCATCAGGTCGCCGATGCTGCCGCCCAGCGATTGCTCCAGTGGCCGCTCGGCGATGACCAGCAGCCGTTTGTCCTGGTCATAGAGCACATCCACCAGGTTGACGAAGCGTTGCTGGGCGGCCAGGTCGCATTCAGCCAGGTCGCCCAGGCCATCGATAATCCAATAGTCGTAACGCTGGCACAGCTCAAGGTAATCGATCACGGCGGTGGGTTGCTCGCAGACCTCGCTGAAATCGAACATCACCTGCCGGTCGTGACTGGCGCGGGCACGCAGGGTGCGATTGCCGACCTCCAGCGTGACAGGTTGTGTCTCGGGCACCCGCAGGGTCTGGCGCTGGCTCGGGTTACCGGGCCAGACGTAGTGGCCCTGAGTGAAGCGCTGGTGTTCGCGATTGGCCGGCAGGCTGCGAAAGTCGGTGTCGCCGCTCACTTCCAGTACCTGCATGCGGCTGTTGATCAGCTTGATTACCGGCTTGAAGCGCTCGTGGTACAACGGATTGGGCAGCAGGCCCTCGGGGGCGTAGTTGGAGGTCAACAGCACAAAGATGCCGCGGCTGAACAGCGCCTCGAACAGGCGCGTAAGCAGCATGGCATCGCCGATGTCATGCACGTGGAATTCATCGAAGCACAACACCTGGCAATCGCTGAGCAACTCGTCGAGGGTCGTGGCCATGGCATCGTGCTGGGTCCGGTGCCGGAACATGCCCTGGTGCAGGCGGGCGAAGAAATCATGGAAGTGCAGGCGGCGCTTGGCCGCTACCGGCAGTGCCTGGAAGAAACCGTCGAGCAGCCAGCTCTTGCCCCGTCCTACCGCGCCGTACAGGTACAGGCTGCGCGCCTGGCCCTGCTCGCGGACGGCGAGTTGCTCGGCCATGCAGCGAATCACCCGCTGCTGGCCGGCGCTCAGGGCGTAGCCACGCGCTTGTGCGCGGTCCTGGAAGAACGCCAGCAATTCGCTGTCCGCCGGCGGTGAGCCACGCAGGCGTTCATGGAGTTGACGCAGGGGGGTTGGAATCCAGGCAGGGGGCAGGGCGGGCACACGGGGCTCCTAAGGTGCGGGTCAAGCGCAGCTTGCCCGAGGGCGGCTATTTTGACCAATAGATAAATTGCCGGGCAATGATCGCGTAATGCGATAGATGCTGGCGGCTGACGTATCTGTTCGAGTCTCGGCCCACACCGCGAGCCTGTGCCGGGCG
>JAEWGL010000231.1 GCA_023388335.1 Pseudomonadota bacterium | reverse complement strand
TCGACGATCGTGCGGATGCCATCCGCCTGGAGCTCGACGAGGCGCGGAAGCTGCGTGAAGAAGCTCAGGCCCTTCTCGGAGACTACCAGCGCAAAGCCCGGGAAGCCGAGAACGAAGCAAAGTCGATTGTCGAACAGGCCAAGGTGGAAGCCGAGGCGCTCGCAGCCGACGCGCGGAAGGCTCTCGTCGAGACATTGGAGAGACGTTCCAAGCTCGCCGAAGAGAAGATCTCGCGCGCTGAAGCCCAGGCTCTGAGCGAAGTTCGCTCGGCGGCCGTGGAAACGGCTATCGCTGCTGCTCAGGAAATCCTGAAGGCGCGTGCTGCCGGTGCTACCGGCGAAACGCTGGTGACGAGTTCGATCAACGATCTTCGGGGAAAGCTCAACTAACGAGCGCTTCCACAATCTGAAAAATCAAAAGGCCAAGCTTCGCGCTTGGCCTTTTTTGTTGCTTGGAATTTAAGCGGGCGGCGGAGCCTCCAGAGAGGCTGGGCTTCAGCCGGAACTCGGGGCCCGGCCGTCGAAGCCGACGACGAGCTCGTATTCGCCGGCGCGTGAACCTTCCGCGATGGGGAACGTCACCGTTCGCACTGTCGAGAAATAGCTGATCGGCTTGTCGAGGCCGACGTTGACGTCCACCTTCACGCTGTCGCTGGCGACCTTGGCGCGCCTGGAGTCGTTGACGGCGACTGTTACCGGCAGCGTCACGCTGCCTGGCTCGCCTTTGGGACCTAAGAGAAGGCGCCCGGAAAACCCGTACTTGACGGTGACGCGGCCCGGCTCGATCTGGCATTCGCGGGCGGTTTTGGTGATCTCGCCGCGCTGAGCGACAGCGAGCGCATCGCCCACGTGGCCGACCTGGTAGAACGTGATGTAATTGTCATGCGGAGCGATTGTGATGCGCGGGCAGCCGGCATCGACTTCGCCGACAAATGTGCTGCCGGTCGTGGGGTCGCTGGACTTAGCGGCGTCGAGCAACTGGGCCTCCGACACCGATGAAATCTGTGGATTGTCCGAGGAGTTCCCGAACATTCCACCGCCGAGACCCGAGGTCAACGACGACATTCCGCACCCGCCAAGGCTCGTCAGGGCGACCGCAAGCGAAGCGGTCGCACCGATCCGGGCCGGCCAGAGACGACGACGTGCCGCCGTTACATCCCTGCTATAAGGATGCCGATAACCGGAATTGAGCAACATTGTCCCCCAAGGTTCAAACTGCAGGCCCCTTGTTTTGTCTAAAAAGCACCGTAGCATCCGTTAGCTTCGGCCCCCAAATGCATTTTCTCGCGCGCCGAACGAGTATAAAGGACGTCTCTCTTCCATGTCGGGCCTTAACCAAACTGAAGCCACCGTGCAAAAGCCGCCTCTAAAGATCCTACTCGCTGCCCCGCGCGGTTTCTGTGCCGGCGTCGATCGTGCCATTCAAATCGTAGAACAGGCTTTGACGAAATTCGGCGCCCCCGTCTACGTCCGACATGAAATCGTGCACAACCGTTATGTCGTTGATTCACTGAGAGCCAAAGGCGCCGTTTTTGTGAAAGAGCTGGACGAGATTCCAGATACTTCGCAGCCCGTGATCTTTTCGGCACATGGCGTGAGCAAGGCGATCCCAGAGGCAGCGCGCGGACGAAACATGTTCGTCGTCGATGCGACCTGCCCGCTCGTCTCGAAAGTTCATATCGAAACGGCACGTCACCACGAGCAGGGCCGCGAAATCATTCTCGTCGGCCACCGCGGTCATCCCGAAGTCGTGGGTACGCTTGGGCAATTGCCCGAAGGCGCGATCACGCTGGTCGAGACCCTTGAGGACGTGCTGGCCTTCACGCCGAAGGACGCCGGAAACCTCGCCTACGTCACGCAAACGACGCTGTCGCTCGACGATACCGCCGAGATCGTTGCGGCTTTGAAGGAGCGTTTTCCCGGCATCGGCGGGCCGGTGAAAGAAGACATCTGCTACGCGACAACAAACCGTCAGAATGCGGTCAAGGCGCTGGCGCCCCAAATCGACGGGTTGATCGTGGTCGGCGGGCCGAAAAGTTCGAACTCGCTGCGTCTGGTCGAAGTGGCGGAGCGTGCCGGCTGCCGCTTCTCCTTCCTCGTCGAGCGAGCAACGGATATTCCGTGGGACAAGATTGAAGGCGCGGAAACCATCGGCATCACGGCCGGTGCATCGGCGCCCGAGGTTATCGTCGAAGAAGTGGTCGAAGCCATTCGCAGCCGCTATGATGTGACGATCGACGTCGTCACGACGCTCGAGGAGCGCGTGATCTTCAACGTGCCGCGGGAAGTCCGTGTCGCGCGCGCTCCCGCCGGGCAGCAGCACTAACTCCATCCAGCGCGCGGGAACATGGCCGTCTATACAGAAGTCAGCGACGACGAGCTTGCGCGCTTTCTCGATGGATATGCGCTCGGGCGGCTGCTTTCGTTCAAGGGCATCGCCGAGGGCGTCGAGAACACCAACTACGTGGTGCATACGACGAACGGCACGTTCATCCTGACGCTCTATGAAAAGCGCGTGGATCCGGCTGATTTGCCGTTCTTCCTCGGGTTGATGGAACATCTGTCGGCGGGCGGCGTCACCTGCCCGCTGCCGGTGCGGGACAGCCGGGGCCGCGTTCTCAACGAGCTTGCGGGGAAGCAGGCGGCGCTCATTACCTTCCTTGAAGGTGTCTGGCCGAAACGGCCTCAGGTCTTCCATACGTTCGAGCTTGGAAAGGCGCTCGCCCGCATGCACATCGCGGGCGAAAGCTTTCCGTTGAAACGCGCCAATGCTTTGGGACTGTCCGGCTGGCAGCCGCTGTTCGATAAGTTCGCATCTCGCAGCGAAGAGATTTGCGGCGGTCTTCACGACCTCATCGACGCGGAGCTGTCGTACCTGCGTCGCGCGTGGCCGACGGATCTTCCCGAGGGGATCATTCACGCCGATCTTTTTCCGGACAACGTCTTCTTCGTCGACAGCAAGCTATCCGGCATCATCGACTTCTACTTCGCGTGCAACGATGCGTTGGCCTATGACGTCGCGATCTGCCTCAACGCGTGGTGCTTCGATGCGAAGTCACAGTATGAACCGGCAAAGGGAAGTGCGCTTCTCGATGGCTACAACAGCGTTCGCAGGTTGAGCCCGGCGGAGCGCGCAGCGATGCCGGTTCTTGCCCGCGGCGCGGCGATGCGCTTTTTGCTGACGCGCAGCTACGACTGGCTCAATACGCCGAAGGATGCGCTCGTCGCGCGCAAGGACCCCGCCGATTATGTTCAGCGGCTCAAATTTCACCAATCGGTCAGCGACATCGCCGATTACACAGCACAGTTGACCACATGACCGATGAACGGCCGAAAGTTCTGATTTACAGCGACGGTGCATGCTCGGGAAACCCCGGGCCGGGTGGCTGGGGCGCGATACTCATTTCCGGCGATCACCGCAAGGAGATCAACGGCGGCGAGCAGTTGACGACGAACAACCGGATGGAGCTCAAGGCTGCCATTTCGGCGCTGGAAGCATTGAAGAAGCCGAGCGATGTCGAAATCTGGACGGACAGTGTCTACGTCCGCAACGGCATCACGTCGTGGATTCACGGTTGGAAGAAAAACGGCTGGCGCACCGCCGACAAGAAGGCGGTGAAAAACGCCGAGCTTTGGCAGGAACTCGATGTGCTGCGCAATAAGCACAACGTCGTCTGGCACTGGCTGAAGGGCCATGCAGGCCATCCGTAAAACGAGCGCGCCGATGAACTGGCGCGCATCGCGATGGCGCCGTTCAAGGCGCGCGGCCGGGCCGCCCTCCCGGCGAACGGCTCAAAGTGACCGGTCGATCATCGAGCAGAGGCTTGCTGCGCTCGATTTTTCCGCGATTGGCGGGCTGTCTTCGACGTTGAGGACTTTGACCACGCCGTCTTCCACGAGCATCGCGTAGCGTTTCGAGCGAACGCCTAACCCGAACTGCGAAAGATCGATTTCGAGGCCGATGG
>JAEWGL010000220.1 GCA_023388335.1 Pseudomonadota bacterium | reverse complement strand
CAATACCAGCGCAGCCGTGACCTGATGAGCGACTGGGTGACCCGCTACTTTCCGCCAGGCACCCGGGCCAGCCGGCCCCAGGGCGGATTCATGCTCTGGGTGGAGCTGCCGGAAAGTTTCGATACCTTGCGCCTGAACCGGGCTTTACTGGAACAAGGGGTGCAGGTGGCGGTGGGTAGCATCTTCTCGGCGTCGGGCAAGTACCGTAATTGCCTGCGCATGAACTACGCCGCGCAACCGACCCTAGCCATCGAAGCGGCCGTGCGCACGGTCGGGGAGACCGTCGTTCGTCTACTGGCACAGGCGCAAGACGGCGGGTAACTTTGCAGCGCCCCGCGTGGTCCATATCCTCACGCCTTTGCCGTACAGGACGATCCAACCCTTGAGACTCCAGCGCGCTTTGCCTCTGCTGCTGGTGGCAGTGCTCGGCCTTGCCGGCTGCGCCAACGTCACTACGCCCCGTGAGCTCAGCCAGGCGCTGCCGGCCAGCGAGTCCGCCTTCGGCCGCTCGGTGCAGCGCCAGGCGGCGCCATACGAAGGCCGCTCCGGCTTCCGCCTGCTGCCCAACAGCAACGAAGCGTTTCGGGCCCGGGCCGAACTGATCCGCAACGCCCAGACAAGCATCGACCTGCAGTACTACATCGTGCACGATGGCCTCAGTACCCGCGCCTTGGTCCATGAGCTGCTGCGCGCCGCCGACCGCGGCGTGCGCGTGCGCATCCTGCTTGACGACACCACCAGCGACGGGCTCGATACGCTGATTGGCACCCTCGCCGCGCACCCGAATATCCACATCCGCGTGTTCAATCCGCTGCACTTGGGCCGCAGCACCGGGGTCACCCGCGCCATGGGCCGGTTGTTCAACCTGTCCCGGCAGCACCGACGCATGCACAACAAGCTGTTCGTGGTGGACGACAGCATGTCCATCGTCGGCGGTCGCAACCTGGGCGACGAGTACTTCGATGCCGAGCCCAACCTGAATTTCACCGACATCGACCTGCTCGGCGTAGGGCCGGTGGCCGAGCAGCTGGGACACAGCTTCGACCAGTACTGGAACAGCTCCCTGAGCCGGCCGATAGGCGATTTCCTCTGGCATCAACCGGATGCCAACGACCTGCGCCAGAGCCGCCATCGCCTGGAAGTCTCGCTAGCCGAGGCGCGAATCAAGCGCAAGGCGCTGTATGACCGCTTGATGGCCTACGAGGCCGAGCCTCGCCTGGACGTGTGGCGCAACGAGCTGATCTGGGCCCACAGCCAGGCCCTGTGGGATGCGCCCAGCAAGGTGCTGGCCCGCGACGAACCCGATCCGCAACTGCTGATGACCCAGCAGCTGGCGCCAGATCTGAACAACGTCCGTCACGAGTTGATCCTGGTGTCGGCGTACTTCGTGCCTGGCGAGTCGGGCTTGCTGTACTTGACCCGCCATGCTGACGCCGGGATATCGATCAAGCTGCTGACCAATTCCCTGGAAGCCACTGACGTGCCTGCGGTACACGGTGGCTATGCCCCCTATCGCCGGGCGCTGCTGGAACATGGCGTGCAGTTGTTCGAATTGCGCCGCCAACCGGGCGACCCCAGTGCTGGCAACCTGAGCTTCCAGGGCAGCTCCGATTCCAGCCTGCACAGCAAGGCGATCGTCTTCGACCGCCGCAAGACCTTCATCGGCTCGTTCAACTTCGACCCGCGTTCGGTGCTGTGGAATACCGAGGTCGGCGTGCTGGTCGACAGCCCGGAGTTGTCCGAGTACACCCGCGACCTGGCCATCCAGGGCATGGCCCCCGCCTTGAGCTACCAACCCAGGTTGGTGGACGACAAGCTGGTGTGGGTGACCGAGGACAATGAGCGGATACATACCCTGACTACCGAGCCTGGCGGACTGTGGCGGCGGTTCAATGCCTGGGTGAGCAAGGCGGTCGGGCTGGAGAAGATGTTGTAGGCGCGGGCTTGCCCGCGCCTACGAATACAGCAATGGGCGAGCAGCCTCGCGGTGCTCGATGAATCAAGTCGCCGCTGGCTCGAACGCATCGCGGCGGCGGGTCAGCAGCACCAGCCCAAACGCCCCCGCCGCCATCAGCAGCGGCAAGGCATGCCCGCTGATCCACTGGCTGCCAGCCCCGGCCAGCAGCGGGCCAAGCAGGCAGCCGATGCCCCAGAGCTGGGCGACGTGGGCATTGGCACGCACCAGCGCATCATCCCGGTAACGCTCGCCAATCAGCACCAGCGACAAGGTGAACAAGCCTCCGGCACTGGCGCCAAACAGCACCCACAATGGCCAGATGGCAGCCGTATGCAGCAGCAGTGGAATCATCAGGCTGGAACACAGCAAGGTCAGCGCGCAGCCACTGAACAGCGTGCGCCGTGACATGCGGTCGGCCAAGGCGCCAATGGGCAACTGCAGCACGGCATCACCGACCACCACGGTGCTGACCATGAACAGCGCCAGCTCTGTGGTAAAACCCTGCTGCAAGCAGTACACCGGCAACAACGTCAGGATCATCGCCTCGAACGCGGCAAACAGGGCAATGGCCCAGGCAATCACGGGCAGGCGCCGGCAGAAGCCCACCAGGTCGCCCAGGGTCACGCTGCAGGCCTCGGTGCTTGGCGCGCCGCCGCGGCCCAACAGCAGTATTGGCGCGCAGATCAACAGGCCGGTCGCGGCCCAGAAACCGAAGTCATCGTCCGAGCCCAGCACACCCAGCACCAGCGGGCCGGCCAGTTGGCTCAGCGCGTAGCTGCTGCCATACAGCGCCACCAGGCGACCCCGCCAGTGCTCTACCACCAACTGGTTGATCCAGCTTTCGCCGAGGATGAACACCACCGTCAGGGCCATGCCGATCAGCAGGCGCAGCAGCAACCACAGCGGGTAGCTGGGCAGCAGTGCCAGCAGCCCGATCGACAGTGCCCCCGCCCACAGGCAGACGCGCATGGCAGTGGGCACGCCGATCCAACCGGCCAGGCGGCTGGCGAGGCTGGCGCCAAGAAGCACACCGATGGCCGGCATGGCAGCCATCACGCCGATGGCAAAGCTGCCATAGCCCCAGTTCTCCAGGCGCAAGGACACCAGCGGCATGCTCACGCCCAACGCGAGGCCGACACTGAGCACCGAGGCCAGCACGGCAAAATAGGTTGCCCAACGCATCAAAGCCTCCCAGACCTTGCGCAGCAGAAACGAAACAGCCGGGACGGCAGATGCCGGCCCGGCTGTATCAGCCCTCGCCGATCAGGCGTTACAGCTTGATCCAGGTGGCCTTGAGCTCGGTGTACTTGTCCAGCGCGTGCAGCGACTTGTCACGGCCGTTGCCCGACTGCTTGAAACCACCGAACGGCGCAGTCATGTCGCCGCCATCGTACTGGTTGACCCATACGCTGCCGGCACGCAGGGCGCGGGCGGTCAGGTGGGCCTTGGAGATATCGGCGGTCCACACACCCGCGGCCAGGCCATAAGGGGTATCGTTGGCGATGGCGATGGCTTCTTCGGCCGTGTCGAAGGTCAGTACCGACAGCACCGGCCCGAAGATTTCTTCCTGGGCGATCTTCATGGCGTTGTTCACGCCGTCGAAGATGGTCGGCTCGACGTAGGTGCCGCCGGTTTCCTCCAGGGTGCGCTTGCCACCGATCAGCAGCGTGGCACCGTCGTTGTGGCCGGCCTCGATATAGGACAGCACGGTGTTCATCTGCTGAGTGTCGACCAGGGCACCGACGGTGGTGGCCGGGTCCAGCGGGTTGCCGGGCTTCCAGGCCTTGAGGGCCTCGACCACCATCGGCAGGAACTGGTCCTTGATCGAGCGCTCGACCAGCAGGCGCGAGCCGGCGGTGCAGACTTCGCCCTGGTTGAAGGCGATGGCGCTGGCGGCGGCTTCGGCGGCGGCCGAAAGGTCTGGGGCGTCGGCGAAGACGATGTTCGGACTCTTGCCACCGGCTTCCAGCCAGACACGCTTCATGTTCGACTCGCCCGCATAGACCATCAGCTGTTTGGCGATCTTGGTCGAGCCGGTGAACACCAGGGTGTCGACGTCCATGTGCAGGGCCAGGGCCTTGCCGACGGTATGACCGTAGCCTGGCAGCACGTTGAGCACGCCAGCCGGGATACCGGCCTCGATGGCCAGCTGAGCGATGCGGATGGCGGTCAGCGGCGACTTTTCGGACGGCTTGAGCACCACCGAGTTACCGGTTGCCAGCGCCGGGCCGAGTTTCCAGCAGGCCATCAGCAGCGGGAAGTTCCACGGCACGATGGCCGCGACCACCCCCACCGGCTCGCGCGTTACCAGGCCAAGCTGGTCGTGCGGGGTTGGCGCGACTTCGTCGTAGACTTTGTCGATCGCCTCGGCGTTCCAGCTCAGGGCCTGGGCGGCACCAGGCACGTCGATGCTCGAGGAGTCACTGATCGGCTTGCCCATGTCCAGGGTTTCCAGCAGCGCCAGCTCTTCGACATTCTGGCGCATGAGGCTGGCGAAGCGGATCAGCACGGCCTTGCGCTTGGCCGGGGCCAGGCGCGACCAGACGCCGGAGGCGAAGGTAGCACGGGCGTTTTCCACGGCGCGCTGGGCGTCGGCAGTGTCACAGCTGGCCACCTTGGCCAGCAGGCGACCGTCGACCGGGCTGATGCACTCGAAGGTTTCGCCCGAGGCGGCGGCGGTGTATTCGCCATTGATGAAGGCCCGGCCTTCGATGTTCAATTGTTGGGCACGCTGTTCCCAGTCCGCACGCGTCAGGGTGGTCATACGAAACTCCTCTCTTGTAAAGGTGCAACGCCGCACTGAGGACTCACGGGCGCTGTCAGAAATTCTGGCCGGGCGTCGGGCGCGCGGGCAACCGTCACCCTAAACCACCCGGTTTCAACTATCAATATATTTGACACAAACGGCTTAAAAGCCTACTCATGTGCATTTTATTAAACAACGAAAGCGGACACACCATGAGCATCGACACCATAATAGACTTTGCCCAGGCCCTCACCGAGGCTGAACGCTACCGTCCCGCAGCCGAAAAGATACTCAAGGGCGACCCGGACCAGGTGGTCTACAACCACTATGCCAGCCCATGTGGACAATTCGCGGCGGGCGTCTGGGAAGGCGCGGTCGGGCAATGGGCAGTGAACTACACCGAACACGAGTACTGCGAGATCGTCCAGGGCGTTTCAGTGCTGCGCGATGAGGCGGGTGCCGCCAAGACGCTGCGCAGCGGCGATCGCTTCGTCATCCCGGCGGGCTTCAAGGGCACCTGGGAAGTGCTGGAACCTTGCCGCAAGATCTATGTGATGTTCGAGCACAAGTAATAGGTACCGCAGGAGCAGGGCAGGCTTGCAAGAGGATGATCCGGCCCATTCGGACACTCGCTCAACGAGAAAGGAATCACGCCATGACCAATGAAGAAGTCCTGCAAACCCTGCAACCCCTGATCGGCACCCCGTACGAGCCGAGCGTCAAGGCCAGGATCACCGAACTGACCGGACGCCTGCGCGTCGCCGGCCCCCACGAGCTCATGACCCGCGAGCATGACATGCAGCGCATTACCTTGGTCACGGACGATGAGGAAGTGATCCAGGGCTTTCGCTTCGGTTGAGCCGGGTTGGACCCACGAGCTTTAGTGCGCCCATAAAAAAACCCGCCTCCCAAGAGAGGCGGGTTTTTTTCGGTTGCCGATCAAATTACTTGATCTTGGCTTCCTTGTAGGTCACGTGCTTACGGACGACCGGATCGTACTTCTTGATCTCGATCTTGTCCGGAGTAGTGCGCTTGTTCTTGTCGGTAGTGTAGAAATGGCCAGTGCCAGCACTCGATACCAGACGGATCAATTCACGCATGATGGTCTCCCTTAAACCTTGACGCCGTTACGGCGAACTTCGACCAATACAGCATCGATGCCGCGCTTGTCGATGATACGCATGCCCTTGGCGGAAACGCGCAGACGCACGAAACGCTTCTCGGACTCGACCCAGAAGCGATGATGCTGCAGGTTCGGCAGGAAACGACGACGGGTTTTGTTGTTTGCGTGGGAAATGTTGTTCCCGGTTACCGGACCCTTACCGGTAACTTGACAGACTCTCGACATGCCTCAGCCCTCTAAAACCACATGCCCAACCCGGCATGGGTTGGCCGCTTAATCTCTCAGTCTATGGCGCTAGGCGCCGTGTTTCCGGGGGTCTTATCGACCGGGTTCGCAAAAGCGACAGGCCGAGCCCCTAGAAAAGAGCGCTGCTTTATACCAGAAAGACTACGCCACAACAACAGAAGATGTGTTTTTCCCGCAGGCAGAATGCACGCGGCCAGCATAGCGACAAGGCTGCCGGGCTGTCGACCGCTCGTCGCTGGATTTGTAAAAAAGGGTGTGGTCATTTGCCGGCGAGCGCACTAGGGTAGGACGTTTCCAGACTGCGTCGGCAGATGGGCCATCGATCAGCCAAGGAGCCACCATGCGCGCTGCCGCCCTCCCCCTGTTGTTCACCTCCCTGTTCGCATCGGCGGCGGCCCTGGCCGGCCCGTTGAGCGTCTGCACCGAGGCCAGCCCCGAGGGCTTCGACGTGGTCCAGTACAATTCGCTGACCACCACCAACGCTTCGGCAGACGTGCTGATGAACCGCCTGGTCGAGTTCGATGCCGGCCAGGGCAAGGTCGTGCCCAGCCTGGCCGAGGGCTGGTCGGTGTCCGCCGATGGCCTGGTCTACGACTTCAAGCTGCGGTCCGAGGTCAAGTTCCATACCACGCCGTACTTCAAGCCGAGCCGCCCCCTGAACGCCGATGACGTGCTGTTCAGCTTCCAACGCATGCTCTACCCCGCCCACGCCTGGCACAAGGTCGCCCAAAGCGGCTATCCGCACGCCCAATCCCTGCAGCTGCCGAGCCTGATCAAATCGATCGAGGCGCCGGATCCGCAGAGCGTGCGCTTTATCCTGAGTCACCCCGACGCCACGTTCCTTGCGACCTTGAGCATGGGCTTCGCCTCGATCTACTCCGCCGAGTATGCCGACAAGCTGCTCAAGGCCGGCACCCCGGAGAAGCTCAACCAGCAGCCGATCGGCACCGGTCCGTTCGTGTTCCAACGCTTCCAGAAGGATGCCGTGGTGCGCTATCGGGCCAACGCGGATTATTTTGCTGGCAAGCCCGCGGTAGACCCCCTCATCTATGCGATCACCCCGGACGCCAACGTGCGCCTGCAGAAACTCAAGCGCAATGAGTGCCAGATCGCACTCTCGCCCAAGCCCCTGGACATCGCCGAGGCGGGCAAGGACAGCACACTGAAGGTGGAAAGTACCCCTGCCTTCATGACCGCTTTCGTCGCCATCAACAGCCAGCATCCGCCGCTGGACAAGCCTGAAGTGCGCCAGGCGATCAACCTGGCTTTCGACAAGCCGAGCTACCTCAAGGCCGTGTTCGAAGACACCGGCACCGCGGCCAACGGCCCATATCCGCCCAATACCTGGAGCTACGCCAAGGACCTGCCCGGTTACCCCACCGACCTGAAAAAGGCCCAGGCCCTGCTGGCCAAGGCCGGCGTGCCCGACGGCTTTGGCACCACCATCTGGACCCGCCCTTCGGGCAGCCTGCTCAACCCCAACCCCAACCTCGGCGCGCAGTTGCTGCAGGCCGACCTTGCCAAGATCGGCATCAAGGCCGAGATCCGCGTGATCGAGTGGGGCGAACTGATCCGCCGCGCCAAGGCCGGCGAGCACGACCTGCTGTTCATGGGCTGGGCCGGCGACAACGGCGACCCGGACAATTTCCTGACCCCGCAATTCGCCTGCTCGGCGGTCAAGTCCGGAACCAACTTCGCCCGCTACTGCGACAACCGCCTCGACCAGCTGATCAGCGCCGGACGCACCACCACCGACCAGAGCGTGCGCAGCCGGCTCTACCAGCAAGCCCAGGCGCTGATCCAGCAGCAGGCGCTGTGGCTGCCACTGGCCCACCCGACCGCCGCCACCTTGGTGCGCCAAGGCGTCGAGGGGTATCAGGTGAGTCCGTTCGGCCGGCTGGACTTCACCAAGGTCTCGGTGAAGCCCTGAAGCCGCCGCCCGGTGGGTTGCAGTCCGGGCCTCCTCGCGGCGCAGATGCGCTGTAGTGAGCTTGCCCCGCCGACCTAGCCCGAGATCCAGCCGTGCTCGACCATCGACAGCGGCTCACCGTCGCCGACGATGATGTGGTCGAGCACGCGCACGTCCACCATGCTCAAGGCCTCCTTGAGCACCAGCGTCATGTGCAGGTCATCCTGGCTCGGCTCGGCGTTGCCGGAGGGGTGGTTGTGGCAGAGGATCAACGCGGCGGCGTTGTGCGCGAGCGAGCGGCGCACCACCTCGCGTGGGTAGACGTTGGCGCGGTTGATCGTGCCGCGGAACAGGACCTCGAAGGCCAGCGGGCAATGTTTGTTGTCCAGGAACAGGCAGCCGAAGACCTCGCTGGCCTCATGGCGCAGCATGGACTTGAGGTAGCGCCGCACGGCGGCGGCGCTTTCCAGTGCCGATTCTTTCTCGATGCTTTCGCGCAGATGTCGTCTTCCGATCTCCAGGAGTGCCTGCAGCTGGCTGTACTTGACCGGTCCCAGGCCGGGCTCACGCAACAATGCCGCCTTGTCGGCCTCGAGGAATTGCCTGAGGCCGCCGAACCGCCCCAGCAGGCCCCGGGCCAGGTCCACCACGTTGCGCCCCGAAACCCCCGACCCCAGAAGCACCGCCAGCAATTCGGCATCCGACAGGCTCGCCGCGCCCCGCTCCAGCAATTTCTCACGCGGCCTTTCCGCCGATGGCCATTCCCTGATCTGCATACCCGCTCCTTGTGTTACTGCGGCGCGTTTCGGCGCTGTGGTAATCTATTTCGTCTCGTTTACAGCAGCGACGATCTGCCGCAGGCAGCCCTTGTCGCCGCATGCTTCCACTGAACAAAAGGCAAGCCTATGCAGCGGCTGTATCGCAAGCGCATCGTTCTCGGCGTGGGTGGCGGCATTGCCGCCTACAAGAGTGCCGAGCTGATTCGCCGACTCCTGGAACACGGCGCGCAGGTGCGCGTCGTCATGACCCGTGGCGGTGCCGAATTCATCACCCCGCTGACCCTGCAGGCGCTGTCGGGCCACCCCGTGCACATGGACCTGCTCGACCCCGCCGCCGAAGCCGCCATGGGGCACATCGAGCTGGCCAAATGGGCCGATCTGGTGCTGATCGCCCCGGCCACCGCCGACCTCATGGCGCGCATGGCCCAAGGCATGGCCGACGATCTGCTGACCACCCTGGTGCTGGCCACCGATGCCACCGTGGCCGTCGCTCCAGCGATGAACCAGGCCATGTGGCGCGACCCGGCCACCCAGGCCAACCTGGAGCTGCTGCAAAGCCGCGGCATCCAGGTATTCGGCCCGGCGTCCGGAAGCCAGGCCTGTGGCGATGTCGGCCTGGGCCGCATGCTCGAAGCCAGCGACCTGGCCTGGTGCGCGGCCGAGAGCTTCAAGCGCCAGGCGCTGACCGGCAAGCACGTGCTGATCACCGCCGGACCGACCCAGGAAAACATCGACCCGGTGCGCTACATCACCAATCATAGCTCCGGGAAGATGGGCTTCGCCCTGGCCGAAGCGGCGGCCGAAGCCGGTGCTCGGGTGACCCTCGTCACCGGCCCCGTGCACCTGCCGACCCCCGACCGGGTCAACCGCATCGACGTGGTGAGCGCGCGCGACATGCTCGCGGCCTGTGAGGCGGCCATGCCCTGCGACCTGTTCATTGCCTCGGCTGCGGTCGCGGACTACCGCCCGGAAGTGGTCGCCCCGCAAAAACTCAAGAAAGACCCTACGACCGGTGACGGCCTGCTGCTGCAGATGGTGCGTAATCCGGATATCCTTGCCACCATCGCCGGCCGCCCGGACCGCCCGTTCAGCGTCGGCTTCGCCGCCGAGACCGAACACCTGCTCGATTACGCCACGCGCAAGCTCAAGGACAAGAACCTCGACCTGATCGTCGCCAATGATGTGGCCAACCCCAGCATCGGCTTCAACAGCGAGGAGAATGCCCTCACCGTGATCGACCGCCAGCAACACGAAACCCTCTTTGCGCAGACCAGCAAGGGCAAGATTGCCCGCCAGCTGGTCGCCTTCATTGCCGAACGGCTCGATCAGGTCTGATACGTTTACATGCACGCTCTACAAGCCAAGATCCTCGACCCCCGCATTGGCAGCGACTTCCCGCTGCCGCAGTACGCCACCCCCGGCTCCGCCGGCCTGGACCTGCGCGCCATGCTCAAGCAAGACACCGTCCTTGAACCGGGCCAGACGCTGCTCATTCCTACCGGCCTGTCGGTGTACATCGGCGACCCGGGCCTGGCCGCGCTGATCCTGCCGCGCTCGGGCCTGGGCCATAAGCACGGCATCGTGCTGGGCAACCTGGTCGGGCTGATCGACTCGGACTACCAGGGTGAGCTGATGGTGTCTTGCTGGAACCGCGGCCAGACGCCATTCACCATCGCCATCGGCGAGCGCATCGCGCAGCTGGTGCTGGTGCCTGTGGTGCAGGCGCATTTCGACATCGTCGAGGCCTTCGACGAAAGCCAGCGTGGCGCTGGCGGCTTCGGCCATTCCGGCAGTCACTGAGCCGGCCCGCGTCCGTTCGCGCCATGGATGGCGAACTCCCTGGTGAAACCGCCGTCCAAGCGTTCAGTTTGCGTCCCGCCCAGATAGGCTTAACGATTGGAGCTACCCGAGATGAACGACATGGCCCACTTGCCACCCGCACTGCCTGACAGCATCTTCCGCGCCTATGACATCCGCGGTGTGGTCGGCAAGACCCTGACCGGCGAGACCGCCTACTGGATCGGCCGGGCCATCGGTGCCCAGAGCCTGGCTCAGGGCGAGCCCCAGGTTTCGGTCGGCCGCGACGGCCGCCTCTCCGGCCCGATGCTGGTGCAACAGCTGATCAAGGGCCTGGTCGAGGCCGGTTGCCAGGTCAGCGACGTCGGCCTGGTGCCGACCCCGGCGCTGTACTTCGCGGCCAACGTCCTGGCCGGCAAGTCCGGGGTGATGCTGACCGGTAGCCACAACCCGTCGGACTACAACGGCTTCAAGATCGTCATCGCCGGCGACACCCTGGCCAACGAGCAGATCCAGGCACTGCTGAACCGCCTGAAGACCAACGACCTCACGCGCGGCGAAGGCCGGGTGCAGCAGGTCGAGATCCTCGAGCGCTACTTCCAGCAGATCACCGGCGACATCAAGCTTGCCAAGCCGCTCAAGGTGGTGGTGGACTGCGGCAACGGCGCCGCCGGGGTCATCGCGCCGCAGCTGATTGAAGCCCTGAACTGCGAGGTCATCCCGCTGTTCTGCGAGGTCGATGGCAACTTCCCCAACCACCACCCGGATCCGGGCAAGCCCGAGAACCTGGCCGACCTGATCGCCAAGGTCAAGCAAACCGGTGCCGACATCGGCCTGGCCTTCGACGGCGATGGCGATCGGGTGGGCGTGGTGACCAACACCGGCAGCATCGTCTACCCCGACCGCCTGCTGATGCTGTTCGCCCAGGACGTGCTCGAGCGCAATCCGGGCGCCGAGATCATCTTCGACGTCAAGTGCACCCGCCGCCTGACCCCGCTGATCGAACAGCACGGTGGCCGCGCACTGATGTGGAAGACCGGCCATTCGTTGATCAAGAAGAAAATGAAAGAAACCGGCTCGCTGCTGGCCGGTGAAATGAGCGGGCACATCTTCATCAAGGAGCGCTGGTACGGTTTCGACGATGGTATCTACAGCGCCGTGCGCCTGCTGGAAATCCTCAGCAAGACCGAGCAGGATGCCGAAACCCTGTTCGCTGCGTTCCCGAACGATATTTCCACGCCGGAAATCAACATTGATGTGACCGACGAGGGTAAATTCAGCATCATTGATGCACTGCAACGCGACGCCGCCTGGGGCCAAGACGCCAACCTGACCACCATCGATGGTGTGCGGGTCGACTACCCCCACGGCTGGGGCCTGGTCCGCGCCTCCAACACCACGCCGGTGCTGGTGCTGCGCTTCGAGGCCGACAGCGAAGCCGAACTGCAGCGAATCAAGGATGTGTTCCACGCCCAACTCAAGCGTGTTGCGCCTGACCTGCAACTACCGTTCTGACCGACCTTTTGTTCCAACTGGAGCCCTGCATGACCCTCGATCGCGATGCCGCTACCCATGTCGCCCAGGTACTGTCCGAAGCGCTGCCCTACATCCGCCGATTCGTCGGCAAGACGTTGGTGATCAAGTACGGCGGCAACGCGATGGAGAGCGAAGAGCTCAAGACGGGCTTCGCCCGCGACATCGTGCTGATGAAGGCGGTGGGCATCAACCCGGTGGTCGTGCATGGCGGTGGCCCGCAGATCGGCGATCTGCTCAAGCGCCTGTCGATCGAGAGCCATTTCATCGATGGCATGCGCGTCACCGACGCGCAGACCATGGACGTTGTGGAAATGGTGCTGGGTGGCCAGGTGAACAAGGACATCGTCAACCTGATCAACCGCCACGGCGGCAGTGCCATTGGCCTGACCGGCAAGGATGCGGAGCTGATCCGCGCCAAGAAGCTCACCGTCTCACGCCAGACCCCAGAGATGACCACGCCGGAAATCATCGACATCGGCCACGTTGGCGAAGTCGTCGGGGTCAACACCGAGCTGTTGAACATGTTGGTCAAGGGCGACTTCATCCCGGTGATCGCGCCGATCGGCGTGGGCGCCAACGGCGAGTCGTACAACATCAACGCCGACCTGGTCGCCGGCAAGGTGGCCGAGGCACTGAAGGCCGAGAAGCTGATGCTGTTGACCAACATCGCCGGCCTGATGGACAAGCAAGGCCAGGTCCTGACCGGCCTGACCACCGAGCAGGTCAACGAACTGATCGCCGACGGCACCATCTACGGGGGCATGCTGCCCAAGATCAAGTGCGCCCTTGAGGCGGTACAGGGTGGCGTGAACAGCTCGCACATCATCGATGGCCGCGTGCCGAACGCCGTGCTGCTGGAAATCTTCACCGATAGCGGCGTCGGCACCCTGATCACCAATTGCAAGCCACTTTGACCAAATGATGCGGTGAGGCTACCGGCCTCTTCGCGGGTAAACCCGCTCCCACAGGGACCGAGTCGATCACTCTATCTCTGCAGGGTCCTGTGGGAGCGGCGGTTCGGCGTCCCGACTTGCCCGCGAAGGGTCGCAAGGCGGCCCCAATTGGCTTAACTGACTGGCATTTCCCCTCAAGGTCGCCTTTTTCATTTCAGGCCGATCAGATCCCGTACTGCTCGCGATACGCCTGCACCGCCGGCAAATGCTGCTTGAGCTGAGGATCGTCGGCGAGGAACTCCAGCACCTGGGTCAGCGACACGATGCTGACCACCGGAATACCGAAGTCGCGCTCCACTTCCTGGATCGCCGACAGCTCGCCATTGCCCCGCTCCTCGCGGTTCAGCGCGATCAGCACACCTGCGGCCTTGGCCTGCTGGGCGCTGATGATCTGCATGACTTCGCGGATGGCAGTGCCAGCGGTGATCACGTCGTCGATGATCAGCACGTCACCGGCCAGCGGTGCGCCGACCAGGCTGCCGCCTTCGCCGTGGGCCTTGGCTTCCTTGCGGTTGAAGCACCATGGCACGTCGAGCTGGTGCTGCTCGGCCAGGGCCACCGCGGTGGCCGAGGCCAGCGGAATACCCTTGTACGCCGGGCCGAAGAGCACGTCGAAGGGAATCTTGCTGTCGACGATCGCCGCGGCATAGCAGCGCCCGAGCTGGGCCAGGGCCGAACCGCTGTTGAACAGGCCGGCATTGAAGAAGTATGGGCTGGTGCGCCCCGATTTCAGGGTGAACTCACCGAAGCGCAGAACCCCACGATCGATGGCAAAACGAATGAAGTCGCGCTGATACGGCTGCATGAAGAGTCCCGGATACCACGGATTTAGCTAAATGAGTTGAGCTCGGGTATCATACACGCACGAGATTTTTGGGGCCATTTATGCGGATCATCAGTGTGAACGTAAATGGCATTCAGGCTGCAGCCGAGCGTGGATTGCTCAGCTGGTTGCAAGCCCAGAATGCCGACGTCATCTGCCTTCAGGATACCCGCGCCTCGGCCTTTGAACTCGACGACCCGGCTTTTCAGCTCGATGGCTATTTCCTTTATGCCTGCGACGCGGAAGTGCCTGCCCATGGGGGCGTGGCACTGTATTCGCGCTTGCAGCCCAAGGCAGTCATCACAGGCCTGGGCTTCGAGACAGCCGATCGCTACGGACGTTACCTGCAGGCCGATTTCGACAAGGTAAGCATCGCTGCATTGCTGCTACCTTCGGGAATGAACGGCGATGAAGACTTGAACCAGAAATTCAAGTTGATGGACGACTTCGCCAAGTACCTGGACAAGCAGCGTCGCAAGCGTCGCGAATACATCTACTGCGGCTCGCTCTATGTGGCGCAGCAGAAGCTCGACATCAAGAACTGGCGCGACAGCCAGCAGTCGCCGGGCTTCCTGCCACCGGAACGCGCATGGATGGACGCAATCGTCGGTGACATGGGTTACGTCGATGCCCTGCGCGAGGTCAGCCGGGAAGGCGACCAGTACAGCTGGTGGCCAGACAACGAGCAGGCCGAGATGCTCAACCTGGGCTATCGCTTCGACTACCAGCTGCTCACGCCGGGATTGCGTCGCTTCGTGCGCAGCGCCCGGTTGCCGCGCCAGCCGCGCTTCTCGCAGCATGCGCCGCTGATCGTGGACTACGACTGGACCTTGACCATCTGATGATGGCCACGGGTACAAAAAAGCCGACTTCGCGTCGGCTTTTTTGTACCTGGGGCGACGACAGGGGCGTCAGTCGGCCAGGGCTGCTTTTTGCAGTTCGAACAGGTCGCCCATGCCCTTCTGCGCCAGCGCCAGCATGGCGTTGAGCTCTTCAGGCTGGAACGGCGCACCTTCGGCGGTGCCCTGGACTTCGATGAAGCCGCCGGCACTGGTCATGACCACGTTCAGGTCGGTCTCGGCAGCCGAGTCTTCCAGGTAGTCGAGGTCCAGTACCGCCTCGCCCTTGTACATGCCCACCGAGACGGCGGCGATCATGTGCTTGAGCGGGTCGCCGCCCTTGAGACCACCACGCTTCTTGACCACGCGCAGGGCATCGACCAGGGCGACCATGGCACCGGTGATCGAGGCGGTACGGGTGCCGCCGTCTGCCTGGATCACGTCGCAGTCGACATACAGGGTGATGTCACCCAGCTTGCTCATGTCCAGCGCGGCGCGCAGCGAGCGGCCGATCAGGCGCTGGATTTCCAGGGTACGGCCGCCCTGCTTGCCACGGCTGGCTTCACGCTGGTTACGCTCGCCGGTGGAACGCGGCAGCATGCCGTATTCGGCGGTCAGCCAGCCCTGGCCCTGGCCTTTGAGGAAGCGGGGAACACCGTTCTCGACGCTGACCGTGCAGACGACCTTGGTGTCGCCGAACTCGACCAGTACCGACCCCTCGGCGTGCTTGGTGTAGTTGCGGGTGATGCGGATCGAGCGGAGCTGATCGGCGGCGCGACCACTTGGACGTTTCATCTGGGATACCTGTACTGGGACTTGAATCTGCCGAGCATTATAGAGCCCTCGGGGCGCCGAAGACATGCCTATCGTCGCGGGCCGGCATCCTGTCGGCTTTTCCACCGCCTTTGGGCGGCTGCTCCATGGCCGGATTGGGCGCTGGGCCCGCACTGCGCTACAATCCTGCGCCTTGCAGCCCATAGGCTCTCCTGCTCATCCGACAACGCGAGGTATTCCCCCATGGTGCATAGCATGACCGCTTTTGCTCGAGTCGAGCGCGCTGGCAGCCAAGGCACCCTGGTCTGGGAGCTGCGCTCGGTCAACCACCGCTACCTCGAGCCCCACCTGCGCCTGCCAGAGGCCCTGCGCGACCTTGAGGGTGCGGTGCGCGAAGGCCTGCGCCAGGGCCTGTCACGCGGCAAGGTGGAATGCACCTTGCGGCTGAATGAAGACAATGCCGGCAAGCCGCTGCAGGTCGATCGCGAACGTGCCGCGCAACTGGTGGCCGCCGCCGAGACCGTGGCGGGCCTGATCAAGCAACCAGCCCCACTCAACCCGCTGGAGGTCCTGGCCTGGCCGGGCGTGCTGGTGGCCGATGCCGCCGATCCGCAGGCCCTCAATGTCGAGGCGATCGCGCTATTCGAGGAGGCGCTGAAGGAACTCAAGGCCGGCCGCAGTCGCGAAGGCGCCGAGCTGGCCCGGCTGATCAACGACCGTCTGGACAGCATGGCCGCCGAAGTCACCACCTTGCGCGCCCTGGTGCCGCAGATGCTGGCAGCCCAGCGGCAGAAGATCCTCGATCGCTTTGGCGACATGCAGGCCGAACTCGACCCGCAGCGCCTGGAGCAAGAGATGGTTTTGCTGGCCCAGAAGAGCGATGTCGCCGAGGAACTGGATCGCCTCAGCACCCACGTCACCGAAGTCCGCCGGGTGCTCAAGTCCGGCGGCGCTGCCGGACGGCGCCTGGACTTCCTGATGCAGGAGCTCAACCGCGAAGCGAACACACTCGGCTCCAAGGCTTTCGACACCCGCAGCACCCAGGCGGCAGTCAACCTCAAGGTGCTGATCGAACAGATGCGTGAACAAGTACAGAATATCGAGTAAGGCCACCCCCACCATGAATCACAGCAGCGGTACCCTCTACATCGTCTCGGCCCCTTCGGGCGCCGGCAAGACCAGCCTGGTCAAGGCCCTCACCGATGCCGACCCGGCGATCCGCGTCTCGGTCTCGCACACCACCCGCGCCATGCGTCCGGGTGAGCAACACGGGGTAAACTACCACTTCGTCGAGCACGTCGAGTTCAAGATGCTGATCGAACAGGACGACTTTCTGGAGCACGCCGAGGTCTTCGGCAACTTCTACGGCACCTCGCGCAGCGCCTTGCAGCAGGCCCTCGACCAGGGCGTCGACCTGATCCTGGAGATCGACTGGCAGGGTGCCCAGCAAGTGCGTGAGCTGATGCCCGAGGCCCGTTCGATCTTCATCCTGCCGCCCAGCCAGCAGGCCTTGCGCCAGCGCCTGAACAACCGCGGCCAGGACAGCGACGAGATCATCGAAGGCCGCATGCGTGAAGCGGTCAGCGAGATGGCGCACTACCACGAGTACGACTACCTCATCATCAACGACGAGTTCGCCACCGCCCTGGAAGACCTCAAGGCGATCTTCCGCGCCAATCGCCTGGAGCAGAAGATCCAGCAGCAGCGGCATGAAACGCTGCTCAAGCAGCTGCTGGCCTGATCGCCGGGGCCGCATCGCGGCCCCGCTTTCTTTCTACTGCTGCACCGGCAACGTCGCATGCTGCTGCAGGGTAGCGCCGAGGAAATACGCCGGCGCCCTCCAGCGCGACAGCACCATCAGCACGATCCCCAGCAGCGAGATGATCAGCGCGATCACGAACACCAGGCCCAGCCCGCCGACATGCGAGCCGCTGCCGAAGTCCGGCGAAGCGCTGTCGATGGCCGTCTGCAGGAAGATCACCGAGAGGATCACGCCACCCACCAGCGGGCACACGCCCCGCATCAGGAAGTGCCGCAGGCTGTCGAGCAGGCTGTGGCGGAAGTACCACACACAGGCAAACGCGGTCAGCGAGTAGTAGAAGCAGATCATCATGCCCAGCGCGGTGATGGTGTCAGCCAGCACGTTTTCGCTCAGGGTGCGCATGGTCACGTAGAACAGCCCTGCGGCGATACCGGCGCAAATGGTGGCGTAGCGTGGCGTCTGCGAACGTGGGCAGATGCGCGCGAAACGCTGTGGCACGGCGCCGTAGTATCCCATGGCGAGCAGCGTGCGCGCCGGCGACACGAAGGTCGACTGCAGCGAGGCTGCGGTGCTGGCCAGCACCGCGATCGACATCAGGATCGCCAGCGGCCCCATGACCGGGCCAGCCAGGTGAGCGAAGACGTTCTCCTGGATGCGCGGATTACCCAGGCCCAGGCCGACATCGCTGATACCAGCGAACTGCAGGGTGGCAATGCCGGTGAGCAGGTACAGGCCGAGGATCAGCAGCACGGTCATGGTGGCAGCCTTGCCGGGCACCTCGTCACTGCCGATCGACTCCTCGCTGACGGTCAGGCACACGTCCCAGCCCCAGAAGATGAAGATCGACAGCGACAGCCCCGCGGTGAAGGCCGAGAACGACTCGACGCCGAAGGGGTTGAACCAATCCAGGTCGAACTGCAGCGGCGGCGGTGCCGTCGATTCGCCGAAGGCAGCCATGGCAAAGCCGATCAGCACCACCAGCTGCAGCGCCACCAGGCCGTACTGCACCGTCATGGTGGTGCCCATGCCCCGGCAGCAGATCCACACGGCCAGGGCGATGAATACGCAACACGTGCTGATGTTGACCAACAGGTTGTCGCTCAGCGCAGCCACCTCGTGGCTGCCGCTGATCTGTCCGAGAAAGAGGTAGAAGAAGTCGACCGCGACGCCGGCCAGGTTGGAAAGGACAATGGTCGTGGCGGTCACCAGGCCCCAGCCGCCGATCCAGCCGATCATCGGCCCGAAGGCGCGCGCCGACCAGGTGAAGGAGGTGCCGCTGTCAGGCTCCGCCGCGTTGAGTTCGCGGTAGCCTAGGGCTACCAGCAGCATCGGCAGGAAGCCGACGATGAAGACCGCCGGCAAGTGAGCGCCGACCTCCCGCACGGTGGGGCCGAGGGCGCCGGTCAGGGTGTAGACCGGGGCGATGGTGGAAATGCCCAGCACCACGCTGGCCAGCAGGCCCAAACGGCCCTTGGCCAGGCCTTTGCTGGATGCCGTGGCAGTGCTGCCGGCCTGCCCTGCCGCAGTGGGAGGGCGGCCGGCTTCAGTGTATTCGCTCATGAGTATTAGCCATCGATATTGGTATTGTTTTCCAAAGGGCCTCCCAAGAGAGGCGCTTTCACTCATTGAAAGCTTGCTGCATGGGTTGAGTCTTCCCAGACCTTGGGGCGACGTCAGGGTGCTTCCTGGCGTTAGCCCTCCCCCGCCGCGTGGGCACTGCATGCCTCACGAAACGCCTGAAACAGACGCAGCGAAACCGGGTTTTCGGCGAAACGCCATTCCGGGTGCCATTGCACGCCAAGCACGAAGCCCGGCGCGTCATCCATGGACACCGCTTCGATCAGGCCATCCGGGGCCCTTGCCTCGACACGCAGGCCAGGGGCCAAGCGGTCGATGCCCTGGCTGTGCAGCGAGTTGACCTCGAACCGCGCCGCCAGGCCCATACGCTCGAACATTCCGCCAGCCTCGATGCTGACCGGATGCCGAAGGCTGTATTGCGCTTGAACAGGCGCTTCGTGCGGCTCGCGATGATCCAGGTAGCCAGGCAGCGCCTGGACCCGCTGGTGCAGCGTGCCGCCAAGCGCCACGTTCAATTCCTGGAAACCGCGGCAGATGCAAAACACCGGCACGCCCGCGGCGATGGCAGCCCGCATCAGCGGCAGGGTCAGGCGATCACGTGCCACGTCGTGGTGCGTGCCCGTCGCGCTGGGGGCGCCATTGTAATGATGCGGCTCGACATTAGAAGGCGAGCCGGTAAAAAGAATGCCGTCGAGACTGGCCAGCAACGCCTGGGTGTCCACCGGCTCGTCGCGCGCGGGCAGGACCAGCGGGATGCCGGCAAAGCCTGCGGCCTCGACGTACTTGTCGCCCACCGTGTGCGACGAGTGCCTGCCCACCTGCTGACGGCAGGCGCTGACACCGATCAAGGGGCCATGGGCCCGGCTAGCACGCTTGTTCATGGGCTTACACCGTGTGCAGGTACCAGTTGTACTCAAGGTCGGAGATCGAGACTTCGAACTCCGCCAGTTCGCTTTCCTTGCACGCGACAAAAATGTCGATGTACTTGGGATCGATGTACTTGTTGAGGATCTCGCTGTCGTCCAGCTCGCGCAGGGCATCGCGCAGGTTGTTCGGCAGGCTCTGCTCCCGCTGTTCGTAGGAGTTGCCCTCGATCGGGGCGCCGGGCTCGACCTGGTGGGTCAGGCCGTGGTGGATGCCGGCCAGGATCGCGGCCATCATCAGGTACGGGTTGGCATCGGCGCCGGCCACGCGGTGCTCGATGCGCACCGCGTCGCTGCTGCCGGTCGGCACGCGCACGGCCACGGTGCGGTTGTCCAGGCCCCAGCTCGGCGCATTGGGCACGTAGAACTGCGCACCGAAGCGCCGGTACGAGTTGATGTTCGGACAGAGCAAGGCCATCGACGCCGGCAGGGTTTCCAGCACCCCGCCGACCGCATGGCGCAGGGCCTCGTTCTGCAAGGGATCGTCACTGGTGAAGATGTTCTTGCCAGTCTTCTTGTCCAGCAACGAGATGTGCACGTGCAGCCCGTTGCCGGCCTGGCCCGGGTAGGGCTTGGCCATGAAGGTGGAGTCCATCTCATGGTCGTAGGCGATGTTCTTGATCAGGCGCTTGAGCAGGATTGCATAGTCACAGGCCTTGAACGGGTCGGCGACGTGGTGCAGGTTGACCTCGAACTGCGCCGGCGCGCTTTCCTTGACGATGGCGTCGGCCGGCAGGCCCTGTTCCTTGGCGGCTTCGAGCATGTCCTGCAGGCACTCGGCGTACTCATCCAGGTCGTCGATCAGATAGACCTGGGTCGAGTGCGGGCGCTTGCCGGAGATCGGCGAGCGCGGTGGCTGCGGGCGTCCATTGAGGTTGTCCTGGTCGATCAGGTAGAACTCCAGCTCGAAGGCGGCGCAGATCTGCAAGCCCATGTCGTCGAACCTGCTCACCACTTGGCGCAGTACTTCGCGCGGATCGGCGAAGAATGGCCGGCCATCGAGTTCGTGCATGGTCATCAGCAGCTGCCCGGTCGGCCGCTTCTGCCAGGGCTCGAAGGACAGGGTGCCGGGAATGGGATAGCAGATCCGGTCGGCATCGCCAATGTCCAGGCCAAGGCCCGTGCTCTCGACGGTGGACCCATTGATGTCCAGGGCGAACAGGGAAGCCGGCAGGTTAATGCCCCTCTCGTAGACCTTGTGCAGGCTGGCGCGCTCTATCCGCTTGCCCCGCACCACCCCGTTCATGTCGGAAATCAACAGGTCGACGAATTGCGTTTGTGGATTTGCCTTCAGGAACGCGTTCATCTCGCTGGAAGAGCTGGCGCACGGGGAGACCGACGACATGGCTGTACATCCTTTGCTTTTCAATGGAGCGGCGATGTGGAGGGATAAGGCTTGCGCCTCGCGGGCGGCGATGGTTGATGCTGTTGTTCTTTTTCATTCCCATCGTGGGGAATGTTTCTGGGGGCCTTGGGCACCCACACGAAACGGTGGCAACCGATGGATTGATTACCGGCTGCCGTTTCACTATAAAATGGCCCCAACGCAACAGACATTGGCATTTGGGCAAGCAGAGCGTGCATCCATGCAATATCAGATCACCCATGCCGACCTCTCCCTGGTCCTCGCCCTGGAACGCGGTCGCTCCCTGGCCAAGGCCGCCGAGCTGCTCAAGGTCGACGTATCCACGGTGTTTCGCTCCATCCGGCGACTGGAATCAGCGCTGGGGACGGCGCTGTTCGTCAAAAGCCGCAAGGGTTACCTGCCCACCGACACCGCGCAGGCCCTGGCCGAGCAGGCCGAACGCGCCGAGCAGGCCCTGGAGGCCGCGCGCATCGCCATGACCTGCGGCGAGCAGGTGGTCAGTGGCACGGTTCGGGTGACCTGCACCGAGGCCGTGCTGCACAGCTTGCTGCTGCCGGCGCTGGCCAGCTTCATGCCCAACTACCCGGCGCTGTCGCTGGAGATGGGCACGTCCAACACCTTCGCCAACCTGAGCAGGCGCGATGCCGACATTGCCCTGCGCCTGACCAACACGCCGCCCGAACACCTGGTGGGCCGCTGCCTGGGGTCGACCTCCTACGTGATCTGCGGTCGACCCGAATTTCGCCAACGCCTCGCCGAGTCACCGGCCAGCGTGCCCTGGATCGGTCCGGACGATGCCATGCAGGACCATCCCACGGTGATCTGGCGCAACCAGCAATTCCCTGGGCTGATCCCGCGCTACCACTGCAGCGGGATGTCCACCATCGCCCAACTGGTCAGCAGCGGCATGGGCGTGGCGGCCCTGGCGGACTACATGGTCAATGGGCTGCCGGGTGTCGAGGCACTGAGCGACGCCCTGCCCGGCTGCGACACCCAGCTCTGGCTGCTGACTCGCCCGGACTGTCGCGCGCTGCGCTCGGTGCAGACGCTTTTCGAAGAGCTGACTCCACGCCTGCGTGACGCGATGCTGCGCTAGCGCGATCAGTGGTTGTGCTGCGGGCCTGCGAGCCGGTATTGTCAGCGTCATGCTTCTGGTATCGCAGCCTGTCGGCGACGGCGGACCGAAATCAGCGCTTCCCTAATGGCTGGTGATTTTTTAAACTATCGAGTCCGCCCGCCCATTCTGGACGACGCGTATACCGCATTTGCTACGAGGAACACCATGGCCCGCGTAACCGTTGAAGATTGCCTAGAACACGTGGATAACCGTTTTGAGCTGGTCATGCTCTCTACCAAGCGTGCCCGTCAGCTGGCCACCGGCGGCAAAGAGCCGCGCGTGGCGTGGGAAAACGACAAGCCGACCGTCGTCGCCCTGCGTGAAATCGCCGAAGGGATCGTCACCCCCGAGTTCATCGCCGCCGAAGAGATCGTCACCGAGGATCCGGTCTTCGCCGCGTTCGAGGACGAGGCTAACGAGGCCGTCTAAGTCCATGCCTGGTCGACGTTGTATGGCGCAGGTCCCCGTTCCTCGTCAGGAGGCCATCCTGTGCCGAGCATAGACGCCCTCGCCGATCGTCTGTCGACCTACCTCGGCAACGACCAGGTCAACCTGGTCCGCCGAGCCTATTTCTATGCCGAACAAGCCCACGACGGCCAACGCCGCCGTAGCGGTGAAGCCTATGTGACCCACCCGCTGGCGGTGGCGAGCATCCTGGCCGACATGCACATGGACCATCAGAGCCTGATGGCCGCCATGCTGCACGATGTGATCGAAGACACCGGCATCGCCAAGGAAGCGCTCAGCGCACAATTTGGCGAGACCGTCGCCGAACTGGTCGACGGGGTCAGCAAGCTGACCCAGATGAACTTCGAGACCAAGGCCGAGGCCCAGGCCGAAAACTTCCAGAAAATGGCCATGGCCATGGCCCGCGACATCCGCGTGATCCTGGTCAAGCTGGCCGACCGCCTGCACAACATGCGCACCCTCGAGGTGCTGTCGGGCGAGAAGCGCCGGCGTATCGCCAAGGAAACCCTCGAGATCTACGCCCCCATCGCCAACCGCCTGGGGATGCACAACGTGCGCGTCGAATTCGAGGACCTGGGCTTCAAGGCCATGCACCCGATGCGTTCGGCACGCATCTACCAGGCGGTCAAGCGCGCCCGCGGCAACCGCAAGGAGCTGGTCAACAAGATCGAGCAGTCCCTGGAGCATTGCCTGGCCGTTGACGGCATCCAGGGCGAGGTCAGTGGCCGGCAGAAGCACCTCTATGGCATCTACAAGAAGATGCGCGGCAAGCGCCGCGCCTTCAACGAGATCATGGACGTCTACGCCTTCCGCATCATCGTCGACAAGGTCGATACCTGCTACCGGGTGCTCGGCGCCGTGCACAACCTCTACAAGCCGCTGCCCGGGCGCTTCAAGGATTACATCGCGATTCCCAAGGCCAACGGCTACCAGTCGCTGCACACCACGCTGTTCGGCATGCATGGCGTGCCCATCGAGATCCAGATCCGCACCCGTGAAATGGAAGAGATGGCCAACAACGGCATCGCCGCGCACTGGTTGTACAAATCCAGCGACGACGATCAGCCCAAGGGCAGCCACGCCCGCGCACGCCAGTGGGTCAAGGGTGTGCTTGAGATGCAGCAGCGCGCGGGCAACTCGCTCGAGTTCATCGAGAGCGTGAAGATCGACCTGTTCCCGGACGAGGTCTACGTGTTCACGCCCAAGGGGCGGATCATGGAACTGCCCAAAGGCTCCACGGCCGTCGATTTTGCCTACGCGGTGCACACCGACGTCGGCAACAGCTGCATTGCCTGCCGTATCAACCGGCGCCTCGCACCGCTGTCCGAGCCGCTGCAGAGCGGTTCGACCGTCGAGATCGTCAGCGCGCCAGGGGCACGTCCCAACCCGGCCTGGCTCAATTTCGTGGTCACTGGCAAGGCGCGCACGCACATTCGCCACGCCCTCAAGCAGCAGCGCCGCTCCGAATCCATCAGCCTGGGCGAACGCCTGCTGAACAAGGTACTCACCGGATTCGACAGCAACCTGGACAAGATACCGCAGGAGCGCGTGCAGGCCATTCTCGACGAATACCGCCTGGAGCTGACCGAAGACTTGCTCGAGGACATCGGCCTGGGCAACCGCATGGCCTACGTGGTCGCCCGTCGCTTGCTGTCCGCCGAGGGCGAGCAGTTGCCAAGCCCCGAAGGCCCGCTGGCCATCCGCGGCACCGAGGGCCTGGTGCTCAGCTACGCCAAGTGCTGCACGCCGATCCCAGGCGACCCGATCGTGGGTCACTTGTCCGCCGGCAAGGGCATGGTCGTGCACCTTGAAAACTGCCGCAACATCAGCGAAATCCGCCATAACCCGGAAAAGTGCCTGCAGCTTTCCTGGGCCAAGGACGTGACCGGCGAGTTCAATGTCGAGCTGCGCGTCGAGCTCGAGCACCAGCGTGGGCTGATCGCCCTGCTGGCGAGCAGCGTCAATGCCGCCGACGGCAACATCGAGAAAATCAGCATGGACGAACGCGATGGTCGAATCAGCGTGGTCCAGTTGGTGGTCAGCGTACACGACCGCGTGCACCTGGCCCGTGTGATCAAGAAGCTGCGTACCCTGAGCGGAGTGATCCGTATCACCCGGATGCGTACGTAGTCCGCCAACCTCAAGGAGTCAACATGACCAAGACCGTCATCACCAGCGACAAGGCCCCGGCCGCCATCGGTACCTATTCCCAGGCGATCAAGGCCGGCAACACCGTCTACATGTCCGGGCAGATCCCACTGGACCCGAACACCATGGAGCTGGTCGAAGGCTTCGAAGCCCAGACCGTGCAGGTCTTCGAGAACCTCAAGGCCGTGGCCGAAGCCGCGGGTGGCTCGTTCAAGGACATCGTCAAGCTGAACATCTTCCTGACCGACCTGAGCCATTTCGCCAAGGTCAACGAGCTCATGGGCCGCTACTTCGAGCAACCCTACCCGGCACGCGCCGCCATTGGCGTGGCAGCGCTGCCGCGTGGCTCGCAAGTTGAAATGGACGCCATCCTGGTCCTCGAGTAATGCCCCTCGGTGGCGGGCTCCAATACCCGCCACCGCCCTTCCTGAAGGCCTCCTCATGCGTCACGCACTGACCCTCTCGCTGGCAGCCCTGCTACTGGGCGGCTGCGCCAGCCACAAACCCGAAGACTACAACGGCACCTGGATCAACCAGAACGCCATCGAAGCCGCCGCCAAGGGCGTGAGCCTGCGCCAGGCCCTGGCCAGCAATGGCCCGAATTTCGAATGGAAGGTCGACGTGGCCAACCAGCGCGCCACCTTCAGCAACGGTTTCGACGTGGTCGAAGGCCAATTGAGCGCCGACCAGAAGCATTGGCAAGTGGCCTTTGGTGGCGATCATACCGAACAGCTTTCCCTGGACGGCGATGAACTGGTCCAGGCTAGCCGCGACAGCACTGCGCAGCAGTCCTTCGAGAAAGCCCAGGCGCCGGCTCCGGCAGACGCCCCGGTCGGTACCACGTTCGAGAAGGCCCTGTATGGCGCCTATCTGGGCGGTGACTGGAAGATCGTCGAAGGACCGGGCAAGGGTGGCCTGGTGCGCTTTGGCGACAACGGCAGTGTCGATGGGCTGGCGGACTTGAACCGTTATGCGCTCTGCCTGGCGGGCGACTGCGCCAGCATCAGCGGCGAACACGACAGCCTCTGGCTGGAGCGTAACCAGCAGGGCAGCCCATGGATCTTCAAGCGGGACGGCGACACCCTGGAGATCTTCGCGGCGCTGAACAGCGCCCGCGCCGACGAGATGCCACAGCTGGCGCCAGGCCCTCGCCAGTGGGTACTTGAGCGCGACTGAGCCTTAACCCCGACGTCGGCCCGTCATGCCTCAACTCGCCCTTTCAAGAATGGCAGCATAGCCTTCTCGGTAACTGGAATACTGCGGTACCCACCCCAACGCCCGGGCCCGGGCGTTGCTGCAGCGCTTGCTGCCGGTGCGGCGCACGCGCTGCTGGTCGGACCATGCGGTGACACCCATGTACTCACGCAACCACGCCACCACCTCGGCCAGCGGGGCTGGCGCGTCATCGACACCTATATAGCAATCCTGCAGCGCCACCCCGCGGGCATCGCCCTGTAGCAGGAAGGCCAGCAGGCCCGCCGCGTCATCGGCGTGAATGCGATTGCCATACAAAGGTGGCTCCTCGACCACGCGATACCCCTGGCGCACCTGGCTCAGCAACCATTCACGTCCCGGTCCATAGATGCCGGTCAGGCGAACGAGGGTGGCAGGCACCGAACTGTCCAGGGCCAAGCGCTCGGCTTCGAGCATGACTCGGCCCGAATAACCTTGCGGCGCGGTGGCGGCGGTCTCGTCGATCCACTCGCCATCCTGCTGGCCAAACACGCTGCTGCTGGACACGAACAGCAGCCGCCGCGGCCGCTGGCCCTTCTCTTCGAGCCAGCGCAGGACATTGCGCAGGCCTTCGACATAGGCGGCCTGGTAGCCTGCCTCGTCATGCTCGCTGGCGGCCACGCAGTACACCAGGTAGTCGGGCGTATCGACTGGCCAGGCAGCCGGACAGGCAGGATCGGACAGGTCGGCCGCGATTGGCCGCACGCCCTGCGGCAGGTGCTCGATCGACCGCCGCAAGCCGCTGACCTGCCAGTTACAAGCCTGTAATTGCTGGGCCAGGCGACCGCCAATATCCCCACAGCCGACGATCAATGCAGTGTGCGCAGACATCCCTAGACTCTCTTGGCCAAAGGTTCAGCCTAGCCGGATCCAGCGATGAACGGCCAGTCAAAGGTTAAAAAAAGTAACTTTATTACTTCTGCTAACAAGAATTAATTGCAATAATGGCGCCCTATTTGTTCTCGGCCTGTCTCGAGGCCTTGAAGGACATTCACTCTTCTTCTTCATCAGGTCCGGCCAGCATGACACGCAATCAACCCTCCGCTTCGCCAACCACGTCGCGCACATGGCGCGCTATTGCCGCGCTGATGTTCAGCCTGGTACTGGCCCCCGCTGCGATGGCCGATGAGCCTGTCGCCCCGGCAGCCAATGCGCCAATCGTCGCCGCGGCGCCTGCCGCGCCAGGCACCACGCCGGCTGATAACGCAGCGCCCGCGCCGTCCGTTGAAGGCGCCGCGCCCGGCGTGAATGCAACGCCTGCCCCGGCTGTCGACGAAAACACCCAGGCCCTGGTCGAAGACACCACCCTAGGCATGGCCCACGACCTGTCCCCGTGGGGCATGTACAAGAACGCCGACATCGTGGTCAAGATCGTCATGATCGGCCTGGCCATCGCCTCGATCATCACCTGGACCATCTGGATCGCCAAGGGCTTCGAGCTGCTGGGCGCCAAGCGTCGCCTGCGTGGCGAAATCGCCGCGTTGAAGAAGTCCGCCAGCCTGAAAGAAGCCAGCGAAGCCTCCAACAAGGAGGGCACCCTGGCCCACTTGCTGGTGCACGACGCGCTTGAAGAAATGCGCCTGTCGGCCAACACCCGCGAGAAGGAAGGCATCAAGGAGCGCGTCAGCTTCCGCCTGGAGCGCCTGGTGGCCGCGAGCGGCCGCAACATGAGCAACGGCACCGGCGTGCTGGCCACCATCGGTTCCACCGCACCGTTCGTCGGTCTGTTCGGCACCGTCTGGGGCATCATGAACAGCTTCATTGGCATCGCCAAGACCCAGACCACCAACCTGGCCGTCGTCGCCCCCGGCATCGCCGAAGCCCTGCTGGCCACGGCCCTGGGCCTGGTCGCCGCTATCCCGGCCGTGGTCATCTACAACGTCTTCGCCCGTTCCATCGCCGGCTACAAGGCGCAAGTCTCGGACGCGTCGGCGCAGGTCTTGTTGCTGGTAAGCCGCGACCTGGACCATCAGTCCGGCGAGCGATCCGCCCCGCACATGGTGAAAGTGGGGTAAGTCATGGGCCTGCACCTTAACGAAGGTGGCGACGACCTCGCCGAAAACCACGAAATCAACGTCACGCCCTTTATTGACGTGATGCTGGTGCTGCTGATCATCTTCATGGTCGCCGCCCCATTGGCCACGGTCGATATCAAGGTCGACCTGCCGGCCTCGACCGCCAAGCCCGCGCCCAGACCGGAGAAGCCGGTGTTCGTCAGCGTCAAGGCCGACCAGAAGCTCTACGTCGGCGACGACCAGGTGCCACAAGCCGACCAGCTTGGCGCCATGCTCGATGCCAAGACCAAGGGTGACAAGGAGACCACCATCTTCTTCCAGGCTGACAAAGGCGTGGATTACGGTGACCTGATGGAAGTGATGAACACCATGCGCGCGGCCGGCTACCTCAAGGTCGGCCTGGTCGGACTCGAGACGGCAGCCAAGAAATGACAAAGACGCGGCGTAACCTGGCGCGTTACAGCGGTAGCCTGGCCATCGTGCTGGGACTGCATGCCGTCGCTGTGCTGCTCATGCTCGATTGGTCGGTGCCACAGGCCGTCGAGCTGCCCCCGGCAGCCATGATGGTCGAACTGGCACCGCTGCCTGAGCCCGCGCCACCTCCACCCCCGAAGGTGGTCACGCCCCAGCCGCCAGCACCGGTCGAAGAGCCGCCGCTGCCCAAGCTGGTCGAGGCCCCGAAGCCGAAGATCGCCGTTGCCAAGCCGGTCAAGCCCAAGGCCAAGCCTCAGCCGCCCAAGCCTGAGAAGAAGCCTGAGCCACCGCAGGAGAAGCCACCGGCCGAGGAAGTGGTCGACACGCCGCCAAGCAACGCGCCACCGCAGAAGTCCGCGGCACCGGCGCCGAGCATTGCGTCCAACAGCAACGCCCTGCCGACCTGGCAGAGCGACCTGCTGCGTCATCTGGCCAAGTACAAGCGCTATCCGGAAGACGCTCGGCGCCGCGGGCTGCAAGGTATCAACCGCCTACGCTTCGTGGTCGATGGCGAAGGCAAGATCCTGTCCTATTCACTGGCCGGCGGTTCGGGCAGTGCGGCACTGGATCGCGCCACGCTGGAAATGATCCGCAAAGCGCAGCCGGTACCCAAGCCTCCGCAGGAGCTGTTGAACAATGGCAGCATTGAAGTGGTAGCCCCCTTCGTCTACTCGCTGGATAGACGATGACACTTGGATCTGTCACACCTCGGTAAGTCTGATAACGTGCGTCTATCGATTGCAGCCGCTATGCTGGGGCCGCAACTTCATGGACGCACGTTATGACCCTCACAGAACTTCGCTATATCGTCACCCTCGCCCAGGAGCAGCATTTTGGCCATGCTGCCGAACGCTGCCATGTCAGCCAGCCGACCCTGTCGGTCGGCGTGAAAAAGCTGGAGGACGAACTGGGCGTACTGATCTTCGAGCGCAGCAAGAGCGCGGTGCGCCTGACGCCGGTCGGCGAAAGCATCGTTGCCCAGGCGCAAAAGGTCCTGGAACAGGCCCAGGGCATCCGCGAACTGGCTCAGGCTGGCAAGAACCAGCTGACCGCCCCGCTGAAGGTCGGCGCCATCTATACCGTCGGCCCCTACCTGTTCCCACACCTGATTCCGCAACTGCACCGGGTCGCCCCGCAGATGCCGCTGTACATCGAAGAAAACTTTACCCACGTGCTGCGCGAAAAGCTGCGTAACGGCGAACTGGACGCGATCATCATCGCCCTGCCGTTCAACGAAGCCGACGTGCTGACCCTGCCGTTGTACGACGAGCCGTTCTGCATGCTGATGCCCAGCGAGCATCCCTGGACCCAGAAAGAAACCATCGATGCGTCCATGCTCAACGACAAGAGTCTGCTGCTGCTCGGTGAGGGCCACTGCTTCCGTGACCAGGTCCTGGAAGCCTGCCCGACCCTGGTCAAGGGCAGCGAGGGCGCCAAGCACACCACGGTCGAATCCAGTTCTCTGGAAACCATTCGCCACATGGTCGCGTCTGGCCTGGGGGTGTCGATCCTGCCGCTGTCGGCCGTGCACAGCCACCACTACGCGCCGGGCGTGATCGAAGTGCGTCCGCTGACCCCGCCCACGCCCTTTCGCACCGTGGCCATCGCCTGGCGCGCCAGCTTTCCGCGGCCCAAGGCCATCGAGATCCTGGCCGACTCGATCCGCCTGTGCTCGGTCGCCAAATCGCCGGCGGACCAGTAGGCCTGCCTCATGACCGAGTTGTCGAGGGTAGCCGTCACCGAACTCAAGGGCGTGGGCGACGCCATGGCCGAAAAGCTCGCCAAAGTGGGCCTGGAAAACCTTCAGGACCTGCTGTTCCACCTGCCCCTGCGTTATCAGGACCGTACCCGAGTAGTGCCCATCGGAGCCCTGCGTCCTGGCCAGGATGCAGTGATCGAGGGTGTGGTCAGTGGCACCGACGTGGTGATGGGCAAGCGCCGCAGCCTGGTGGTGCGCCTGGGTGATGGCACCGGCGTGCTCAGCCTGCGCTTCTATCATTTCAGCAACGCGCAGAAGGAGGGCCTCAAGCGAGGCACCCATGTGCGCTGCTATGGGGAAGCACGGCCGGGTGCCTCGGGCCTGGAGATCTATCACCCCGAGTACCGCGCGCTCAACGGCGACGAGCCAGCCCCACCGGTCGAACAGACCCTGACACCGATCTACCCGACCACCGAAGGGCTGACCCAGCAAAGACTGCGTCTGCTCTGCCAGCAGAGCCTGGCCATGCTGGGTCCGCGCAGCCTGCCTGACTGGCTGCCTGACGAAATGGCCCGGGACTACCAGCTGGCACCGCTGGACGCTGCCATCCGCTACCTGCACAACCCACCCGCCGATGCCGACCTCGACGAGCTCGCCGAAGGCCAGCACTGGGCCCAGTACCGATTGGCCTTCGAGGAGCTGCTGACCCACCAGCTTTCGCAGCAACGCCTGCGCGAGAGCCTGCGTACCTTGCGCGCGCCAGTCCTGGCCAAAGCCAGCCGCCTGCCCGCCCAGTACCTGGCCAATCTGGGTTTCACCCCGACCGGCGCCCAGCAACGGGTCGGCAACGAGATCGCCTACGACCTCAGCCAGCCAGAACCCATGATGCGCCTGGTCCAAGGCGATGTTGGCGCGGGCAAGACCGTGGTGGCGGCCCTGGCCGCGCTGCAGGCCCTGGAAGCCGGCTACCAGGTCGCGTTGATGGCGCCGACCGAGATTCTCGCTGAACAACACTTCATCACCTTCAAACGCTGGCTGGAACCGCTGGGGATCGAGGTCGCGTGGTTGGCCGGCAAGCTCAAGGGCAAGGCCCGTGCCGCTGCCCTGGAGCAGATCGCCGAGGGCGTGCCCATGGTGGTCGGCACCCATGCGCTGTTCCAGGAAGAGGTGAAGTTCAAGCGCCTGGCCCTGGCGATCATCGACGAGCAGCACCGCTTCGGCGTCCAGCAGCGACTGGCCCTGCGACAGAAAGGGGTGAATGGCCAGCTCTGCCCACACCAGCTGATCATGACCGCCACGCCGATCCCGCGGACCCTGGCCATGAGTGCCTATGCCGACCTGGACACCTCGGTTCTTGACGAGTTGCCCCCCGGGCGCACCCCGGTCAACACGGTGCTGGTCGCCGACAGCCGTCGCTTCGAAGTGGTCGAACGCGTCCGCGCCGCCTGTGCGGAAGGTCGCCAGGCCTATTGGGTCTGCACCTTGATCGAAGAGTCCGAAGAACTGACCTGCCAGGCGGCCGAAAGCACCTACGAGGACCTCGGCAGCGCCCTCGGCGAGCTGCGCGTCGGCCTGATCCACGGGCGCATGAAGCCGGCCGAAAAGGCCGCGGTGATGGCCGAGTTCAAGGAAGGCCGTCTGCAGCTGCTGGTCGCCACCACCGTGATCGAGGTCGGCGTGGATGTGCCCAATGCCAGCCTGATGATCATCGAGAACCCCGAGCGCCTTGGCCTGGCCCAGCTGCACCAGCTACGCGGGCGCGTCGGCCGGGGCAGCGCGGCCAGCCACTGCGTACTGCTCTACCACCCGCCTTTGTCGCAGATCGGTCGCGAACGCCTGGGGATCATGCGCGAAACCAACGATGGTTTCGTCATCGCCGAAAAGGACCTGGAGCTGCGCGGGCCTGGCGAAATGCTCGGGACCCGGCAAACCGGCCTGCTACAGTTCAAGGTTGCCGACCTGATGCGTGATGCCGATTTGCTGCCTACCGTGCGTGATGCCGCCCAGGCCTTGATCGCGCGCTGGCCGGAGCATGTCAGCCCGCTGCTCGACCGCTGGCTGCGCCATGGACAGCAGTATGGTCAGGTGTGACGCCGGTCCTGGAACGAAACCCGTATCCGATGGAGCTGGCTATACTGTGCGATTGTTGAAGAATTTGGATACAGACCATGACTGAAGTTGCCCTGGACGCCGCAACCCCGCACGCTCCGTCTGTCATCCGGCTGTTGCTCGAAAAGCTCGGGGTCGCTTACCGCGAAGTGCCCGAGCAGCCGCAACTGCCAGCTGCCGCCAAGGTCCAGGCGATTCTGCTCGACGACGAGGTCGGCGCGCTGATGGTGCTGTTCCCGCAGAGCCAGCTACTGGACCTCAAGCACCTGACCGAGCTTACCGGCCGCAGGCTCGTGGCGGTGCCGCTGGCGCGCTTGAAGCAAATGCTCGACAAGCATGGCCTGAAAAGCCTACCCGCGATCCCGGCACTGACCAGCTCCCCCTGCCTTTATGAGGGCGATCTGCTCAAGGCCGACAAGCTGCTGGTCCAGTCGGGTCAGCCCGGCCTATGGCTGGAATTCGACCGCGATGAGTTCAGGAAGCTGTTGAGCAGGGCCAGCGCCGGCAGTTTCGGTGAGCCAATCCAGGCCATCCGCCCCAACCTCGACCGTCCCCACGACGACCGCGAAGAGATCACCCAGGCCGTCCAGGCCTTTACCGCAAGACGCATCCAGCAACGCCTGGAGCAGACCATCGAAATTCCGCCCCTGACCGACACCGCGCAGAAGATCGTCAAGCTGCGGGCCGACCCCAACGCCAGCATCGACGACATCACCAGCGTCGTCGAGACCGATCCGGCCCTGGCCGCCCAGGTAGTGAGCTGGGCGGCCTCTCCCTACTACGCCTCACCCGGCAAGATCCGCTCGGTGGAAGATGCCATTGTGCGGGTGCTGGGCTTCGACCTGGTCATCAACCTGGCGCTTGGCCTGGCCCTGGGCAAGACCGTGAGCCTGCCCAAGGACCAACCACAACAGGCCACGCCCTATTGGCGACAGTCGATCTACACCGCCGCGGTCATCGAGGGCCTGGCCCGCGCCATGCCGCGCGGCGAGCGCCCCGAGGTCGGGCTGACCTACCTGGCCGGGCTGCTGCACAACTTCGGCTACCTGCTTCTGGCCCATGTGTTCCCGCCGCACTTCTCGCTGATCTGCCGCCACCTGGAGGTCAACCCGCATCTGTGTCACACCTACGTCGAGCAGCACCTGCTGGGCATCAGCCGCGAACAGATCGGTGCCTGGCTGATGGGCCTGTGGGACATGCCGCCGGAACTGACCACCGCGCTGCGCTTCCAGCACGACCCGTCCTACAATGGTGAACACGCCGTCTTCCCCAACCTGCTGTGCCTGGCCTTGCGCCTGTTGCGCTCGCGTGGCATTGGCGCGGGCCCCGAGGCGCCGATCAGCGACGAGCTGCTCGAGCGCGTCGGACTGAGCCGCGAGAAAGCCCATGCGGTGGTCGACAAGGTACTGCAGGCCGAGGCATTGCTGCGCGAGCTGGCGTCACAATTCAACCCGCACTGAGTCCAATGTTCAGGCATTCTTGCGCGGCTTGAGGTATTTCATCAGGCCCTGAAACCAGATCACCAGCGCCGGGTTGCCCTTGATCTGGATGCGCTTGTCCTGAATCCCTTGCATGAAGGCCAACTGCTTGTTGCTGGCCTGCAACGTGGCGAAGCCATAGGCCGGGTCGCTGAATGCAATGGCGAAGGCCGGCTGGGGATGCAGGCCGCCCTTGCTGCTGATGCGCAGGTCCTTGACGATGAAGTGCCGGGCAACCTTGCCATCGAGCGTCTGCATCTGGAACACCAGGTCCTTGTCCTGCAGCTGCTGCTGGAAAGCTGGGTTATTGCGGCTGGCCCTGGCCATCAGCAACCCCATGGCCCAGAGAAGAAAGCGAAACTTCATGCACGCGCCTCGGCGAAAAAGTGACTGAGTCGAGCATTCTAGCCTTTTGGCGAACGATTGCTACTTGCTCATCCCCTACACTCCGGTGCCGGCGCGGGGGCTTGCCAGGCAATAAACACAACGGGCACCTGAAGGTGCCCGTTCTCGCTATAGGGGGTGTTGTCAGAGGCCCTACTTGGCGCTCTTTGCCTTCGCGGCGGTCTTGCCGGCAGTGGAGGATTTGGCGGCGGCAGCGGATTGGCTGCCGGCGGTGTCTTGGCCTGAGACGGCATCCTTGAGGGACTTGCCAGGCTTGAAGGCGACGGTGTTGGAGGCCCTGATCTTTACCGGTTCGCCGGTCTGAGGATTCTTGCCGGTCCGCGCACCGCGGTGGCGCCCGAGGAACGTGCCGAAGCCGACCAGCGTGACGCTGTCCTTCCTGTTGAGCGCACCCGTGATTTCTTCCAGGATGGCATTGAGGACGCGGTTGGCCTGCTCCTTGGTCATATCGGCACTTTCAGAGATGGCGGCGGCGAGTTCTGGTTTACGCATAGTAAAGCCTCTTTGACGGGATTTTTGTTGTTATGCCGTGCTGCCCCTCGGAGCAGCGCTCAAGGCACCGCAGGCTCTAAACTGCGGCAGACCGGAGTGAGAATGGCACGCCGCCCAGGGCCGCGCCAGTGCCTGGGTGGCCAATGTTGTGGCAACAACAGGGGAAATCCGACAGAACGCCTGCCGTTCACGCCATCAACGGCGGTAGCTGGCGATTCAGCGCCAGCTTCTCCAGGACCGCCGCGCCAGTCAGGGCATAGCCCAGCAGCTTGCCCTCGGCGTCGTGGCAGAGCACCTTGAGGTCCGCGCCCTGGCCGTCGACCTGCCAGGTGCCTTCGCATCCTTGTGGCGGTGGCGATACCACCAACGGGCAAGCGGGCGTTTTCACGGTCACCGGCATCGGGCCATAGGCGACGGCGGTCGGGTTGCCGCACAGGGTCTGAGCGAGGGCCCGCGCGCAGCCCATCAGCGGCATGACGTACAGCAGGTTCAGGCCATCCACCTCGGCGCAATCTCCCAGGGCAAAGATATTGGCGTGGGAAGTGCGCAGCTGCCGGTCGACCACCACCCCGCGGTTGATCTGCAACCCCGCCGCGGCCGCAAGGTCGGTGCGCGGGCGCAAGCCGATGGCCGACACCAGCAGATCACAGGCGACCACGCTGCCATCGGAAAGGTGCGCCTCCAGCCCCTCGCCGATGCGCTGCAAGCGGGTCAGCACCGGCCCCAGATGAAAACGTACGCCGAGCCCTTCCAGGCCAGCCTGGACCGCCGCCGCTGCGGCAGGATGCAGCAATGTCGGCATGACCTGCTCGCACGGGGCGACGACGTCGACCTCGAAGCCTCCCGAACGCATGTCGTTGGCGAACTCGCAGCCGATCAGGCCGGCACCGAGGATCAGCACGCGCCGCTTGCCTGCGGCGGCGGCACGGAAGTGGGCGTAGTCCTCCAGATCATTGATGGGATAGACCGCATCGGCGCCATCGCCCTCCACCGGTACCTGCACGGTCTGCGCGCCCCAGGCCAGGATCAGGTCGCGATAAGGCACCTGTTCCTCGCCGATCCACAGGCGCTTGTGGCCTGGGTCGATACCGCTGATACGGGTGTGGGTGCGAATCTCGGCCTTGAGCTGCTCGGCCATGGCGCCTGGCTCGGCCATGCACAGGCTGTCGGCGTCCTTGTGTTTGGCGTAACCGGTGGACAGCATGGGCTTTGAGTAGGAGCGACCGTCATCGGCGGTGATCAGCAGCAGCGGCGTCTGGTTATCGAGCTTGCGAAATTCACGGGCCAGGTTGTAGCCGGCAAGGCCGGTACCGATGATAACCACGGGGGACGTCATGTCGTGCTTCCTTATCTCAAGGGGGTGATGCGATCAGCCGATGGCGATCATCTCGAAGTCGCTCTTGCCGACGCCGCAGTCCGGGCAGAGCCAGTCTTCAGGTACATCTTCCCAGCGGGTCCCCGGCGCGATACCGTCATCCGGCCACCCTTGGGCCTCGTCGTAGATCAGGCCACAAACAATACACTGCCACTTCTTCATCACGTTTCCTCGAACAGACACAGGCTTGGACATGGCCGCTTTCGCATGAGCAACCTCTGGCGCCAGGGCTTTGTACTGGCCCTGCCAGCAGTATGCAAGCAGTCGGGGCAAACATGCTAAGCTCGCCACCTCTCTGGCCTGTAACAGCATACCTAACGTGCCGTACGAAACCTCGCCAGCAGCCCCCCTAGCGTGGCTGCCGTATGCCCAGTTGGGCAATGACGTCGACCCTTCGACCCTCGACTGGCTCTTCGACCAGGGGTCCCTGACCCGCCGCTTGACCCGCCTGTCCGCCGACCACTTCACCGTGACGCCGCTGTTCGAAGGCTGGCAAGCCTTGCGCGACGACGAGTGCCAGGCGCTTGGCCTGGCACCGGGCGCAGAAGGCTGGGTCCGCGAGGTGTACCTCAAGGGCCACGGCCAGGCCTGGGTCTTCGCCCGCAGCGTGGCGGCCCGCAGCGCCTTGCTGCGCGGCGGCCTGGACCTCGAAACCCTCGGCAGCCGCTCGCTGGGCGAATTACTGTTTTGTGACCAGGCCTTTGTCCGCCATCCCATCGAAGTGTGCCGTTATCCAGGACAGTGGTTGCCAGCCGACGCGGCGCAAGAGGGCCTTTGGGGCCGGCGTTCGCGCTTCGAGCGCGACGGCCTGAGCGTGCTGGTTGCCGAAGTGTTCCTGCCACCACTGTGGCAGGCGGCTGTCAAGGAGACGCATTGATGTACCTGGAGTTGCTCAAGTCGCTCAATCGCTTGCACCCACGGGCGTGGGACTTCATCCAGCTCAGCCGCATGGACCGCCCGATCGGCATCTACCTGCTGCTCTGGCCGACCCTGTCAGCGGTGTGGATCGCCGGCGCAGGCTCCCCTACCCTGGCCAACGTGCTGATCTTCGGCCTCGGCGTGGTGCTCATGCGCGCGGCTGGCTGCGCCATCAACGACTTCGCCGACCGCAAGGTCGATGGCCACGTCAAGCGCACCGCCGACCGCCCGCTGGCCAGTGGCCGGATCAGGCCCCGCGAGGCGTTGGCGTTGTTCGCCGTCCTGGTGGCTGTGAGTTTTCTGCTCGTGCTGTGCACCAACAGCCGCACGGTCTGGCTGTCGTTCGGCGCCGTGGCGCTGGCGGCCTGCTATCCCTTCATGAAGCGCTACACCTACTACCCGCAGGTAGTCCTGGGCGCCGCGTACTCATGGGGCATCCCCATGGCCTTCACCGCGGCCGGCGGCGAGCTGCCGGCCAGTGCCTGGCTGCTGTACATCGCCAACCTGCTGTGGACCGTGGGGTACGACACCTACTATGCGATGGTCGATCGCGACGACGACCTGAAGATCGGCGTGAAATCCACCGCCATCCTCTTCGGTACCGCCGACCGCGCCATCATCCTGACCTTGCAGATGCTGTCGCTGGGGTGCCTGCTACTGGCCGGCAGCCGTTTCGAACTCGGCGGCTGGTTCCACCTGGGCCTGGTCGGCGCGGCGTTGTGCTTTGCCTGGGAGTATTGGTCGACCCGACGCCTGGACCGCGAATCCTGCTTCAAGGCTTTCTTGCACAATCATTGGGCGGGCATGCTGGTGTTCATCGGGGTGCTGCTGGATTACGCGTTGCGGTGATCCACGAGACCGCCTCACGGCCCATCGCGACCATTACGGCGCGCGATGGCCGCGGAGCGGTCCTTCACTCAAGGTTTGGCCACGTGCCAGACATCCTTCACCCCATCGCCGGTGGTCTCGCCGGCCGTCTTGTCCTTGATGAAGGTGTACAACGGCTTGCCGTCGTAGGCCCATTGCATGGCACCGTCATCGCGCCGGACCTGCGACCACTTGCCCTCGGCCTTTTCCGCGGCCGGCTTGACCAACAGTGGCGGCCAGTTCTTGGCACATTCACCGTTGCACATGGACTTGTTCTCGGCATCCTTGTCGAAGGTGTAGAGGGTCATGCCGGCATCGTCGACCCATACGCCGTTCTTTTCCTCGGCAGGGTCGGCAGACGCCACTCCCGGCAGCGCCAGCACCGCGAAAAGAGCCATCCAGCTCAGCGTGTTTCGTGTCATTGGACTCACCGTATTCATTGGAGGTGGGATTTAAAGCCTAGCTCAGCAACCGGTTGTTGCTACGACGGTCCACGACCTGTCACACGACTGCAATAATTCCGTTATCTAATGCGGACCAAGACACAGTTCCTGGGAGAGGTATCAAGCATGGTAGGCAGAAACATTCTGATCGTTGACGACGAAGCGCCCATCCGCGAGATGATCGCCGTCGCATTGGAAATGGCCGGCTATGACTGCCTCGAAGCGGAAACCTCACAGCAGGCCCACGCCATCATCGTCGACCGCAAGCCAGACTTGATCCTGCTCGACTGGATGCTACCGGGCACCTCGGGCATCGAATTGGCCCGCCGGCTCAAGCGCGATGAGCTGACCGGCGATATCCCGATCATCATGCTCACCGCCAAGGGCGAGGAAGACAACAAGATCCAGGGCCTGGAAGTCGGTGCCGACGACTACATCACCAAGCCATTCTCGCCCCGTGAACTGGTGGCCAGGCTCAAGGCCGTGCTGCGCCGCGCCGGCCCCAGCGACAACGAAGCGCCCATCGAAGTCGGCGGCCTGCTGCTCGATCCGATCAGTCACCGCGTGACCATCGACGGCAAGCCGGCCGAGATGGGCCCCACCGAATACCGC
>JAEWGL010000216.1 GCA_023388335.1 Pseudomonadota bacterium | reverse complement strand
CCAGGCCCGTTCGGCCTGCGCGCAAATGCACAGTGGCTTTGCCGCCCTGCGCAGCAACATGCCGTTCGACCTGTCCCGGTCCGAGGCGCTGGAGAACATGCCGCTGGATGTCCAGGTGGACATCGACCGTATCGTCGCGCTGTGGTCAGAGTGCCGCCTGGTGGCCAAGGAGAGCGGCCCCTTCCTGTTCGGCACGCCGAGCCTTGCCGACGCCTTCTTCGCCCCGGTGGCCGTGCGCCTGCGCACCTTCCGCGTCGAGGTGCCTGCCGAGGCGGCCACCTACATCGAGACCCTCTACCAGTGGCCAGCCTTCCAGGCCTGGCAGAAGGCAGGCTTGGCGGAGCGTGAAGGGTGAAACGCATTCATGTAGTGGCGGCGGTCATACGCGGCGCCGATGGCCGCGTTCTCATTGCCCGCCGGGCCGATACCCAGCACCAGGGCGGTCTCTGGGAGTTTCCCGGCGGCAAGGTCGAGGAAGGTGAGGGCAGCAGCGTCGCCCTGGCCCGGGAGCTGCGCGAGGAGTTGGGGATCGAGGTAACCGCGTCGCGGCCGCTGATCAGGGTCGGCCATGACTACCCCGACAAGCACGTGCTGCTGGATGTCTGGCAAGTCGACGGCTTCACCGGCCAACCGCACGGTGCCGAAGGCCAGCCGCTGGCCTGGGTGGCGCCGCGGGACCTGGCACAGTACGACTTTCCCGAGGCCAACACGCCGATCGTTGCGGCCGCGCGCCTGCCGGACCAGTACCTGATTACCCCCGAAGGCCTGGAGGTGCCGCAGCTGTTGCGCGGTATCCAGAAGGCGGTTGCCGAGGGGGTGAAGCTGATTCAGCTGCGGGCACCGGACATGTACGACCCCAAGTATCGCGATGTGGCGGTGGATGCGGTCGGCCTCTGCGCCGGCAAGGCTCAGCTGATGCTCAAGGGGCCGCTGGAGTGGCTAGGGGACTTCCCGGCTGCCGGCTGGCACCTGACCGCCGCGCAATTGCGCAAATATGCGGCCAAGGGTCGGCCATTCCCGGCTGAGCGCTGGCTGGCGGCCTCTTGCCACACGGCTGAAGAGCTGGCATTGGCCGAGCAGATGGGCGTGGATTTCGTCACCTTGTCGCCGGTGCAGGCCACCCAGACCCATCCCGACGCCGTGCCGCTGGGCTGGGACCAGGCCGGTGCGATGATCGAAGGCTTCAAGCACCCTGTCTTCCTGCTGGGCGGGGTAGGGGCCGCTGACCGAGACCGTGCTTGGCGAATTGGCGCCCAAGGGGTTGCAGGGATTCGGGCGTTCTGGCCTGAAGACTAAGGGCGAGCTCACGAACCTCTTCGCGGGCTTACCCGCGAAGAGGTTGCAAGGGCCATACAAAACCTTGCTATGGCTTGACCGCCGGCGCCCACAGCACCTCCGCCACCCCCTGCCGCCGCCCGATGATCCGCGCCGCGACAAACAGCAAATCCGACAAGCGATTGATATACGCCAGCCCAACCCCCGCCAAGGGCTCCTCCCGATTCAACTGCTGACACCGCCGTTCGGCACTGCGCGCCAGGCTGCGGCACACATGGGCGTGGGCAATCAGGCTCGATCCGCTGGGCAGGATGAAGTTCTCCAATGGCCCCAATTCCTCGTTCCAGCGATCAATGGCCGCCTCCAGCCGTTCGACCTCCGCCTGATTCAGTGCCTGGTAGCTAGGCATCGCCAACTCGCCACCCAGGTCGAACAAGCGGTGCTGGCAGGGCGCCAGAACCTCGATCAGCTCATCCAGCCCATGTTCGGCCAACTCCGCGAGCAACAGGCCGAGCTGGCTATTGAGGCTGTCCACTTCACCGATCGCTTCGATGCGCGGGTGGTCCTTGGGTACTCGGCGGCCATCGCCCAGTCCGGTTTCACCCTTGTCACCGGTGCGGGTGTAGATCTTCGACAGGCGAAAGCCCATGGTCATAACTCCGTCGTGGCCGACGCCGTGGGCGCCGGCTGGCTAAGGGGCAGGCGCAGGGTGAAGCAGGTACCCTGGCCGGGGGTGGACTGCACCTCCATCTGGCCCTTGTGGTTGTTGGTGATGATGAAATACGACACCGACAGGCCCAGGCCCGTGCCCTGGCCGATTTCCTTGGTGGTGAAGAAAGGCTCGAAGGTGCGCTTGCGCACGGTTTCGGACATGCCGACACCGTTGTCCTCGACCTGGATCTCCGCCCAGGGCGGGCTGAGCCGCGTGCGCAGGATGATGCGCCCCGGCTCGCTGCCTTCCGGGCGCTGGTGGATTGCCTGGGCGGCGTTCTTCAGCAAGTTGAGCAGCACTTGTTCCAGTTCGTTGGCGGTGCACGGCACCGGGCCAAGGCTGGGGTCGAACTGGCGCACGATGGCCTGGCCCTTGAAGTCGAAGCCGATGGTCAGGTCGAAGTCATTGCCGGCAATTTCCAGGGCCTGATCGATCAGCGCCGGCAGGTCGCAGGGCGCCAGCTGGCGGTCGCTGCGGCGGCTGAAGCTGAGCATGTGGGTGACGATCTTCGCCGCCCGGGCCCCGGCTTGCTGGATGTCATCGAGCAGCTGTGGGACCTCGCGGCTGTCCAGGTAGCGGTTGATGGCCGCAAGGTCCAGGCCCAGCTCGGCGGCTTGTTCCTGGTTGCGCTCAAGCTCCGGCGACAGGCGTCGACGGATGTTCTGCACGTTGTGCAGGATCGCGCCCAACGGGTTGTTGATCTCGTGGGCCATGCCTGCGGCCAGGCCGCCGACCGAGAGCATCTTCTCCGACTGCACCATCATCTCCTCGAGCGACAGGCGCTGGGTGATGTCGTCGATACGGATCACCACGCCGCGGCCACCGCCGCCCGTCAGGGGGTAGAAGGTCAGGGCGTAGTGGCGGGGTTCGTCGCCCTGGATCCAGGTAACCCGCTCGATCTTCGCCACCCGGTGCTTCTCGACGCTTTCCTTGAGCTGCGGCAGGTATGGCTTGAGCGGCTCGAAGGCGAGGAAGATCGGCTGGTTGAGCGCCTCGTCCAGCGGCGTGCCGGAGAGCACCGTCGCTTCGTGGTTCCACTGGGTGACATAGAGCTGCTCGTCCAGGGCGATCAAGGCCGAGGGCATGGAGTCGATGATGCTGTTGAGGTAGTTCTGAAAGCCCGTGAGCTTTTTCTCGATCTTGCTGCGCACCTGGACTTCGAGTTCCAGCTTGCGGTTGGTATGGCGGGTTTCCTCGGCCAGGCCCTGGGCCTGGTCGAAGGCATCCTGGAATTCGTCGCGGGTGCGCTTGAGCTGGTGCTCGCGGGCCTCGATGCGCGAGAGCATGGTGTTGAAGGCGTCAGCCAGGCTACCGATCTCGTCGGCGTTGCCGCGCTTGGCGCGCAGGGCGTAGTTCTCTTCGCGGGTGACCTGGCGGGAGACCTCCTCGAGCTGGTAGATCGGCTGGGTGATCAGGCGCTTGATCTGCCGGGCGATGAGTATCCACAGCAGCACGCTGAACACCAGGATACCCAGGCTGGCGGTCAGGGTGCCGGTATAGAAGGCCGTCGGCAGTTCGCTGCTGGCCACCAGCAGCAGATGGGCCGGCGGACCACCGGGGCGCGGCAAGCGAATGAGCTGGGTGCTGCGAAACTCGGTGAGGCGCCAACCGTCGATGTTGCGGTAACGCTTGGGCAAGGACAGCGGTTCGCCATGCTGCAGCTGTGCGAGCATGCGGCCGTCGCTGCCGTAGAGCGCGGCAGCGCGCAGGGGAGAATAGCTGTCGAGCTCCTTGAGCAGGGCCGTGGCGGTTGCCGGTGAGTCCCCGGCGCGAGCCGCCAGTTGCGGGTTGGACACCAGCCGGCCGATGGTCTGCAAGGCCTGGGGGGCCATGCTCTCCTGGGTGATCCAGTAGGCGGCGCTGATGAAGGTCAGGTTCGCCACCAGCAGGATGGTGACCAGCAGCACCAGCAAGGCCGCCAGCAGTTTCTGCCCGACCGGGAGGTTTTCCAGGCGTTGGCGCAAGGTCATGGACAAGGCAGGGTCCGCATGGGTGGGTGAGAGGGCAGGGTAGCGTCGGGCTCAGTCGGCGGGCAATCCGCGCGTCTTCAGGCTATCGACCAACCGCCGGTGCAAGCGTTCCAGGTGCGGCAGCGCCAGGCCATGGCGAGCGCCGACCCGGCAAGCATGACCGAGCAGGTAGTGAATCTCGGTGCGCCGCGCGCCGCGCACGTCCTGATACATCGATGAGAAATTGGCCGCGGTGGCCTGGATCACCCGTAGCACTTCATCCTGCAAATCCTCAGCCGCCTGTGGCTGGCCGCAGCGCTGCAGCAGTTCGCCGAGCTCGACGCACAGGGTAGCGATTTCGCAAGGGTGTTCCAGCAGCCCACCGTTGCGACAGTCGTGCAACACGGTCAGCGGATTGATCGCGCAGTTGAGTGCCAGCTTGCGCCACAACCGAGAAAGAATATCGACGGTCCATTGCGCGGGGATGCCGGCCTCGTGCAGGTCGTCGAACCAGTCCGGAAGCAGCGGATTGGCCGGATCGCCCAGCCAATTGGCGCCGTGACCGGCAAATTGCACCTGCCAGGCATCCTCGCGGTAGGCGCCTTCAGTGCTGGAAGCGAAAATACAGCGTGCGTGCGGGACCTGGTCGGCGACCTCGTCCTGGCTGCCCAGGCCATTCTGCAGCAGGATCAGCTCCGCGCCCACGGCCAGGCGCGGCGCCAGGCGGGCCACGGCCGGCGCGGCATCGTAGGCCTTGCAGGCCAGCACCAGGCGGTGGATCGGCCCCTCGCTCTCGGGCGTTTGCGCCGGGATCGCGTAGTGCCTGGCCTGGCCCTGCTCGACCAGGGTCAGGCCGCCGGCGACCTGGTAGGCTTGCAGGCGCTGGCGGTCGCGCAGGATCAGGCTGACCGCCTTGCCGGCGCGCGCCAGCCGGCAGGCCCAGAGGCTGCCCAGGCTACCGGCGCCGAGAATATGCCAGGTGCTGCTCATCTGCGTTTCGCAACCGTTTATAATGATCCCGCATTTTAACCGTCAAACCCGCCGCGCTCCATCTCCAGACCGAGCGCGTTTTTTATTGGAGAACAACCATGCCTTCGTTCGACGTGGTATCGGAACTGGACAAGCACGAAGTCACCAACGCGGTCGAGAACGCCGTCAAGGAACTGGACCGTCGCTACGACCTCAAGGGCAAGGGCAGCTTCGAGTTCAAGGACAAGGAGCAGACCGTGCTGCTGACCGCCGAGGCCGATTTCCAGCTCGAGGCGATGATCGAGATCCTGCGCCTGGCGCTGGTCAAGCGCAAGATCGACGTCAAGTGCCTCGAGGTCAAGGACGCCTACGCCTCTGGCAAGGAGATGAAACAGGAAGCCAAGTTCCGCGAGGGCATCGACAAGGAGCTGGCCAAGAAGATCGTCGCCCACATCAAGGACGCCAAGCTCAAGGTCCAGGCTGCCATCCAGGGCGAGCAGGTGCGGGTTACCGGCAAGAAGCGCGACGACCTGCAGGAGGCCATTGCCGCCTTGCGCGCCAAGGAGTTCGACATGCCGCTGCAGTTCAACAACTTCCGCGACTGATGGGCGCGCCAGGAACCTGGATACCAGCCTGGTGTCCCAGGTTCTTGTGGACGCTGCAACCTTTGCGGCCTGTTTTTACGTGTTTCACGCCGCATGGCATCAGGAGATGAACATGGATTTGAATGCTGAAGTCGATCAACTGGTCAGGACGTCGCAGACCTGGCTTCCCTTGATCATGGAATACAGCAGCCGCGTGCTATTGGCGTTGCTGACCCTGGCCATCGGCTGGTGGATCACCAACAGGCTCAGCGAGCGCCTGGGCAAGCTGGTCCACCTGCGCAATAACGATGCGGCCCTGCAGAGCTTCATCAGCAGCCTGGCCAACATCGTGCTCAAGATCCTGTTGATGGTCAGCGTGGCGTCGATGATCGGCATCGAGACCACCTCCTTCGTCGCAGCCATCGGCGCCGCGGGCCTGGCCATCGGCCTGGCCCTGCAGGGCAGCCTGGCGAACTTCGCCGGCGGCGTGCTGATCCTGCTGTTCCGGCCGTTCCGCCTGGGCGACTGGATCGAAGCCCAAGGCGTCAGCGGTACTGTTGACAGCATCCAGATCTTCCATACCGTGCTGCGCACCGGCGACAACAAGACGGTGATCGTGCCCAACGGCAGCCTGTCCAACGGCATCATCACCAACTATAACCGCCAGCCGACCCGCCAGGTGGTGTTCGACGTCGGTGTCGACTACGAGGCCGACCTGCAGAAGGCACGGCAGGTGCTGCTGGAGTTGGCCAAGGACCCACGCGTGCTGCCGGAGCCTGCGCCCCAGGCGGTAGTCTCGGAGCTGGGCGACAGCTCGATCACCGTGTCGCTGCGCGTCTGGGTCAAGACTCCGGACTACTGGAGCCTGATGTTCACGCTCAACGAGCAGGCGCGTGATCGCCTCAAGGCCGAAGGCATCGACATTCCATTCCCGCAGCGCGTGATCCGGGTGGTGCAGGAAGCGCCTGCGGCGCAATAAACCACGCCACAGCTCTCCTGTCGAAGCGGACTTGCCCCCAAACATTTAGATAGGGCATGGGCCTCCCCCACGAACACAGGCGAAGCCGGTGCCTGCGTCGCGGGCAATTTGTATCGGCGAACCGCTGCTCCTATAGAACAAACGCTAACTCATTGATTTAGCTGAACCTGTGGGGGCGCCGAACCGCCGCCCCCACAGATATTGCGCCGCGCTTGCAGGCCTTGTTCTCTGCGCGACAGCGCAGCCCAGCGGGCTGAGCGATCTTCTACAGAATTTCAACCACCCTTTGCATTTGTTCATGGCAGGAACACGGTTTTTCTGGCATACACCCAGGCCCTGTTCGATCCACCGATGCCTGCCATGATCCCCCTGATCAATATTACCCCCCTGCGCGCCCTGTGCTTCGGCCTGACCCTGGCCCTGTTCGAATTGCTCACCTACCTGGTCAGCGACGTGGTCATGCCCGCCATGCCCAGGGTGGTCGGCGACCTGAACGCCAGTCCCGACTACATTCCGCATGCCCTGAACCTCTACCTGCTCGGTGGCGTGGTCCTGCAATGGCTGATCGGTCCCCTGGCCGACCGCTATGGACGGCGGCCGTTGTTGCTGGCCGGGTGCGCCTTCTTTGGCCTGGCCTGCCTGGCCACCTACTGGGTCCAGGACATCGGCCTGTTCAACCTGCTGCGCCTGCTGCAGGGTATCGGCCTGGGCTTTGTGGTCACCGTTAGCTACCCGGCCCTGAACGAGGCCTTCAGCGAGAGCGACGCGGTGCGGATGATGGCCTTGCTGGCCAATATCGCCCTGCTGTCGCCCTTGCTCGGTCCGCTGGTCGGCACGCTGTTGCTTGAGTGGATGTCATGGCGCTGGCTGTTCGTGGTGTTCGCCGTTGGCGCCGTACTGACCTGGCTGGCGCTGTACCGCTTCATGCCCGAAACCCTGGGCGTCGAGCGCCGCGATGGCTCGCGCCTGGCACGTACGCCGATCGAGCTGCTACCGCTGATGAAGGGTTATGCACGGCTGCTCTGCCACCGGCGCTTCGTGGCCGGCAGCGCCGCGCTGGGCCTGGTCAGCCTGCCGCTGATCGGCTGGATCGGCCTCTCTCCGGTGTTGCTGATCCATGACGAAGGCCTCAGCACCCTGGACTACGCCCTGTGGCAATTGCCGGTGTTCGGTGGGCTGATCCTGGGCAATCTCATTATCAACCGCATCGCCGATCGCCACGCGCTGACCAGCCTGGTGCGCCGGGCCCTGTGGCCCTACCTGTTTGGCCTGGGGGCGATGATGGTGCTGACCTGGGCATGGCCGACCGTGCCGAGCCTGGTCGCAGGCCTATCGCTCTATGCGCTGGGCCTGGGCATTGCCAATGCGGTGCTGTACCGCATGACGTTGTTCTCCAGCGATCAGAGCAAGGGCCTGGTTTCGGCGATGCTGGGCATGATCACCATTGCCTTGCTCGGCTTGGGCGGGGCGGTGCTGGCGATGCTCGGCGCAGGTGCGAGCCTGCTGCACTTCGCCGTGGCGGCTGGCATCGCCGGGATGCTTGCCCTGTGGCCACTCTGGGTGGTGCTCGGTAGCGCTCAGGCCATGGAGGAGGGGGCTACCACGCAGTAGCCCGGGCATACATCACTGCAGACTCAAGGGCGTTCGGCGACCGAGTGCTCGACCCGCGCCGGCTTGCCGCGGCCTGTTTCCTGGCGCCAGTGCAGGGCAATCAGGATCAGCGTGGGCACCCCAAGCAGGGCGGTGATCAGGAAGAAGTCGTGGTAGCCGAATTTCTCCACCATGACCCCCGAATAGCCGCCGATCAGGCGTGGCAGCAGGAGCATGATCGAGCTGAGCAAGGCGTATTGGGTGGCCGAGAACTTCAGGTTGGTGAGGCTCGAGAGGTAGGCGACGAACGCCGAGGTGGCCAGGCCTGAGCTGAAGTTGTCCAGCGAGATGGTGACGATCAGCATCTGCAGGTTCGGGCCCATGTCGGCCAACATCAGGAACAGGATGTTGGTCGCCGCCGATGAGACTCCGCCGATGAACAGGATTGGCAGGATGCCGAAGCGTACGATCAGCAGGCCACCGAAGCCGGCCCCGACCAGGGTCATGATCAGGCCGAAGATCTTGCTGACGCTGGCGATCTCGTCCTTGGTGAAGCCCTGATCGATGTAGAAGACGTTGGCCATCACGCCCATCACCGTGTCCGACATCCGATAGGTGGCGATCAGCCCGAGCAACAGCAACGCCTGCCAGCGGTAGCGCACGATGAAGTCGTTGACCGGCGTCAGCACCGGAGCCAAGCCGCGGCGCCCCATGGCCGACAGGCACAGCCAGGTCAGGGTGATGTAGAGGATGGCGCGCAGGAAGGCGCGGTCCGTGAGCAGCAGGTCGAGCAGGCTCGAATCGCCGAACAGCACGCTGGCGAAGTCGGTGTTGTACAGCTGGGTGAACGTCGCCGGTACCGAGACCAGCAGGACGATCAACACGAACACCGACACCAGTTGATGGATCAGGCCATAGCGCGCCGCCGACAGCTGGGTGCGCAGCGGCACCGGCGGCTCGCGCATCAGCAGGGTGGTCACCAGCGCAGGCAGCATGAGCAGCCCGAACAGCACATAGGTGCCGGTCCAGGCCTTGTGCAGGTAGCTGAAGCCGGTGGAACCGAACCATTCGGCGAAGAACAGCGCGCCTGCGGTGGCCAGCAGGGCAGCCACCCGGTAGCCGGCCATGTAGCTGGCCGCGAGTGCTGCCTGGCGCTGGTCATCGGCGATTTCCAGGCGGTAGGCATCGACGGCGATGTCCTGGGTGGCCGAGGCAAAGGCCACCAGCACGGCCAAGGCGATCATCCACGAGAGGTGCTTCTGCGGGTCGCAGAACCCCATGCCGATCAGGCCGATCAGTACCAGCCCCTGAGACAGCACCAGCCACGACCGTCGCCTGCCCATCTTGCCGAGCACGGGCAGGCGCCATTGGTCGAGCAGCGGTGACCAGACCCACTTGAAGGCGTAGGCCAGACCGATCAGGCTCGCGTAGCCAATGGTCTCGCGGGCCACACCCGCTTCGCGCAACCAGACCGAGAGGGTCGAGAACACCAACATGTACGGCAGGCCGGCGGCAAAGCCGAGCAACAAAAGCACCAGGGTCGACGGGCTGGCATAGGCAGCGAGCGCAGCGCGCCAGGTTTTACGGGGCATGGGCCAACATCTGCCTCAAGTTTGCGAAAACAAAGCGCGCACTCTAACCGCTGTGCTCCATCGGACGCCAGCCATGGCGCGTCATATCCACACGATTATTGTGCACGGTGACACCCTCCGCGCGCAGTCGCGCACGCTGTTCGTCACCCGAAACGGTACCGGACTTAAGGCTCAGCCGGCCGCCCGCGCCGAGCACCCGGTGCCAGGGTAGGCGGGTGTCGTCCGGCAACTGGCCCAGCGCGCGCCCGACCCACCGCGCGGCGCGGCCGAGCCCAGCCAACTCGGCGAGCGCGCCATAGCTCACCACCTTGCCCACCGGGATCTGCCCGAGCACCACAAACAGTGCCATTCGTCGGGCTTCTGCTTGTTCTGCCGAAAGACCGGACGTCCTGGGCATCAGGCCCTACCGGGAACTGGCTGGGCCCTTGGGCAGCAGCTGCGACAAATGAGAATTGAACTCGATGGCATGGTCCGGGTCTGTGCTTGCTCTAGTCGTGGGTCCAGGCGTGCCGCTATCAATCAAGCGTCGGCACTGCCTGTATAATGCCCGGCTTTTTACGTTAACCCGAGCCCATATTCTGCTTATGTATTCTAGAGCCTTGTTGTGCATTGCTGCTGCTACCCTGTGTTCCTCGGCGCTCGCCGATACCGTCTGGATGAAGAACGGTGACAAGCTGAGCGGCAAGATCAAGGTCTTCGATGGCGGCAAGCTGTTGCTGGAAACGCCCTATGGCGGCGCCATCGCCCTGGATTGGAACCAGGTCAAGACCCTGGAGAGCGACCAGGAGCTGCTGGTCAAGCAGGATGCCTACAGTGGAGAGCGCGCCAAGTCGCTGCACGCGTCCGAGGACGGCAAGGTGACCTTGGCCAACGGCGAGTCGCCCAAGACCGTCGAGCTGTCGAGCATCGCGCAAATCATGAAACCCAAGCCTGTGGTCGAGGATCTGGTGTGGAAGGGTAATGTCGACCTGGCGTTGGACTACAAGCGCGCCGAGAACGACACCGACGACTACGACATCGGCTTCAAGACCACCGCCCGCCACGGCCGCTGGCGTCATAACGCCGAGGCCGAGTACAACCGCGAAACCAAGGACGACATCACCACCACCAACAACTGGAGCGCCGAGTACGCGCTGGATCGCTTCCTTACTGAGCAGTGGTTCTGGCAGGGCCGGCTGAACTACAAGCGTGACCACATCGAAGACCTGGCTCGCCAGCGCACCGTCGGTACCGGTCCCGGCTACCAGTTCTGGGATAACGAGCTGGGCGCCTTCTCCCTGGGCTCGCTGCTCAACCGCACCGACTACGAGTACCGCGATGGCGGCAAGGACAACTTCTACTCCGTGGGCATGAAGTGGGACTATAACCGCTACCTGATCGGCAAGACCGTCGAGCTGTTCACCAGCGGCGAGCTCGGCAAGCCCTTGGGCAACGTCGCCGACTACTCGCTGGACGCCGAAATCGGGCTGCGCTACAAAGTCACCGAGTGGGCCTCGTTCAACCTCAAGGCCGAGAAGGACGTGATCAGCGGCACCAGTGACAGCGATCTGGACAAGACCCGCTACACCGCAGGCTTTGGCGTCGCCTGGTAGTGCAGTAGCTGCAAGCTGCAAGCTGCAAGCTGCAAGAGAAGTGCGATCGCCATTCCCCCGTCGTGGCGACCCCACGATCTTGCTTTTTCTTGCCGCTTGTAGCTTATAGCTTGCAGCCAAACCCATCCGCCAAGGAGCGCCCCCGTGAGTGACAAAGCCATCCGGCCCGCCAGAGAACTGCTGCTCAAGGAATACCGCGGGGTCCTCTCGACCCATTCCAAGTCCATGCCCGGCTATCCTTTCGGCTCTGTGGTGCCGTATTGCCTGGACGCCGAAGGCCGGCCGCTGATCCTCATCAGCCGCATCGCCCAGCACACCCACAATCTGCTCAAGGACGCCAAGTGTTCGCTGCTGGTGGGCGAGCGCGAGGCCGAGGACGTACAGGCCGTCGGGCGTCTGACGCTGATGGCCGAGGCACACAAGCTGACCGACCAGGCCGCCATCGACGGCGCAGCCGAACGCTACTACCGCTACTTCCCGGACGCGGGCAACTATCACCGCGCCCACGACTTCGACTTCTGGGTACTGCAGCCGGTGCGCCACCGCTACATCGGTGGTTTTGGCGCGATCCATTGGCTCGATCAGGTAACCCTGGCCAACCCCTTCGCCGGCAAGGCCGAGGCGAGCATGATCGAGCACATGAACAGCGATCATGCCAATGCCATCGCCCATTACGTCGAGCTCACCGGCCTGCCGCGTTCACCGGCGGCGCAACTGGTCGGCATCGACAGCGAAGGCATGCACTTGCGTATCGGTCAGGGCGTCTACTGGTTACCTTTTGCCAATATTTGCAATACTCCGACACAAGTCCGCGAAGCCCTGGTTTTGCTGGCTCGCGCCGACCGCTGGCCGACTGCGACTGAAGTCGAGGCTTGAAATAGCGACTGATCGTTACCATTTGAGGTCTTACTGGAAGGTCGTCTTCCGTCGAGGAACCTTTGATGCGTGCTTTTCTACTGCTGTTTCTGATTTTTCCGGTGCTGGAGCTTTATGTCTTCTTCAAGGTCAGCACCGCGATCGGCTTCTTCCCGGCGCTGCTGCTGATCATCGCCGGCTCCGCGCTGGGTGTGCTGGTGATGCGCATCGCTGGCATGGCCACGGCCTTGCGGGCCCGTGAAAGCCTGCAACGTGGCGAACTGCCCGCCGAAGACATGTTCCAGGGCCTGATGCTCGCCCTGGGTGGCGGCCTGCTGCTGTTGCCAGGCTTCATCAGTGACGTGCTGGGCCTGCTGTGCCTGATGCCTTTCACCCGTCACTTGGTGGCGCGCAAGCTGCGCCAGCGTGCCGAAGCCCAGGCCATGCGCCAGCGTGCGTTCGGCGATCAGCCGGGGAATCCGCAGCCGGGTAAACCTGGTCAGCGCCCCAATGTGATCGAAGGCGACTATGAACGCCGCGACCCCTGAGTCTGCGCCTGGCGCACGACGGCCCCTTGGTGGGGCCGTTTTCTTTTGTGTGATTTTTCGCGAAAATTTTTACGGGCAAGCCTTGTAATTGCCCTTGGCGACCTCATGTATGGGTCACCGCAAGGTTTCTGGTCTTTTGCACCAGACATTACACCTGTGGTTCGCACCTGCGAGCCACGTCCGGCAACGCCGGAACGCCTCAACCCGCCGGTGTCGACACCGGCCGATGAAAACCACAATTGGGAGAGATCGACAATGAAGCTTCGTCCTCTGCATGACCGCGTCGTCATCCGTCGCAGCGAAGAAGAATCGAAAACCGCTGGCGGTATCGTCCTGCCGGGTTCGGCCGCTGAAAAACCAAACCGTGGCGAGATCGTCGCCGTCGGTACCGGCCGCATCCTGGACAACGGTGAAGTACGTGCGCTGGCCGTGAAAGTGGGTGACAAGGTGGTTTTCGGCCCTTACTCGGGCAGCAACACTGTGAAAGTCGACGGCGAAGACCTGCTGGTGATGAGCGAGAACGAAATCCTCGCTGTCATCGAAGCTTGATTCACCGGGTTTCCCGTTACTCCAAAGTATTCAAGGATTAAACGATCATGGCTGCTAAAGACGTAAAATTCGGCGATTCCGCCCGCAAGAAAATGCTCGTTGGTGTCAACGTCCTGGCTGACGCGGTAAAAGCGACCCTGGGCCCGAAAGGCCGCAACGTGGTCCTGGCCAAGAGCTTTGGCGCGCCGACCATCACCAAGGACGGCGTTTCCGTTGCCAAGGAAATCGAACTGAAGGACGCCTTCGAGAACATGGGCGCGCAACTGGTCAAGGAAGTTGCTTCCAAGGCCAACGACGCTGCCGGTGACGGCACCACCACCGCTACCGTCCTGGCCCAGGCCATCGTCAACGAAGGCCTGAAAGCCGTCGCTGCCGGCATGAACCCGATGGACCTCAAGCGCGGCATCGACAAGGCCACCATCGCCGTCGTTGCCGAGCTGAAGAAACTGTCCAAGCCATGCGCCGACTCCAAGGCCATCGCCCAGGTAGGCACCATCTCTGCCAACTCCGACAGCTCCATCGGCGACATCATCGCCGAAGCCATGGAAAAAGTCGGTAAAGAAGGCGTGATCACCGTTGAAGAAGGCTCGGGCCTGGAAAACGAACTGTCGGTCGTAGAAGGCATGCAGTTCGACCGTGGCTACCTGTCCCCGTACTTCGTCAACAAGCCGGACACCATGGTTGCCGAGCTGGAAGGCCCGCTGCTGCTGCTGGTCGACAAGAAGATCTCCAACATCCGCGAACTGCTGCCGGTGCTGGAAGCCGTTGCCAAGGCTGGCCGTCCGCTGCTGATCGTTGCCGAAGACGTCGAAGGCGAAGCGCTGGCGACCCTGGTGGTCAACAACATGCGTGGCATCGTCAAGGTCGCCGCGGTCAAGGCACCTGGCTTCGGCGATCGCCGCAAGGCCATGCTGCAGGACATCGCCGTCCTGACCGGCGGTACCGTGATCTCCGAAGAAATCGGCCTGAGCCTGGAGTCCGCTACCCTGGAGCACCTGGGTAACGCCAAGCGCGTGACCCTGTCCAAGGAAAACACCACCATCATCGACGGCGCAGGTGTAGAAGGCGATATCGAAGCACGCGTCAAGCAGATCCGTGCCCAGATCGAAGAGACTTCCTCGGACTACGACCGTGAGAAGCTGCAAGAGCGCCTGGCCAAGCTGGCTGGCGGTGTTGCCGTGATCAAGGTCGGTGCTGGCACCGAAGTCGAGATGAAAGAGAAGAAAGCCCGCGTCGAAGACGCCCTGCACGCTACCCGTGCGGCCGTCGAAGAAGGCGTGGTGCCTGGCGGTGGTGTTGCCCTGGTCCGTGCCCTGCTGGCCATCGTTGACCTCAAAGGCGACAACGAAGAGCAGAACGTCGGTATCGCCATCCTGCGCCGCGCTGTCGAAGCCCCGCTGCGTCAGATCACCGCCAACGCCGGTGACGAGCCGAGCGTCGTGGCTGACAAGGTCAAGCAAGGTTCCGGCAACTACGGCTACAACGCTGCGACCGGCGAGTACGGCGACATGATCGAAATGGGTATCCTCGATCCTGCCAAAGTCACCCGCTCGGCGCTGCAAGCGGCCGCTTCGATCGGTGGTCTGATGATCACCACCGAAGCCATGATCGCTGACGCTCCGGTAGAAGGTTCTGCTGGCGGCGGCATGCCTGACATGGGCGGTATGGGCGGCATGGGTGGCATGGGCGGCATGATGTAAGCCAGCCTCACCCGCTGCTCGATAAGAAGCCCCGCCTAGTGCGGGGCTTTTTTTATAGTCAATCTCCTGCCCAGACCCTGCACCTTTAGCCAAGGCTGGCAGTGTCCGCCATATGGCCTTAAGCTGCGCCCTGCCGCGCTGATCAATAGCCTGGCACTGGAGACCTCGATGCGAATTCTATTGGTTGAAGACAACCGCGATATCCTCGCCAACCTGGCCGATTACCTCGGCATGAAAGGCTACACCGTCGATTGCGCCCAGGACGGCCTGTCCGGCCTGCACCTGGCCGCGACCGAACATTACGACCTGATCGTGCTGGACATCATGCTACCCGGCATCGACGGCTACACCCTGTGCAAGCGCCTGCGCGAAGATGCGCGGCGCGATACGCCGGTGATCATGCTGACCGCCCGCGACCAGCTCGACGATCGCCTGCAGGGCTTTCGCTCCGGCGCTGACGACTACTTGCTCAAGCCCTTTGCCCTGTCGGAGCTGGCCGCGCGCATCGAGGCGGTACTGCGCCGCGCCCAGGGCGGCGGTCGACGCACCCTGCAGGTCGCCGACCTGATCTACGACCTCGATACGCTGGAAGTCACCCGCCAGGGCCGCCTGCTCAAGCTCAACCCGGTCGGCCTCAAGCTGCTCGCCGTGCTGATGCAGAAGAGCCCGCATGTGCTGCGCCGTGAAGTACTTGAAGAGGCCCTATGGGGCGATGACTGCCCGGACAGCGACAGCCTGCGCAGCCATGTCCACCAGCTGCGCCAGGTGATCGACAAACCGTTCGACAAGCCTTTGCTGCATACCGTGCACGGCGTCGGGTATCGCCTTGCCGAGGGCCGTGATGGAGTTTAAGCAGAGCCTTGCCCAGCGCATCATCATCGCCTTCGCGCTGATGAGCGCGCTGGTCGCCGGGGCCTTCGCCTTCGGCATCGTCGCCACCGTGCACCTGGTCGAGGAACGGCTGATTTCCGCCGTGCTCGGCGGCGACCTGCAACGCCTGCTACGCATGGACAGTGTCAGCGACTGGAGCCATCGGCCGCGGCCCGACCAGCTGTTCTACTTCAGCGGCGGCCAGGACGATTTCGCCTTGCCCAAGGACCTGCGTCACCTGAACGCTGGGTTTCACGAGGTGTTCCGTGACCAACTGTCGTATCACGCCATGGTCGAGGTGGTCGACGGCAGACGTTATGTGCTGCTGCAGGATCAAAGCGATTTCGAGGAGCGCGAGCGGGTGCTGTTCGCCGTGGTGGTGGTGGGCTTCGTGCTCAGCCTGGCGTTGGCGGTGTTTCTCGGTTGGGTGCTGGCCCGTCGGGTGATGGCGCCGGTGATCCGCCTGGCCCGCCAGGTACGCCACCGCGACCAGTTGCTGGGCTTGGCGCCACCTTTGGCGCCCGACTATGCCGCCGACGAGGTCGGCCAGTTGGCGGTGGCCTTCGATGACACCCTGGGTCGCCTGCGTGACGCCCTGACCCGTGAGCGGCTGTTCACCAGCGACGTCAGCCACGAGCTGCGCACGCCGCTGATGGTGCTGGCGACGTCCTGCGAACTGCTTATGGAGAATCCGGCCCTCGATGGCCGGGCGCGCAACCAGGTGGAGCGGATCGCCCGGGCCACCGAAGAGATGCGTGAACTGGTCAAGACCTTCCTCATGCTCGCCCGGGCCCAGCGCGACGAAGGCGCGGTGGCATCGCGGGCGCCCCTGAGGGAAGTGGCCGACGACCTGATCGGGGTCTGGCGCGACACCATCGAGCAGAAGGGCCTGGCCCTGTACTACGATGGTCGGGTCAGTGCCAGTCCGGCGCTGTACAACGCCACCTTCTTGCAGTCGGTGATGGGTAACCTGTTGCGCAACGCCGCGCATTACACCGACGAGGGTTACATCCGTCTGAGTCTGGAAGCCAATGGCTTCAGCGTCGAGGACAGCGGGGTGGGTATTCCCGAAGAGCAGCGCGAAGCGATGTTCCGACCGTTCGTGCGCGGTGATGAACGTCGTGGCGAAGGCCTGGGCCTGGGCCTTTCGCTGGTGCAGCGGATCTGCGACGACCAGGGCTGGCGCGTGACCCTGACCGCGACGCTGCCCCATGGCTGCCGCTTCCAGGTGGACCTGAGCCAGGGCGCCGTCAACAGCCCGGGTGAAGCACACTGATTTTGGGTGACTTTCTGTAATCTTCTGCGCAATTGAGTGACAGAATTTTCACATTGGTATGACCTGATTCCTACGCGCGCCTACCTAAGGTGTGCGCTCTGGAGTCAGGAGATGCCTATGCGTAGTTCCATCAAACTCGAATTTTCCGAAAAGTACGACCAGCAACATGCCCAGGAATATTTCCTCAAACACCGCAATGGGTTGGCTCGTCGCTTGTCTCACCAACGTGACGAACAACTGGCCCGCCGTGCTCTGGCGCTGGCCGGTGAGCCAGGCCTGGTGCTTGACCTGCCTTGCGGCGCTGGTCGATTCTGGCCGCTGCTGGCCGAAAAGCACAACCGTGTGATCATCGGCGCCGACAACTCCGCGGCCATGCTCGAGACGGCATGCGCCTCGCAACCGCCGGAGGTAGTGGAACGGGTACGGCCTTTGCAGACTTCAGCCTTTGCCATCGACCTGCCGGACAACGCCGTGGACAGCATTTTCTGCATGCGGTTGTTCCATCACATCGGCGAGGCGGCTCATCGCAAGGCGATTCTTTCGGAATTTCAAAGGGTTAGTCGCGATAGCGTGATCCTTTCGCTGTGGGTGGAGGGCAATTTCAAGGCTTGGCGGCGCAAGAAGCTCGAACAGCGTCGCAGCGCAAGGGTCGAGCAGAACCACTATCAGAACCGGTTTGTGTTACCGGCGGCTACAGTCGAAGAAGAATTTGTTGCAGCTGGCTTCAAGATTCAGGAACGACTGGACTTTCTGCCGTTCTATGCGATGTGGCGGGTATATCTATTGCGCAAGGGGTAAGCAGTACATGGCGGTAACTCATAGACAAGATTCGGATTTCGACTACTACTGGCAGCAGCAAGGGGAGTGGGTCGAGGAACCGAACCAGCGACGCGGCGGTGAAAGCGGCGTGCAACGCCTGTCCGACGCATCGGGCCAGATGCTCTACGCTAAACGCCAAATCGGCCATATCTATCGTAGCTTGCTGCACCCGTTTGGCCGGCCTACGGTCCTGCGCGAACTGGATGCGTTGACCAGCTTCGAACAGCTCGGCGTGCGGGTGCCGCACATTGTCTATTGCGGTGTCGAGCGTGATGAGGAGCACCAGTGGCGCGCGCTGCTGGTGAGCAAGGCCCTGGACGGTTTCGTCGACATCGACAGCTGGTATCAGGATGGTGCGCGCGAGCGTTTCGACCAAGCCCTGCACGAACGGGTACTCGAGGACCTGGCAGCGAACCTGGCACGTATGCACCGCGGGCACTGGCAGCACGGATGCCTTTATGGCAAGCATGTATTCGTCAAGGTGATAGGCAAGGGACCGCAAGCGCGCGCCGAGGTGGCGTTGCTTGACTTGGAAAAATGCCGGCGGCGAATCAGCTGCCATCGTGCCGCAGCCAACGACTTGCGCCAGCTGCGGCGCCATTCGTCACTCAACGAAGCAGAATGGCAAAAGCTGCTCTACTTTTACCGGATGGCGTTTGGCAGCGCTGTCAAAGGGTTAGAGCAATGACATTACAAATAGCTCGAGGTTTGTTTTTCATCGCCGCGCTGGCAGTGGCCACGGCGGCAGCCGCGGCCTGGGAGCAACCGCGGCCGGTGGTCTTCAGCAAGGCGCAAATCAGTCAGCAGTGCGCGTTACCGCGTGTGAGTAAACCACAGGTGAGCGTCCAGCCGGACCACGACTTGCTACTATTCCTCTTCGGCATGCGCCAGGGGCTGCGCGCGCAAGGGTGAGCCTACAGAAACCGCGTCGTTTACCTGGACACGGTTCGACGCCGGAAGCGGCCCTTCGTGTTGTCGCTTGTCCTTGCTCCTTCGCGGACAAGCCCGCTCCCACACGGACCGAGGCGGTCACACTATCCGCGGTATGCAGGATTCTGTGAGAGCGGGCTTGCCCGCGAATGGCGGCGAAGCCGCCGGCTTGCCTGTTCGCCGCCGCTCATGACCGCACCACCTGACGCTCCGTTTGTACGCCCTCGCGATGCGCCAACAAGGTATAGACGCATGGCAGCACGAACAGGGTGAACAGCGTGCCGATGGACATGCCGGTGGCGATCACCGTGCCGATGTCGAAGCGGCTCACCGCCCCGGCACCGGTGGCGAGGATCAGTGGCACCATGCCGAAGACCATCGCTGCCGTGGTCATCAATACCGGTCGCAGGCGAATGGCCGCCGCTTCCTCGACGGCCTCCCGGGCGCTCAGGCCTTTGTGCTCGCGCAGCTGGTTGGCGAACTCGACGATCAGGATGCCGTGCTTGCTGATCAGGCCGATCAAGGTCACCAGGCCGACCTGGGTGTAGATGTTCATGCTCGAGATGCCCAGGAACAACGGCAATAACGCGCCGCAGATCGACAAGGGCACGGTCACCAGGATCACCAGCGGGTCGCGGAAGCTCTCGAACTGCGCCGCCAGCACCAGGAAGATGATCGCCAGGGCCAGGCCGAAAGTGACCCACAGGGCACTGCCTTCCTGGACGAACTGCCGCGCGGCGCCCGCATAATCGAACGAGAACCCCTCCGTTGCTTCCTCGCGAGCGATGGCGTCGACCGTCTCCAGCGCCTCGCCGATGCTGACGATCGGGAAACCCTGAATGATCGCCGAGTTCAGCTGCTGGAACTGGTTGAGCTGGCGCGGGCGCGCCCGGTCGCTCAAGGTGATCAGTGTCGACAGGGGCAGCAGTTGGCCCTGGGCGTTCTTCACGTAATAGCTGTTCAGCCAGCCGGGGTTGTCGCGGTAGGGGCGTTCGACCTGGGCGATCACCTTGTAGCTGCGCCCTTCGAGGGTAAAACGATTGATCTCCGCCTCGCCCAGCAGGGTAGCCAGGGTGCCACCGAGCACATTCATCGACACGCCCATCTGCGCGGCCTTGGCGCGGTCGATGTCCACCACCACTTCGGGCTTGTCGAACGCCAGGTCGATGTCCAGGAAGGCGAACTTGCCCGACTCCTGGGCGCGCGCCTTGATACGCTCGGCCACTTCCAGCAGCGCCGGGTAGTCGCCCGCGGTGTTGATCACGAACTGGAAGGGCAGGCCTTCGCCTGTGCCAGGCAGCGACGGCAGGTTGAAGCCAAAGATCTGCAGGCCGCCGATCTCCTCGAGCTTGGCCTGCACCGCCGGCAGCAGCTCCATCTGCGTACGCTCGCGTTCGTTCCAGGGCTTGAGCAGAAAGCCGCCGATCCCTGACTGCACGCCGTTGAACCCGTTGATCTGGAACGACGAATAGTACTCGGGGAACGTCCTGAAAATGGCGGTGAATTCATCGGTGTAGGCATTGAGGTAATCGAGGTTGGTCGGCTGTGGGGCGCTGCTCATCATGAAGATCACCCCTTGGTCCTCGTCCGGCGCCAGCTCGCTCTGGGTGAACATCAGCAGCACCGGGATCAGGCACAGCACCAGCGCCGCGAATACCAGCACCACCGGGCGGCTGTCCAGGGTGCCGTGCAGCAGGCGCTGATAGCGCCGTTTGAGCCTTTCGAACAGATTGTCCAGGCGGTGGGCGAGGCCGGTGGGGTTCTGCTCGGGACGCAGGAGCAGGGCGCACATCATCGGTGACAGGGTCAGGGCGACGACCCCCGAGATGATCACCGCGCCAGCCAAGGTCAGGGCAAACTCCTTGAACAGCGCACCGGTAAGTCCTTCAAGAAACCCAATGGGTGCGTAGACTGCGGCCAGGGTGATGGTCATCGACACCACCGGCATGGCGATCTCCCGCGCCCCCTCGAGGGCCGCGTCGAACGGCGTCTTGCCTTCCTCGATATGCCGGTGGATGTTCTCGACCACGACGATGGCGTCATCCACCACCAGGCCGATGGCCAGCACCATCGCCAGCAGCGTCAGCAGGTTCAGCGAGTAGCCCATCATCTGCATGAAGAACAGCACGCCGATCATCGACAGCGGGATAGTCACCACCGGGATCAGCACCGAGCGCAAGGCGCCGAGGAACAGGAACACCACGACGATGACGATCAGCACGGCTTCGACCAGGGTCTTGATCACCTCGTCGATCGACGCCTGGATGAACAGGGTGGCGTCGTAGGCGATCGACACCTTGAGGTTGGAAGGCAGCTGGCTTTCAAGCGCCGGCATGATCCCCCGCACTTCCTTGATCACTTCCAGCGGGTTGGCCGCGGGGGTGGCCTTGATGCCGATGTACACCGAGGGCGTACCGTCGAAGGAGCTGACCGTGTCGTAGTTTTCCGCGCCCATCTGCACCCTGGCCACGTCGCCCAGCAAGACCCGGCTGTCACCCTCGGTCTTGAGCGGCAGGGCGGCAAAGGCTTCGGCGGACTTGAGCTCGGTGCTGGCGTTGATGCTGGTCACCACGTACTCGCCCTTGACCTCGCCGGCCGCGGACAGAAAATTGTAGCGACGCACCGCATCGGTCACATCCAGGGCGCTCAGACCATAACCCGCCAGCTTTACCGGATCGATCCAGATGCGCATGGCGAACACCTGGTTGCCGAGGATCTGGGCTTCGGCCATGCCCGGCAGGGTGGCCAGCTTGGGCTGGATCACCCGGGACAGGTAGTCGGTGATCTGCGGGTTGCTCATCTCGTCGCTGTAGAAGCTGATGTACATCAGTGCCGAGGCATCGGCGGACTCTTTGCTCAGCACCGGGTCTTCGGAATCCTGCGGCAATTGGTTGCGCACCTCGTTGGCCTTGGCCAGCAGCTCGGTGAACAGACGGTCGCTGTCGGCACCGATGCGCGCATAGATGGAGATGACCGAAAAGTTCTGCCGGCTCACCGAGGTCATGTAGTCGATGCCTTCGGCGCTGGCCAGGCTCTGTTGCAGCGGCTGGGTGATGTAGCCCTGGATGGTCTCGGCGTTGGCTCCGGGATAGGCGGTGGTGACCGTGATCAGCGCGTTTTCCATCTGCGGGTACTGGCGGATCTGCAGCTTGCTCCAGGCCTGGAAGCCGAGCAGAACGATCAGCAAGCTGACCACGGTGGCCAATACTGGCCGGCGGATGAAGGGATCGGTAAAGGCCATCGGCGCCTCCAGGCTCAGTCGGTGCGCTGGGCGCTATGGGCGTCGCGTTCCAGGGCCTTGTCGGGGCTGATGCGGATCGCCGCGCCCTGGGTCAGTTTCAGCTGCCCGGCGGTGACGACTTGCTCGCCCGGCTTGAGGCCTTTGTGAATCACCACCAGGCCATCGCGGCGCTCGCCGGTTTCCACGGTGCGGCTGTCGGCCATCAGCTGTGGGTGATCTTGGTGGTCCGGCAGGGGCTGGCCATCCTCGTCTTTTTTCGGGGCCACGACATACACGGAGTTACCATAAAGCGTGTAGGTGACCGCGCTTTCCGGCACCACCACCTGGGGCTTGGGATCGGGCAGCAGCACCTGGAGGCTGGCGAACATGCCTGGCAGCAGCTTGCCGTCGGGGTTGGCCAGGGTGGCGCGCACCAGCAGGTTACGGGTGCTTTCCTCGACCTTGGGATTGATGGCGCTGAGGGTGGCCGGGAAGCGCTGGCCAGGATAGGCCGCCACCTCGACCTGTACCTGCTGGCCCAGGCTCAGGCGCGGCAAGGCCTGTTCGGCGACATTGAAATCGACGTAGAGGCTGCTCAGGTCCTGCAGCGTAGCGATCACCGTGCCACTGGCCAGGTAGTCGCCGATGTCCACCTGGCGGATGCCAATGGTGCCGCTGAAGGGTGCATTGATGCTCTTCTTGGCCAGCGACGCCTTGAGCTGGTCGACCACGGCCTGGTTGCGCTGGAGTTGTGCCCGCAGGCGGTCGTATTCGCCGCGCGAGATGGCCTGAATACCGACCAGTTGGCTGGCGCGGGCGAAGTCGACCTTGGCCAGGCCCAGGTCGGCCTGGGCGGTGCCCAATAACGCGGTTTCCTCGCCGCTGTCCAGTTGCAGCAGCAATTGCCCGGCCTTGACCTGCTGGCCGGAGGTGAAATGCAAGGCCCTGACCGTGCCAGCGATCTCCAGGCTCAGCTCGACCCCTTGCAAGGCCTTGAGGCTGCCCACTGCCGGCAGGCGTTCCTGCCAGCTGCGTTCGCTGGCGAGCGCGGCGGCAACGCTGATCGGTGGCTTGGGGGCCGAGAACACCTGGATCTGCCGGTAGATGGAAAAGCCCTTGTAGCCTCCCAGTATGAGCACGATCAACAGGACGACAGCCAACATGATCAGCATGCGGCGGCGCAGCATAGTCCGGTTCCTTGGATACAGGTTTGTTGTTGGTATGGCACGACTGCGGGCGATCCTGCCCCTGTGCGGGTGCAGAGAGTATTGCCTGTTTTTCTGATAACAGGGAAGCCCGAGGCGCAGGCCTGCGTGCCGACCCATTCGCACGCACGTCAGTGCGGCGAATGGACGGGTTCAGGCAACCAGGAAGGATCAGACCAGATGCAGGTGGTTATCCCATAACCCCGAGGGCAACTGCAGTGGCTGGCCGATCAATTGGCTTTTACGGCAATCGTAGAAGCGGCAGCGTCCTTGGCCGGAGGTGACGACGAAGCCATCAGCCACGGCGCCGACGCCGGCACAGTCGGGCATTGGGGCGTCGAGGCGGACCTCGGCGCTGTCCAGGTCCCAGATGAACAGACGATTGGCCCGCGGCGCGGTCAGTGCCACCAGGCGCAGGTCGCTGTGGATGGCGACGCTGGCGGTGTAGTGGGCCATCGAATGCAACTGCTGCTCAGGCACCGGGAATGCCTGGAACGGTTGCCCCGGTCGCTTGATCGCCACCAACTGCGCGGTTTCCTCGGCGCCCCCCATGAACTGCTGGCCGGCGACGATGGTGCCATCGGCACCAATCGCCAGATGGCGCACGCTGTTCATCTGCTGATCGAGGGTTTCCTTGCTCAGCAGCGTGCCATCGCGCTGCATCAGTACCAGGCTCGGCTCCATGGCGTCGAGGTTCATCTCGACACGGCTTTCGGCCTCGGTACGAATACCGCCGTTGGCCACCACCAGGGTTTCGCCATCCGGCATCCACGACACTTGGTGCGGGCCTACGCCGTGGGTGGAGATCTCGCCGGTGTATCGCAAGCGCTCGCCTTCGAAGCGGTACACGCCCAGTACGCCACGACCCGGATCGGTAGTGTCGTTCTCGGTAGCGTACAGCCACTCGCCGCCCTTGTGGATTACTGCATGGCCGTAGAAATGCCGGTTCGGCTGCGAGGTGATGGTCTGGAGCAGGCGCCCGTCGCGCAGGTCGAGCAGGTAGCTCTCGGTGCCAGGGCGACGCGCCACGAACAGCGCGATCGGCAGGTGCGGGTGGTTGATGATGTCGTGGCAGCGTTGCCCCACCTGGGTGGCAAACACCTGGCTGCCGTACAGGCGGTAACCGACGGCATAGTGCTTGCCGTCGCCGTCATCGCGCGCCGAGAGCAGCAGGGGTTCGCCGCCTTTGCCGCGAAACAGGCTCCAGCCGCCCAGGGTCAAGGCGCTGAGCAATACGCTACCGAGTTTGATGGCCTGGCGTCGCAACATGATCAGTCACCGTCGTTGGCATTGAAGCCCAGCTGGATGTTCAACGCTTTGGCCAGTTCGCCTTCGTGCAGGCGGTGGACCACGTTGAGGCTGTCGTAGATCTGGTTCAGGGTCTGCTGGCCAGTGTCGTCGGCCAGCAGTTCGCCCAGTGGCTTCTGGTTGTCGGCCAGCAACTTGATCGAGGTGGCGTAGGCATCGTCGATCTTCTGCGCCAAGGCGTCCTGGTCCTTGCCCAGCAGGCCGCGCAGGCCCTTGTTGTCGACCCCGACCCAGACCGCCTGGGCGGCCTTGAGGCTGGCGTCCAGGCTCTTGATCGAAGCATGGCTGCGCCAGGCTTCGGCCTGCAGCGGCTGCGGGATACCCTTGCTCTGGCGGCCCATCGGCGCACCGAGCTTCTTCTTCAGGGTGTCGAGGGCCGTGACCTGGGCGCGCAGCAGATCGGCGATCGCCTCGTGGGAGTCGGCGTAGCGCTGGTTAGGGAACTTGGTCATCTGCGCCAGCATGCCGTCGGTGTCGTTCCAGCCCTTGAGGATCTCCTCGGCAAGAACCTTCTGGTGCTCGCCGATGGCCACCAGCAGCGGGCAGTAGCGGGCCTTCTGCTCAGGCGTGGCGACGTCCGGCTTGCTGTCGAAGAGGATGTACTCGTAGGCCGACAGGCCACGCACCACGACGCTGGACTTGCCCAGGGTCTGGGCATCGACTGGCTTGTCGCCCTTGACCAGTTGCTCGACCTGGCGGCCGACCAGGTTCTTCTTGTCGGGCCAGAACTGTACCTGCCAGGCGCGGTTGCCCTCGGCCAGCGGGCCGACCAGCAGTGGCTGCAGCTCGGCCCAGGCCTTTTGCGCGGCGAGGAAATCGTCACGGGCCGCGTCCAGGGTCTGCTTGCCTTCACAGAAGGCCAGAGCACTGGCGGCCAGTTGCCGGTCGGCCGCGACCCAACGGCTGTAGGTCGGCAGGATCACCTGCTTGGCGATGGCGGCGGAGGTCACAGCCTGTGGATCCTGCGGCGAGCAGGCGCCGAGGGCGAGTGCGGCGAGGCTGGTGAACAACAGTTTGGGTCGGAACATGCCCGGCTCCTTGCGCTTTATAGAGAGTTCAGGAAAGCCAGCAACGCGGCGCGCTGCTCGGCATTGAAGGTAAGAACATGCTGGCGCGCCGCCTGCGCTTCACCACCGTGCCAGAGCACGGCTTCGAGCAGGTTGCGGGCGCGCCCGTCATGCAGGAACTGGGTGTGGCCGCTGACGCTGCCGGTCAGGCCGATGCCCCACAGCGGCGGGGTGCGCCAGTCCTGGCCACCGGCGGCGAATTCGCTGCGGTTGTCGGCCAGGCCCGGGCCCATGTCGTGCAACAGCAGGTCACTGTAGGGACGAATGAGCTGGTTCGCCAGCTCCGGCTCGGCGGCATCGGCCGCCGTGGTGAACTGCGGGGTGTGGCAGCCCTGGCAGCCGGCCTGGAAGAACAGGTTCTTGCCGGCCAGCACCTGGGGCGCATCGACGTCGCGCCGCGAGGGCACGCCGAGGTTGCGGGTGTAGAACGACACCAGGCGCAGGATATTGTCGCTCACCTCCTTCTCGCCCGCGGCGCCGTCACCGTTGGGTGCGCCGAGGCAATCAAGCTGGGACGCGGTACAGTCGTCCACCGGCCGCAAGGTGGTGGTCAGGCCCATGTCGCCGGAGAGGGCGTGGACGTTCTGCTGGTTGATGTTCGGTTGCCCGGCCTTCCAGCCGAAACGGCCGAGCACAGTCTTGCCCAGAGCATCGTCCCAAACCCGATTGGGGCGCCCGCGAATGCCGTCGCCGTTGCCATCGTCCGGGTCGGCGTTGGCCAGGATCGCGGCCTCTGGGATGGCTTCGAGCAGGCCGAGGCCGATCATTGGGGGCGCCACGCGTGCGGAAAATCGCGTGTCAGGGTGCATCGGTCCGTAGCCGAGCTGGGTGATTTGCAACCGTGGACGGCGCAGTTCGATCTGGGTGCCGTCCTTGAAGGTAACCGTCTTTGCACTGTACTCGACTCGCACCTTGCCCTCCGGCGCCACGCCGGGGATGGCCATGTCCTGCAACTGGCTGCCGTACACCGGCTCCGGGACGATCCCCAGTTGCTCGATGACCTTGGCATACGCCGGCTGGTCGGGAATCGACAGGCGCACCAGCATCGACACGGCATTGCTGGCACCGGGTGCGGGCGGGTGGCCGCGGCCATCGCGGATATGGCAGTTCTGGCAGGCGTTGGTGTTGAACAGCGGGCCGAGGCCATCGCGCGCGGTGGTGGTCGACGGGGCGATCACCCAAGGGTTGCGGAAGAAGCTGTTGCCCACGCTGAAGTCCAGGCGCCGTTCGGGGCTCAGGTTGGCCGAGGGCATGGAGAACGCGTTGCGGTCATGCCGCTGCACCGTTGCCTTGCCGCCTGAAAGCGCCTCGCCGGGCTCGGCCTGGGTAAAACGCGGGGCGTCATCACAGGCAGCCAGGGCCAAGGCCAGGAGCAAAGGGCTAAGACGGAGCAAGGACATCAAGAATCCTGGGTTTGAGCAAAAAACCGGCGTGCAAGCTTAGCAGGCTAGGGGGATATGAATAAGAGGGATTTGCGTTTGCTTCATGAAAATGCTGTCAGGGCGGCATCAGCGGCAGGGCCTGCCTACTGGCTGAGCTCGCTGGACTGAAAAGGCGACCCGAAGACTAATGCCAATCGGTTAACGATTCATCACCTTCCTTGGGGCTGCTCTGCAGCCCTTCGCGGGCAAGCCCGCTCCCACAGGTTGAGGTGCATCCAGAGGTATGTTCTCTGCGCGACAGCGCAGCCCAGCGGGCTGGGC